>JBPOJG010000203.1:0-10831 GCA_052033835.1 Spirochaetota bacterium
TTATCCTGTAAGAGAGCATTAACTTTCATATGAAGAGCTTGATGTCATTCAGCAGGATATTCTGCATTATCCTCCTAAACTGAATCGTACAATCATCACTGAAATTACTTCAGAGGAACTGAACGGAAAAGAAAAGACAGATCTTCTGGATCTGATCAAGACGCAGCAGAAACCTGAGGATATTGCTCAGTACCTTTCTGAAAGACTGGGAAGACCGGTCGAAATGTATGATTCTTCCGGACTGTATTCCGAGAAGGGCATCCCGATCATTGCATCGGATCCGATATTTACAAAGCAGGGTGAGTATGAGAGAAGACAGTATGTCAAGAGAATTGCTCTTGCTGCTGCCGCTGGAATTCTGGCGATTACCGGTCTGATTTCCGGTTATAAATATGCGTATAAACCTCTCATGGCTGCTTCAAATTACAAAGATGGACTGGAGCAGATCAAGAAAGCCGGTCTGGAATCCAATCCCGAAGAGAAAAGAAAGAAACTGGACAAGGCGGAATGGTATTTTCAGAAAGGCGAAAAAATCAATCCAAATGATCTGGACTATCTGAATGAGTATGGAATGGCCTATATGAAAATAGGTCTTTACGATGAGGCTTTTGAAAAACTCTTCGGAAAAGTATCTCCTGATTTCGGTGCTGAAACAGATGCGAGAAAAACCTCTTGGACGGAGAGAACAGAAGTTCCGTACATTGAACTCGCAAAAGGTTCCTTCTGGGACAATTCAAAACTCGAAATGGCAGGAAGAAGCATTGATCTCAAGGATCAGCTGAAGCTGGATCTGATGAAACTCACTGCACAGGACAAGAGAGAGAGAACAATTCATAAAGCAGGTGCGTATATAGCATCCAGGCTGTATTATAAAAAGCACGACAATCAGACTTATATCAATTTAGGAAAATTTCATTCATTCAACACGAATGATGAAAAATACCGGATGAAGTATAAGAACGACACTCTCGCTGCAAATTACTTCAAACTTGTATTTACTGACGGAGGCGATCCGACAAACGTGGATGCAACTGCCGGTCTCGCAAAAATGTATTACAATGCGACGAATTACGGAAAAGCTGCATCCTATTACAATAAGATCATTGAGGCCCATCCTAAGAATCCGACAGGACACGGCGGTCTGCTGAGCACTTACATCGAAATGTGGAGAAAAGACAGAAACCCGCAGTTCGTACTCAATCATCATCGAATCATCAGAAATGATCTGAACATTGAAGATGATCTGTCTCTGTTTACGCTTACAAAACTGGCAGCTTTTTATATAGATCTGGATCCGACTGAGATCAGAATCAAATATAATGTCACTCCTGAAGACCAAGTATCGAATATGGATATCGATGACAATATTGTGCATATACTGAATATTGCATTTAAAAAATCCGAAAAACAGGATGGAGTGGAAGTCAAGGGTGACGAATACGCAGAGCAGTATTATCAGAGAGGCAGATACTACATAGAAAAGAATGAATCTATGAGGGCACTGAAGCAGTTTGAACTGGCCGCAAGTTATGACCCCGCTCATTATCTTGCAGTTATGGAAATGGCTGAACATTATATGCGTATAGACAATAATGTAGAGGCTGAAAAACTGCTGAACAATGCGCTGATGCGTTATAATGCATATAACAAAAAATTCGGGAATAAGGAAGAGGATGAAACTCTGATCAGAGGTGATGTCGGAAGAATCTACTTCAATCAGGGAAAGATTGTCTATTTAAGATCAGCACTTTTGAACCGTTCAGACAGAATAGACGAGTTTCCTGCCAGAAAGGTTTATCCTGAAAAAAGCCTCGGGAATATGACTGACATTGAAAAGGAAAGAAGAGGTGAGCTGAACAGTGCCGTTAAATATTTTGATGATGCAATAAAAGCGAATCTACAGGATCAGTCAAAAAGAAGAGAACTCTACTATTATACTGCCTGGATCAATTATATGAATTCTGAGTATGAGACAGCACTTTCCAATTTGGCAAATATGGGCGAGGAAGATACTCTTACAAATCCGAATGTTATGCTTGCCCGTGCAAACTCATTTTATTACACTGAACAGCTGAATGCGAGTCTTGGAAATTACTTAAAGATAAAAGAGGATTTTGAGGAAAAGGAAGCGGCTATATCTCTGCCTGTTCCGGAAGAATCCAATCATCAGGAAATCTATCAGACTCTAATTGCTGTCTATAATAATATTGGTGCAATTTACGAAAGAAAAGGCAATACTGCACAGGCACTGAAGCACTACTGGAAGTCAATTGAAACTGCCAGAAAAATAAATACTGTAACTGAAATAGCAAATTACAATAAGGATCTTTCATTCAAAGGGACTTCTGATAAGCTGCCCCTTCTTGATGACTGGCTTTCTCCGACAGTGGATACTATCCGCGATCTGAAGAAAAGCAAGAGGAAGAACGCCTGGCTTTAGTCCTTTGATTATTTTTGCTCACAGAGGTGTCAGTGGTCATTATCCTGAAAATACGATGTCCGCTTTTCGTGCTGCGGTACTGAGCGGATTCTGGATTGAGCTGGATGTTACTTTCACGCGGGACCGGAAAATTGCCGTTATCCATGATGATACTCTGGACAGGACTACAAACGGTATTGGTCCTGTGAACGAAATGGACTATAAACTTATTCAAAGACTTGGTGCAGGATATATCTACAGCAGGAATTTTCCGAATGAAAGGGTTCCGCTTCTTCAGGATGTATGCAGACTTATTGCAGAAAATCAGAATATCTCGATGAACATTGAAATCAAGTCTTCTGCTTTTGAAAAAGATTTCAGCAGAGAGGGAATTGAGAAAAAAGTTCTGGATACTGTATATGAATTTAATATAAAAAAGAACGTCATTATTTCTTCATTTGATTCTGAAATACTGAACAGGATTCGAAAGACAGATCAGGACATCCGAATCTCCTGCCTTTCAGAAAAAGCGGATAAAATTGATCAGAAAAGTATCCTGAATGACTGTGAAGAATTGAAAGCGTTCAGTCTGAATCTGCCGCAGGAGGAAATCGGCTCTGAACTGTTTCTGAAAGCGAGGGAAAAGGGTATTCCAGTCTTTGTATATACTGTAAATACTGAAGAAGAATTGAAAAAAGTGAAAACAGCAGATGTTGCCGGTATATTTACAAATTATCCTGAAGAAATGAAAAAACATTTAAATTAGATTGCAGCTACTCAGCGTAACCGCAGCAGCTAGCTGTTTTCATACTTGCAGCAGCTTCCAAATTTGCAGCAGCTTCCAAATTTGCAGCAGCTTCCAAAATTGCGTCGTAGTTACAATCATCATTTAATTCGATAATTTGCTTTTAAAAAAGCAAGAAAAAGGGCGGAAGGATTAGCCGCTTCCAAAACTTGCGAGGGGTTTTGCAACCCCCGCAAGCTGTGAAACTGACGCACATTTGGAAATCCCGAAGAGCCCGCCTTTAATGTACCTTTCTATGTTTTATACAGGCTCTGCCTGTAATCAGTTTTGGGGCGGCAGTGGAGGCGGAACTGCTCCGAAAACAGAGGACAGTTCAGGAACATCACCGGCTTTTGCCCAGTTTGCCATTCCCTGTTTCCAGACCAATGTATCTCTGTTCATCTGATTCTGCATTACTGCAGCTTTCATCTGATCCAGATTCCAAGGACCCTGCTGCGCTCCCCCGATGGATACAAAGAACGCCACCTGATTTGGCAGTGGAGGTGGAGTCTGCTGCTGGTTTTGGCCTGGGTTCAGAGAATTGGTCACCATATTGGCCATACCGATCCCCATACCTATTCCCATACCGCCGCTCATCATACCGCCGCCTTCTCCAGTGTTCAGTGACATATTTTCCATTGCATTTGCTGCCTGAAATTTTGCATACTGATCCAGATTTCCAAGGACGTTCATCTGACTTCTCTTGTCGATTGCAGCTTCCACTTCCGGAGGCATACTGATGTTTTCGATCAGAAACTTTGCAACCTCAAGGCCCATTTCCTTGAATCCCTCATTCAGGAATACGGAAATTTTGGAACTCAGTTCCTTGTAGTTTGCTGCGAGATCCAGTGCAGGAATCTTCAGTTCTCCGAGTGCATCTGTAAATTCTGAAATCACAAGGCTCTTCAGTGAATCATCCAGATCATCGATGGAGAAGTCTGAATTTGTTCCTGAAATTTCTTTGAAGAGTTTTTCTACATCAGCTACTCTGAATCCGAAAGAACCGAATGCACGCAGACGAACGACTCCAAATTCAGGATCTCTCAGTGGAATCGGGTTTTTTGTGCCCCATTTCTGTCCTGTGAAAGTTTTTGTATTGATGAAATATACATCTACTTTGAATGGAGAGTCGAATCCGTGTTTCCAGCTCTTCAGCGTGGTCAGGATCGGCATATTGTTTGTCGTTAATTCATACCTTCCAGGCTTGTAAATATCTGCAAGTTTTCCTTCATTTACAAATACTGCTACTTGGGACTCTCTGACTGTGAGCTGTGCACCGTTTTTAATTTCATTGTCTTTGCGGTCAAATTTGTAGACTAAAGTGTCGCTGGAATTATCCACCCACTCGATGACATCTACGAACTGCCCTTTGATTTTGTCGAATATGCCCATTCCGAACTCCTAAGTTAAAATTCTTACAAATACTGTCAGCTCCTGATAATGGAACTTCGTCCAAAAAACACATCCGCCGTTTGCGGGATGATTTTCAGTAAATGCAGGATGCATGATATCCGTTAGACTGTTTTTTTCCAGTACTTTTTAAAAAAAAGTAAAACCCTCAGTTTTCCGGCCAATAATCATCATCGACTGCCTGATCCAAAGAAAACGGAGGTTCTTTTGGGAATTTATTTTCAGGAATTTCAGTTTCGAGGTTTGCTCTTCTTTTGGCTTTATCGTAAGCGCGGGCAGTGTTTTCATCGGCATATTTTTTTAGATTCTGACTGTCCGAAAAAATTTCATTCAGTTCATCTCTCTGCTTTTGAATGGAAACTTCCCAGCCGCTCCCTCGGTAATTTTTCTGCATCATCCATTTCAGCAGATGAAGAAACAGTTCAATCATTCTGGAAAATACTTCTCTGAACTGAGATTTTCCTATAATTTCGAGTTCCTCCGCAATATGTTCCCAGTCTGCTTCGGAAAATTTTCCCTCGCGCAGAAGCTGAACATTTTCCGTAATCCAGAGACTTTCATCCTTTGCATACAGATCTTTCAGAGAGATTGTCTTGGCAGTCATAATATTATGAAAATCGTCCAGTCAATCAGGTCAAGATGCTTTGATCCCTGAAAAAATCAAAAATAAATGTGTAAGAGATTTCACTCGATTCTTATATTATCCAAATAAGCATCCCTTCTTTCGACTGGGACAAAGGATTTGTATGGAAAAACTTCTGGAGCACATCGCCGGGATTCAAGGCAAAGGTTCTTTCTGCACTGCAGGCGTTCTGGATACCTGTATGCCTGGTATCCGGATAAAGGGTTATGGCGAGATTTCTCTGCCTCTGCAGGAAAAAGAGATACAGGATATGGAACAGTATTTTTCTGATGCCTCTTATGGAAAGGGTACAGAGACTCTGCTCGATAAAAATGTCCGAAGTACAAAAGAACTTGACCCTGACAGGTTTTCAGTCAATAATCCTGAATGGAAAACTTCTATGGACAAGGCAGCTTCAGAAATCGCCGTTAAGCTGGGACTCGGGAAAAGTAAAATTACTTACAGTCTTTACAAACTCCTTCTGTACACTGAGGGCGATTTTTTTCTCCCTCACAGAGATACAGAAAAAGAAGATAAAATGTTCGGTACAATGGTTGTTGCACTTCCTTCAGTGCATACAGGAGGAGATCTGATGATAAAACATGATGATCAGACAGAGAAGATTTCTTTCAGCAGCAGAAAATATCAGTACAAGGCAGGTTATGCTGCGTTTTATGCGGACTGTGAGCATGAGGTCAAAAAAATAAAAAAGGGAGTCAGGCTCTGTCTGATTTACAATCTCACAATGGCAGACAGCATCCTTCAGCCCGATCTGCAAAGTCTGTCTTATCAGAGTGTTCATGCAGAAGCTCTTCTGAGAAAAGCAAAAATGAAGACTGACAAGGCTTTCCTTCTTCTGAAACATCAGTATACAGAAAAAAATTTCTCGAAGAATGCTCTGAAAAATTCAGATATTCTGAAGACGGAGATCCTCTTTCAGGCTGCTCTGAAAACAGGGTATTCTGCTCATCTGGCTCTGGTTACTTTAAATAAAATTCATAATTTGGAATTAGATTATAATGAATATTTCGATGAAGAAAATGATGAAGTGGGCGGTATGATCGATTCTGTTCTGGCTGCCCGCTGCTGGTTTGATTCAGAAGGAAAATCAGTTCCTTTCGGTGAGATGTATTTAGAAGAGTCTGAAGTTTTTTCTTCAGAACCTTTTGGTGCAGGTGAGGCCGATGAAAAAGTAAAAAACGAATATACCGGGAATGCGGGAGCAACCGTAGATCTATGGTATCGGAAAGCTGCTGTTGTGCTCTGGAAGAAGAAAGATCATTTTTCTGTTCTGGCAAAAAGTCTGAGCATAGATGCATCTGTTCCTCTTCTTTTCAAATACGTGAAACTCCGATCTTCTCAGTTTGAAAAAAAAGATCTTATTTCTTTTGCAGATGAAATTATCGGGGAGTGGAAGCCGGATGTTTATTGGGACTCGACGGCTCTGCACAATCAGATGCTTGGCATTCTGAATATTCTGTCTGATGCAGATCTGACAAAACGTTTTTTCCGCAAAGTTCTTTCCGTTGAATACAGAAGGAGTTCTGCGAAAATTATATCTGAATCATTATATCATCATGGAATTGAAAAATTTCAGACTGAGCTTAAACTTTTTGTGAAGGCCGATGCAGAGAGGCTGAAAACGGGTTTTCCCGAGATTCTGTTCTGCATTGTTCAGTCGGCAGAAAAAAATCCTAAAAGTCTGACTGTCTGCAGGGATCTTTCGAAAGAGTTTCTTTCTGCCCTGTCTGAGACTGACAGAAAAATTTCTGAGAAAAATGAAAAACGGAGAGGCGAATTCAGAGAGGAAGGTTTCGAATTGGGCGGAATTGAAAATTTCTCACCGGACGGTATTCATTCTGTGATTCTGTCCTTTGTTTTTCTGGATTCAGATGAATTTATAGAAAAAATGGTAAGTCATTTTATAAAATATCCTAAAATATATCCTGCTGAAAAACTGCTTGCTCCGGCTCTTCTTCGGATAGATAAACCGGTTTTAAAAAAATCAGTGTCTCTTCAGCGTTTGGGAAAATACTGCATTGAAATTCTGAAGGAAAAATCAGTTTCTCCTAAGGAACCTTCAGACTGGAAACAGAAGACTGTGATTCCCTGCACCTGCAGGGACTGTCAGTCCTTAAATCAGTTTATGCAGGATCCCGATCTGAAAATACTCAAGATGACTGTCTCAAAGAACAGAAGAAGTCATCTGCACAGGCAGATGGATAATTATAATTGCAATATGACTCATGTTACGGACAGAAGAACTTCTCCTGAAACCCTTGTATTCACTAAAACCACGGGAGACTTTGACAGAAAGATGAAAACTGCTGAGGCCAATCAGAAACTTTTGAAAGCTTTGAAGAAAAAACTGAAAGCTTGACATTCTGTTTCCATATGCCCCAATTGGCATATGGTTTCGATAAAACTATTTCTAGCTCAGTCTTTGATGATGATTTTTCTTTTTTCTGCATCGTCCTGTCTTCCTGTTTTTACTGAAGAAGCAAAGAGCGGTGTTTCTGCAAAACCGATTCTCAGAATTGAAACAGGCATGCACACTGCGATGATCAGTCGAATTTCAACAGATGCAAAACTGAGGGTTTTGGCATCTGCATCAGATGATAAGACGGTTCGAATGTGGGATATTTCAGATATAAATTCTTCAGTCAAGGATCAGTCCCAGCCGAAACTCATCCGGGTTTTTCGTCCGCCGGTCGGGGATGGAAATGAGGGAAGACTGTATGCAGTCGCACTGAATCCGGAAGGAACAGTTCTTGCGACTGGAGGATGGACATCAAAAGACGGATTGTCAAATTCCATATATTTCTTTGAGGTCAGTACAGGAAATCTGCTGTATTCGATTTCCGGACTGGAGCAGAGGATACTGCATATCTCTTTTTCAAAGAATGGAGAATATCTCTCGGTCAATTTAAAAGCAGGGAAGGGCCTTCGGATTTATCAGAAAATAAAGGACAAGTATGAACTGTTTGCTGAGGACAGGGATTACAAAGCTGACAGTTACTGGAGTGAGTTTTATTCTGAATCCGGTGAAAACGGGCAACTGATTCTCGCATCCACATGCAATGACGGGAATATCCGACTGTATAAAATTGACAGAACTCACGCGGAAAAAGTTATAAAACCGGAAAGCAGAATACAGACCAAATCGGGAAAGGAACCGTTCGGACTGGCGTTTTCACCGAATGGAAAAAATATTGCTGTCGGGTATTCTGATTCCAAGGGACTGGATATATACAAAATTGATAAAAACAGACTGGAACATTTTTTTTCTCCGGACACATCTTCGGTAACGAAAGGAACACTCAGTACTGTAGTCTATTCAGGCGACAGTCTTTTTGCAGGCGGACGTTACAGAACATTTGATTCTGTGAAAGGAATGGATATTTCCAATATTCTGAAATTTCCTGAACTTGGAAAAGGCAGACCGACAGAATATCCTGTATCCCAGACTACAATTATGCAGATTCTTCCTGACGGAAAAGGAGGGGTATTCTTCGGAGCAGGTGATCCCAGAATCGGACAGCTGAATGGAAACGGAAGAATGGAATTCAGCAGAGGTCCTGAAATACCGGATTACAGAGGTATTGGAGAAACCTTTTCCATCTCGGACACTGATCAGAAATTTCAATTTGCATATGAATTTATGGGAAAAGACAAAGCTTTATTTTCGCTGACTGAGCGAACCCTTCTTTCAGAATCCTCAAATGGAAATTCATCTGCATTTACTGAGAATACAAAATCATTCAATTCTCCATTATTGGATCATGATGAAATTAAAATCGAAAACTGGTACAATTCCTACACTCCTTCCTGCAACGGAAGTCCCATTGTTCTGGGACAGAATGAAAAGTCCAGAAGCCTTGCAGTAAAAAGGGATGGTTCAGGATTTGCACTGGGTACAGAATGGTCGATGCGTTTTTTCAGTTCTTCCTGTAAAGAGATTTGGAATATTCCTGTTCAGAGTGTTTTATGGGCATTGAATCTTTCTCTAGACGGAAGGTTTGTGATCGGTGCATTTGCAGACGGGACGATTCGATATTTCAAAGCAAAAGACGGGAAAGAACTTCTTGCTTTTTTCCCTCATTCAGATAAAAAACGCTGGGTAATCTGGACACCGGAGGGATATTATGATGCATCTAAAAACGGAGAGGATCTGATCGGATGGCATATTAACCGAGGAAAAGATAAGGAATCTGATTTCTTTTCGGTAGGAAAATTCAGGGATACATTTTATAGACCGGATATTATAAATAAGATACTGGAGTTCGGAGAAACGGAAAAGGCGATTATTTCGGCAAATAAAGAAAAGCCTAGGCAGAAAGAAGATCTTCCGGTGGAAAAGTCCCTTCCTTCTGTAGTGAAGATCCGTTCCCCCGCTGACAAGTCTGCGGTGACAGGAGATTCTGTAGAAATTATTACGTCGATCAGGTCACCCTCTGAACTTCCTGTGAAGGAACTTCAGGTGCGTATAAATGACAGTTTAGTAAAGACTGTCCAAGTAAAATTTTCTCCTGATGAAAAGGAGGATACAAAAGACTTTGATTTTAAACTGGACATTCCTGAGAAGAAAGTAATGGAAATCTCGATTGTGGCAGTCACTGAAAAAGGACCAAGTGATCCGACAAGAATTCAACTGTTAGGGAAAAAGGATTCAGATAAAAAACCGAATCTTCATCTTCTTTCGATCGGAGTCGGTCATTATAAAGATGATAAAAATGTACGTACTCTGAATTATTCTGTTTCAGACGCAAAAGATTTTTTCAGCATAATGAAAAAGCAGGAAGGAACGGTATATGAAAAAGTCAATGCAGATAAAGAATACCTTCTGACGGATGATAAGGCAACACGAGCTAAAATATTGTATCTGATTAAGGAAATTCGAAATCGCGCTAAACCAGAGGATCTTTCCATGATTTTTCTATCTGGACATGGAAGAAGCGATGCAGACAATATGTTTTATTTTCTGCCTCATGACTATAGTGCCAGTCCCGAAGAACAGGATGCTACTGGACTTTCAGGTTCAGAACTGATGGCTCAATTGTCCAATATCAAAGGAAAGGTCATCCTTTTTGTAGATGCCTGTTATTCCGGAAGTCTCTCTGCAAACGGACTGAATTTTGTTCGGTTTTTAAATGAAGCGAATGATCCAAACAGAAGATTTGTGGTTTTTTCCTCTTCTTCGCAATACGAAGTATCGCTTGAGCACAAGGAATGGCAGAATGGTGCATTTACGAAGGCATTCAAAGAAGCGGTTCTGGAAGGTAAATTGAATGAAGATGAAATTACAATAAAAGGCTTGGACTTTTATATTTCAAGGCGCGTGCCTATACTTACCAAGAAAAAGCAAAAGCCGGAGAGTCAGGGGACAGGGCGGGACTTTGTGATTGCGGAACGGGTGAAGTGATCTTCGGGTCTTTTTATCTCTGACTCAGGTAATCTGTGATGCAGGAATACTTTTCAAACAGAGAACGGCGGGACAAATGCTCCGTATTCCGCTCTCTGCTTGAAGTGCTCTGCACCTTAAGATCAACTTAAAAATCAATCATCGTCCGGCTGGTCAGCATCATTGCTGTCATCA
>JBPOJG010000504.1:0-14863 GCA_052033835.1 Spirochaetota bacterium
TGACGGCAGAGTTCTCAGTACCGAAGCGGATGACTGCTTTTGCCAGAGGGTGCTCCGACATTGATTCTGCAGATGCTGCTTTGGAGAGAATCACTGACTTCTCATCTCCGAAAAAAATGAAGTCAGTGACTTCGGGCCTGCCGACAGTGAGTGTACCTGTCTTGTCAAATGCAATCGTCTGAAGAGACGCTGCAGATTCGAGGGTCTCTGCATTTTTGAACAGGATTCCATGAGATGCGGCTTTCCCTGTTCCTACAAGAAGAGAAACAGGTGTTGCCAGTCCGAGAGCACAAGGACAGGCGATCACAAGCACTGCAATTGCCTTTTCCAATGCACCTGCAAAATTCCCCGGATGAATGAACACAAACCAAAGAATAAAATCCAGAACAGATATCAGCACAACAACTGGAACAAAGTAAGCGGATATACGATCTGCAATTTTCTGAATGGGGGCTTTTGAAGACAATGCTTCTTCTACAGTTTTAATGATAGAAGCAAGCAGTGTTTCATTTCCTGTTCGATCTGCTCTGACTGTAAGGACACCACTTCCGTTTACCGTTCCGCCCATCACCTTGCTCTGCAGAGTTTTTTCAGATGGGATACTCTCTCCAGTCAGCATTGATTCATCCACTGCACTGAATCCTTCCTGAACAGTCCCGTCCGCAGGAATTTTTTCACCGGGCTTGACAAGAAACAGATCACCGGGTTTCAGATATTCAGAAGGGACTAGCGTCCACTCCTCACCCTTTTTAATCCTTGCGTTTTCTGCCTTCAGACTCAACAAAGTTTTCACTGCATCTGAACTTTTTCCCTTGGCTGCGGTTTCCATCCATTTTCCGGCAATCAGAAAAGTAATCAGAACTGCAGACGTTTCATAATAAAGAGGCGGAAAACCGGAATGTATCGCATGAGAATTATTTTGTATATATAAAATATCTCCGTTCGCGGAACCGGAGAAAATACTCGAAATGAGGCTGTATCCGAATGCCGCCGATGTTCCCAGAGCGACAAGCACATCCATATTGGCTGATTTGTTTTTCAGAGCATGATAAGCTCCTTTATAATAAGAAAAACCAATCCAGAACTGCACAGGTGCAGCCAGCAGAAACTGAATCCAGGGATGCATCAGAATTCCGGGTGCCGGCAGAAAAGAAAGAGCAGGAAAATGCGAAACCATTGAATAAAGGAGAGGCAATGAAAAAAGTGCTGATAACAGGAAACGAAGTTTCAGCTGCTGAAATTCCTTTCTGTGCTCATCCTCTGCAGTCTTTATGCTGTTTTCATTATGAACGGATGCTTTATATCCCAGATCTTCCACCTTTGCAAGAATCTCTTCCTGCGAAAGATCTGAACTGAAACGGATGAATGCAGTCTCTCTGGCAAGATTGACCCTGGCTTCCTCCATACCGGAAAGTTTGGAAAGACCTCTTTCGATTCTGAGTGCACAGTTGGCACAGGTCATTCCGAAAAGATCAAGAGTCAGCTCTTCTTTCGGTTTCGCCTCTTCCATATTAAACTTTCGAGCCTAAAGAATATCCTTCTTCATCCAAGTTTACCTTTACTGAGGAAAGAACGGATTCATTTGCTTCTGATTCTAATTCGACTGTTCCGTTCTTAAAATCCGCAGAAGCCTGAACTCCTTCCTTTGCAAAAATCTTCTGCACTGTCATTGCACAATGCCCGCAAGTCATTCCTGAAAGACTGTATTTTACTTTCATTTGATTCTCCTTCTCCGGATTTCCAAACAGCAAATCCCTCTGTTTTCATTTTCCTTCTTTCAATCTCAGCAAGGTCAAGAGGAATTTGCAAAAAGTTTTTATTTTCCCAGAGTATTTACTGTATTCTGCATTATAAAATCATCACCGCTTCTTTCATCTGCTTTGAATCCGTTTTTGATTTCATAATCTCTGATTGCATTCATTGTGGATCTGTAAAGAATTCCATTGTCAGCTCCGGGATCGTATCCCAGTCTTTTCAAGTTGTTCTGCATCTGTCTGATCAAAGGAACAGTTGCCAAATCAGGACACAGTATATTCCGAATGTCAGGTCTTTCCGGTTCTACAAGTGTCGGTCTCAGAATTGTCTTTCGGACTTCCGGAGTGGAGATTGTCTTATTGTAAGCCGGGTAGTCAATGACTACTGTAATGTCTTTATAAGACGGGGGAATTTCCTTGCAGAAAAGAATATCTCCATTGTAACTGCAGGATTTGTAAGCAGGTCTTTCCATAATTTTTTCTGTAAATGAGTCTTTTTTCGCAGGAATTGTTTCAGTTACAGAACCTCCCGGCTCCACCTCAGTCGTCGGGACATTTTTATAGACTGGCTACAGCATTCCCACCTGACGGTAACATCCCGGATTCACTTCTTCAGGTCTTACCGCTACTCAGGGAGCAGAGAATATGTGCCGCAAGCAAGGGATAGGTTCAAAAGTACCTGCTGGAAATGTGTTTGTGGGTAACGAGATGCTAATAAAAGAGGTGAGGGTTGAGAATGAAAAGAATGGGAAAAAACTTATAAGGAATCTTATAATACTGTCAAATTCAAGGATCTTGATCTGTCTTCCCGTTTCTACTGGTCTGCATTTCAGTACTGGGGAAAATGAGTGTTAGACTTGTTGGTAAATCAGAGAGAGCTTGTACTGGTTAGACTGTTGAAGAAGGAGCGATCTTATGAAGTAATGGAAATCGCCTCAATGTGAAGCATACGGCACTCTGTTCATTACAGAAAGCAGATAAGATCTGCTCTCTGTATATAATGAAAATTCC
Source organism: Spirochaetota bacterium (assembly GCA_052033835.1). Classification (GTDB taxonomy): domain Bacteria; phylum Spirochaetota; class Leptospiria; order Leptospirales; family Leptospiraceae; genus DAORDI01. The sequence continues at coordinate 2,766 of JBPOJG010000504.1, forward strand.
GCAGAATTTTCAGATAATCAGTAGTTTCTTCCACGGCTGAAATTATTTCTTCCGCCGCCGTTGAAGTCTTTTCTGGGTTGAGCTTCATTGATCTTCATATTGCGGCCTTTCAGTTCTCTGTCGTTAAGATCGCTGATCGCAGCAAGAGCTTCTTTTTTGTTGTCCATTTCCACAAAACCGATTCCTCTGGATTGACCAGTGTATTTGTCAGTAATGATCTTGGCAGAATTGACTTGTCCGTATGTTTCAAAAATAGCAGCTATATCGCTCTCAGTGGTTTCGTAAGATAAGTTTCCTACATAAATATTCATAATGAATGTCCTTAAATTTTTTTTGACTGGAGCTTATAAAGATAAATTCAATATTTATTTGAAAAATATATTATAAAATTTCTTTGTTTTTAAAGATAAGTTCAGGAGAAAGGCAGAAACACGAATACTCTTGAGAAAATAATCAAACTGAAACAAATAATCCAAATCAATTACCAGATTACTTTTGAGGGAAAATCAGTCAAGTTTATATATATTAAACTGCTCTGCCGCCTGACAGCAGACAAAGCAAGAAAAATAGATAAAAATCGAGGGCAAAATTACTCAAATTTGCTTATTGCAATAGTTTTCCTCTGTGAAAATTTGTCCTTAGAATATGAATGTCCATTCGTTTGATAAAAATCAGGGTTATTTCGGTGAATACGGCGGAAGATACGCTCCGGAGATATTGACAGAGGCATTGTTTCAGCTCGAAGATACATACAATAAGCTGAAAAAAGACAAGGAATTTAATAAAAAACTTCTGTACTACCAGAAGAATTATATTGGAAGACCTTCCATCCTGACCTATGCAGAAAGGCTTACTAAAAACTGGGGTGGAGCAGAGATATTTCTGAAAAGGGAAGATCTCAATCATACCGGTGCCCACAAAATCAACAATACTGTAGGACAGGGGCTTTTGGCTCTTGCAATGAAAAAGAAAAGAATCATTGCAGAAACAGGTGCAGGACAGCATGGAGTGGCCACTGCAACTGTAGGAGCTCTCTTTGGACTGGAAACAGTTGTCTATATGGGAACGGAAGATCTCAGAAGGCAGGAACTGAACGCTGTTAAAATGAAAATGCTCGGAGCAAAAGTGATCGGAGTGAGTTCAGGAACTGCGACTCTAAAGGATGCTACAAGTGAAGCAATGAGAGACTGGGCATTGAATGTAGGAAATACTCATTATATTGTAGGTTCAGCGATCGGACCTCACCCATTCCCGACAATTGTCAGAGATTTCCAAAGTCTGATAGGAAAAGAATCCAAAGCACAGTTTAAGGCTGCCCGTAAAAAACTTCCTGATGCAGTCGTTGCCTGCGTGGGCGGGGGTTCAAACGCAATTGGAATGTTTTATGGATTCTTAAATGACAAGTCTGTGGAGCTTTACGGTGTGGAGGCAGGCGGAAGAGGAACTGCTCCAGGAGAACATTCTGCGACAATCACCTTTGGAAAACCGGGATTTTTTCATGGAACAAAAACCCTTCTGATTCAAGATGAAGATGGACAGGTAGTCCCTGCTCATTCCATTTCTGCCGGACTTGACTATCCCGGAGTCGGGCCTGAACATGCCTATCTCTCAGAAACCAAAAGAGTCAAGTATGTGAGTGTCACGGATGAGGAAGCACTCGATGCATTTCTCGAGGTCTGCAAACTGGAAGGAATCATTCCTGCATTGGAATCATCCCATGCATTCGCCTATGCAAAAAAAATCGCAAAGAAACTCGGCAAAAAGAAAACTATGATCATCTGTCTTTCGGGAAGAGGCGATAAAGATGTGGCAGAAGTGCAGAGACTCAGAAAGGACATCGTATGAAACTTCAGGAAATGTTTTCAAAAAATGAGGTTCTTTTTATCCCCTATTTTTCATTGGGGGATCCGAGTTTTCATGACTGCGTACATTGGGCGGATGCACTGATTGACGGAGGAGCGGATATTCTGGAACTGGGTATTCCATTTTCAGATCCGATTGCTGACGGGCCTGTCATTCAGAAATCTTATAGAAGGGCTCTTGATCATACTCCTTTTCAAATGGAGCTTGTGTACAAAGCCACTGAGGTCATTCATAAAAAACATCCGAATATACCTTTACTGTATCTGACTTATTACAACCCGATTCAGAGGGTAGGGATTGAAAATTTCCTGAATACAGTATCTGAACTTGGCGTTCAGGGAATAGTCATTCCAGATCTTCCATTTGATACTCATGATTTTCATAACGTGAGAGAGGCTGCAGACAAAGTAGGAATCTCTCTGATCCAGCTCATTACACTGGCAACACATAAAGAGAGAATCAGACAGATTTCAGACAATGCGTCAGGGTTCATTTATTTTGTAACTTCGTACGGAGTTACAGGAGAAAGAAGAGATTTTGATCCAAAACTGAAAGAGAAAATAATGACGGTCAGAAAGATGTCCGGTATTCCCGTTTCTGCCGGATTTGGAATTTCCAACGCTGAACAGGCAGAATTTGTATCCGGTTTTGCAGATGGGGTAATCATCGGATCAGCAGTACAAAGAATCATTGAACTTCAGGGAAATTCTGCTGAAGGCTGCAAACAAAGCTTGACTGCATTTGCAAAAGAAATTAAACAAGCCTGTGTGAGAGGGAAAAATGTCGGAAAAAAATAAGAAGCACAACGTTCATATTGGTCTGAATCTGTATCTTGCACTTGGTATTGCTGTCATTGGATCACTTGGAGTCATATTCTCTCCAATCTACGAAGAGTCTGCAAATTTTTTGACCATTCTGGAAATCAGTCTAATGATGCTTCTGCTTTCCGCATACCCATCCTACAAGTGCATTTCAAAAATGGTGACCAACAGTCAGGTAGCAGGAAGTTTATGGATTGCTTTTGTATCTTCTCTGATATTTTTCTCTGCGATGAATGTTTTGACGCTGTTCAATACAGCAGAGGAAGCATCTGTTTCCTGGAGATTCCGACTCACAAAAGGAAAAAAGGGTAAAGGATCTTCTTCTCTGGACGGAAAGGGTTTTGTGGAGAAATTTGATCCTCCTGAAAATGCCAGAAAGGATATTCGAATTATCGGGATCAAGACTGAGACTGTCAACAAACTGCAGTGGCCGATCAAATGGCAGGAATATGCAAAAATAATTAAGGCATTCAAGAAAACTTCCAACTGGCTCTTTTTCGATATTTTCTTCATAGACTACAAACAGAACGGCCAAGTCGAGGCAATGGCAGACGCATTGACCGGTTCAAAGAACGTCCTCCTTGACTATTCCGTCGAAACAGATTCTTCTTCAAAAGCATCTACAGTTCATTTTGAAGAAAGACTGGAAATTCTCAGAAAATATAAACTGAAAAATGTAGTAGATCCTGAAGACAAAGGAATTGCCTGGCTTGAACTGGCTGTCCCTCCGGTTGCACCGATTGCCTCAAAGGTGAGCGGTCTTGGATTTGCAAATATCAACAAAGAAGAAGGAATCAGCAACAGGAGAATGCCTCTTTTAGCCAAACTGAAAGGTCACGGGCCGAACCGCGAAACTGAGTATTATCCTTCCATCGATCTCATTACCGTATGTGCGTATTACGGAGTGGATGTCGTCAAGGATACAGAAGTGGTGATGGGAAAACATATTAAAATAAAAAATATCCCCGAAAAGAAGATCAACGGAAAAGATATTATGTATTCTCCGAATTCTGAAAGAGAAATTGTCATTCCGATTGATTATTACGGTCAGATGCTGATCAACTTTGTAGGGGCACTGTATTCATTTCAGGATGAAGATCTTTATGATGTGGCAAATGACTGGACTGAAGAAACTGCCTCACAGTTTGAAAACACTATCTTTCTGATCGCTATGTATTATGCAACAGGAATTGGAGCCGCAAAAGATACACACCTTTCGCCTCACGGGGAAATGTCCGGAATAGAACACCATGCTCATACTCTGAATACAATACTGAATCAGGACTTCATCAAAGAAAGTTCCAAGTTTCTGAATCTTTTTCTGATCCTGTTTTTCGGTCTTACTGTGGGTGCTCTGCAGCACAGACTGCATACTGCCTCAAGTTTTGGACTCTGGTTTTTTATGAGCGTCATTTATCTGGTCCTGGCATTTACATTATTTCATAAATTTAATTTCATTATTCCACTCACAACACCTCTGATTACCATATCCTTCATCTTTGTAGGAATTATCGGGTATAAAATTCTAACTGAAGAAGAAAACGTAAAGTACATCAGAAATACTTTCTCCAAGTTCGTATCCAAGGATGTCGTGGATGAGCTTCTGAGGGACCCTGACAAGATTGCATTGGGAGGATCTAGAAAGGAAATCACTGTATTCTTCTCTGATATCAGGGGATTTACTACTCTGTCAGAAGCTTTGAGTCCTGAAGATCTTGTTCACCTTCTGAATGAGTATCTGTCAGTGATGACGACAGTCATTATTGACTATAAGGGAACTGTGGATAAATATATGGGTGATGCCATTATGGCTTTCTGGGGTGCTCCAATCAATATGGAGGACCATGCTTATTATGCCTGCACTGCTGCAATTGTTCAGCTGAATAAACTCAAGGAACTGCAGGCAGACTGGAAATCGAGAAATCTTCCTTCCATAGATATTGGAATCGGATTGAATACTGGACCCGCAGTTGTGGGAAATATGGGAAGCTCTCACAGGATGGACTATACCTGTATGGGAGATACTGTGAATCTCGGTTCGAGACTGGAAGGCTCCAATAAAATGTATGCAACTAGGATCATTATTTCTGAATATACTTATGAAAGAGTGAAAGAAAGAGTATATGCAAGAGAACTTGATCTTGTGAAAGTAAAAGGAAAAAATCAGCCTGTACGAATTTATGAACTGATCGGACTTGTAGACGACAATGACGCAGAAAAGTTAGTACGTCAGGAGATAGTGAGAAAAAAAGAAAATAAGAATGAGTAGCTATCCATTACTGGAAAAAATTGAAAATCCGTCTGATCTGAGAAAGCTGCCTCTGGAAAAACTTCCGGAGGTATGCAGAGAGATCAGAGAATACATTATCGATACACTGTCTGAAATCGGCGGACATTTTGCGAGCAACCTCGGAGCGGTGGAACTGACTGTAGCCATTCACTATGCGTTTGAAACACCGAAAGACAGACTTATCTGGGATGTAGGACATCAGACTTACCCGCATAAAATTCTGACTGGAAGAAGAGAGAAACTTAAGACTGTAAGGAAATTTGAAGGGATCTCCGGATTTCCGAAAAGAGAAGAATCGGAGTATGATCTGTACAATACCGGTCATGCAGGCACTTCCATTTCTCAGCTTCTCGGCGAGGCTGTAGGCAGAGACATTACAAAACAGAAGTATCACTGTCTGGCTGTAATCGGAGATGCTTCCATCGGATGCGGAATGGCACTGGAAGCATTGAATCACGGGGGTCATATCAAACCGGACTGTCTTGTGATCCTGAACGACAACTATATGTCGATTTCCAAAAACATCGGTTCCATTTCCAGTTATCTGAACAATCTGATTACTTCTCACGTATACAATAAGTACAAGAAATACTATTATTCTTTATTAAAATGGCTTCCGCTGATCGGTCCTCTTTTTATCAGTCTGTCCAAAAAATTTGAAAGAACATTCAAGAATTTTCTGGTTCCGGGCGGACTTTTTGAAGATCTGGGTTTTCGTTATTTCGGTCCAGTCGACGGTCATGATGTAGTCGGTCTTGTCAAGGTTCTCGATAAGATAAAAGACGAAGAAGGCCCTCTTCTGCTTCACGTAATCACTCAGAAAGGAAAGGGTTACGCACATGCTGAAGATGACCCGATCAAATATCACGGAGTAACCCCTTTCGAAAAAGAAAGCGGGAAAATGAATTCTCAGGAAACAAAAGTAGGATTCAGCAAGATTGTAGGAGAATGTCTGATTCGCCTCACAGAAAAAAATCCCAAGGTGGCAGCAATTACTCCTGCGATGATTGAGGGAAGCGGTCTGAAAGCATACAGTCAGAAATTTCCGGACAATCTTTTTGATGTGGGAATTGCAGAACAGCATTCAGTGACTTTTGCATCGGGACTTCTCGGCGGAGGAGTCATTCCATATATGTGCATATATTCTACATTTATGACGAGAGCACTCGATCAGATGGTGCATGATGTATCTCTGATGAATCTTCCTGTACGTTTTGTCATTGACAGAGCAGGTGTAGTCGGTCCCGACGGAGAGACTCACCAGGGACTTTTTGATCTGGGGTATCTTTGCAGTCTGCCTCATATGAGCATTTTTATTCCTTCATCTGCACAGGATCTGATTGATTCAATGTATCTGATGGAAAACTGGAATGAGGGTCCGATAGCTGTGCGTTTTCCCAAGGCAAGTGAGGACAAGGCAAATTTCAGTTATGAAAATTCAGGAAAACTGGAAATAGGCAAATCCAAAGTTGTCCGTACAGGAAAAGATTTCACTCTTTTTACTGTGGGAAGTCTTCTGGACACTGCACTGAAGACAGCAGAAATCCTGAAAGGAAAAAAGGACATTGCAGTTGTAGATCTCAGGTGGATACGTCCTCTGGATCTGGAACTGATTGAAAAAATGATCAGCAGTACAGAGAAATTTGCAATACTCGATGAAAGTTATCTGGACTCAGGAGTCGCGGGATATATCTTAAACAGAATATCAGGAAAATATCTTGCAAAGTTTACAAAGACTTTTGCTCTTCCTCCGGAGGTGATTCCTCACGGAGAAAGAGACGAGATTCTGAAAAGTTACAGGCTTTCTCCGGGACTTCTTGCAGAAGAAATATTGAAACTCTTTTCATGATTGAAAAGGATCTTCAATATCCGGTGCCAGTACATATTTTTCAGAATTGGATTTGTCTGATTTTGTCGAATCCGTTTTATTCAAATCTGACTGAATTTCCTTGAGTTCGGCAGCCAAGGATTCGAGTTTTTTTATATTTTCTGAAATCTCTTTTCGGTAAACACCGATCTCAGTTGCCTTCAGTGCAGGAACAGATTTTTTGAATTCGGATACGAGTTTCTTCAGTTCATTGATTTTTTCAGTGATATTTTCCATGGCTGCGGATGAGTATAAAATAACTCTGTAATTTGTAAAGTTTAATAAATCTTTATCCTCAGCTGTTTTTCAGGTTTGCGAAGCGATGGTATGCGGAAAAATGATTCATAAGGTTATGAATCTCATCATCGGTTTAATCATACTGTTTTCTATTGGTCTGATATTGGAAATTTTGAGTCTTCGGGTGCAAAGGAACCTGAGGAAAGGGAATTTTTCGAATATATCTGAATTGGAAAAGATAGAGAAGTGGATAAAGTCGGACATTGAGAAAATAGTCAAAGCTAGAATTTCCGGAAAAGAATACAGGGCTAAAATGGAAGATTTAACGGTCTTTTTTTCAAAGGGCTTTACAAAATTCTCTAAACCGAAAGGGAAAGTATCCTACATTACTTTTGAATCAATAAAAATATTTCATATAACACCTCATGAAAATATGATTAAAGAAATTTCTCTGGAATGTGTTTTTTCTTTTTTTACCGATCATGATCCAAAAAGTCCCTTATCGGACGACAAACATTTCTTTACCGAATATTGGAAAGCAGTATGTCTGTACAACGGAATCTGGGAAGTTTCAGAATACGATTTTTAAAGGGTCCCGAATTCTATATGTAAATAATGAATCATAGATATAAAAAAAGTTATTGAATTGACTTTTTATTCAGATAAAGAATTGTTCCTATATGAAAAAACTTGTCCGCACAATATTGTTTCTTTTCTTTTTGAGTGGGTGTGACGCAGGCTCTCCCGGTCGTTCCAAGTCTTCTGTGAAATCCATAAGCAGAATTCCGATAGGCGCCTCTCTGCAAAAATCCCAGCCTATTGCCAGATCATTGTCTTCATCGTCCCATTCTGCGGTTAAACTTCCGAATCTGAAAGCAGTGCTTCTTCTGGGCGGTGAGCTGGATGCTGAAACAAACTTAAAACGGCCCACAGCATCCAGAAGTATGAATTTTCCTGTAATTCTGGAAGAACCGAGCGAGGGTCTGCATGAATAAATACAATATAATGAAATATGGTTTTTATCTGGCCGGCACTGCAAATATCCTCGGTGTTCTGATATTTTCTCTCGGATTTACCAACAGGCATATTTCAAGTGTATATCCGGAAGTGATGTCTGTATTCGGTCTGATGATGATCATCGTGTGGGGATTTGTATTTATTGCAGCCGGTTATTCGGAAAACTTTAAATATCTCTCCGCAGTATTTGCAGTCGAAAAGACCGCTTATGTAATTTCCTGGTTTTTGTGGATACTCCGCCCTGAAGCAAACCTTTCAGCTGTTTTTCAGCAGTCAGTACTTTCAGGTCTTTTTTATGCAGCCTACGGAGTCAATGATCTTCTGTTTGGAATATTTTTTATATGGGTTTTCATTACACTCCAAAAAGAAAAATCCGTCAGCAGATGAGGCATTTCTGAAAGCGACGTTTCGAAACGTCGCCTTGGTGCTGCTCGCGCTTCTGTTGTCCGTCAGATATTAATTATTTTTTGTCCTTTAATTTTATATATTCTTCACAGTCCAAAATATGCAAGTCACCTTTTCTATAGTCTTTCTTGTTCCTTGTCAGAAACACTTCTATACCTTCTGATACTGCTGCATAATATTGCACCGCATCTTCAAAATCTTTCATTCCCGAATCCAGTGCCTGGTCTATTATTTTCCCATCAACACTGATCACTTTCAGAAGCAGACGAAGCTTTTTTATCTTAGAACGGGCATCCTTACCGTCAGTATGTCTTTCCAGCCAATAATAAAGATTCCATATTATCAATGATGATACATATCCCTCTATTTCCCCTTCCTCAATTTTCCGAAATATTTCAGCAGCCGGAGCGAAAAACTTTTCCCTGTGTGTCAGAAAGTCCATTATGATATCGGTATCCAAATATACTCTTTCCTTCATTTATACTTTCTGTCCAAATAATCTGCAATCTCTCTGCGTAAATCTATGCCTCCTTTTATGTTTACTGATCCTGCCAATTCTCTTGAAATCGGGGGAAGTTTTTCTTCTGATTTTAAGTTCCGCTTTGCCGTAAGTTCCACCAAATACTCTTCTATTATTCTGGACAGGCTCTTATTCTTTTCCCTGGCAAATTTCTTAGCCTGATTTATTACGTTCTTTTCGAGCGACAGAGTCAGTTTTGTAGTCATAATATACGTATTCTAATTTTCTTAATACACGTATGTCAATTCTTTTTTCTAAAATTTTTCAACCTTTCTTATATCGCAGATTCAACTTTCTTTAATCTGTTGAACAACTCAAAATCAGCAGAACTATCGTAGGAGTTCCTACAATCCAACATCAGAAGAAAATCGTAGGAGTTGCAACATCAAGAACACTTTCATTTCGAAAAGGGTCAAGTAACCGCATAAACAAAAGGGAATCACGAGAATTAGAGGACTTCAATAACTTATTTAACAATTTCACTTTTTCTGAAAATCTTTAAAAAATACCCAATATTGGGTATTTACAAAAAGGTATACCATTTGGATGCGGCGATGAAAAGAATTTAATTCCAGAACGTGAAATTTTTTATTGTATAAATCCATTCTTGTAATATACCGGTTAATTTGAGAATCAGTATGTTAACAGCGAAACAGCGAAACAGCGAAACAGCGAAACAGCGAAACAGCGAAACAGCGAAACTAAGGAAAGGTATAATCTACTAGTTTTTTCGTTTTTCTCAACTTTCTATAAATTTTTTAGGCGCCTCCCTTTATCTTTTAGAAAATACTCGATCCAATCTCTTTCTTACTCTACCGGAAGTAAGGCTATTAAGAAACCTTTTTTTGACTTTTATTTGCCTCAAACAATTATACATTCACTTCAAGCACTCTTTCTGAATAATCTCAAAAACATAGCAAAGGATAATTCTTATGTACAACCTCTGTAAAACACAAATCCTATCTCAAATCACTAAGTTCATTCTGCTATCGTGTATTTGTTTATCTACTTATTGCAGAAGTTCGGAATTTGCATTTATTTCCAAAAATGGTTCAATTTTAGAGAATTTGAACATAGTAATTTCAGATAAGGAGGGTAAACCGACAACATATGAGACAGCTCTAAAAGCAATTAATAAGAAAATGGATCAAGAAGTTTCCATTAAGATCTATGCCTTTTTAATTCTTGAGGAAAAAAGCTTTTGCCCTAAAGATATTTACTATGCAAGCTCCACTTCTATAAAAACTACCTCGAATGAACTGAAATCAGTATCCGAAACAATCAATATTGCAGGATTAAAGAAAGATACTGTTTATAATTTAGGTCTTATTTTCTCTGAGAACATAACCAAAAATATTTCATCAATTACGAACAATTTACAGATCGTTCATAATAAACGGTTTTATCGAGATGAAGCAGCGAAAGCAAAGGAGCTGACGCAATCGCTGAAAGCATATGTTGAAAGTCCTCAAAGTGATCCAACTATTTCTGCTTTTTTTTACAAATATTTTCCATTCCTACCGATTGTTTTAGATCTATTTTCTCCTTTCTGGGAAGATAAAAATCTATTTACCGGTAGAATTTCATTACTGAAAAGCTCAAGTTTTATGCCGGATCTTCTTGATTTGCTTTATCAAGGCGGAAACACAAAACTAAGTTATGTAGTAATTATCGATCAATATACTTTTACCTCTGTTTATTTAGTCCGAAAGGAAATAATTCAAACTCTGAATGAAATAGCTGGTGAAATGAAGAGCACTGGAAAAATACGTGCAGAGAATAAAAGTCAGCTTAACAATTATGCTAAGAATAGCATATATCACAAATATTTAAGTTCAATAAAAGATTCTGAGGATTTTAAGAATCTTTGCAAGGATGAATCCTTTAAATCAATTAATTCTTACTATAGACAGGAATGTGCTAATCTAGAAAATAATTCCCTCTCAAAGGAAACCAAACCATGAAAAACATCATTACGACTCTGATTCTATTGATTCTTACATTTTCTTCCGTTCATTCAGAAGGATTTTATGTTGGTGCAAAAGCTTCTCAAATGGATTGGGATTCAGCAATTATGAAAGGTGTGACCAAACAAATGCAAACACGTGCTCTATTGTACAACCTGTTTACCAATTCTCGATCTTGGCAGTTTACAGATCCATCAAAAATTTCCATGAAAATGAATGGAGTTACAGCGAGCTATATTAAAGAAAGATTAAGTATTAATTATGGATTCAGTACTGGGAATAGTAATTATGAATATTCAAGTTTGTTAGTATCGATCAGTTCACCACCTTTACATATATTTAATGATTACAGTGAAACAGGATATAAAGTAAAAAGAATGGATCATGATCTTTCTGTTTCCTTCCTGCTTTCGGATACTGGTTTTTATGCATTTGCGGGATTGAAAGCACAATCATATAATTATGATGAGTCCTTTAAATTTACATATTATCAAGGAACTAACAGTCCAACTGGCATAACCCTACCACTAAATAAACCTGCGTATAAACTAAATTTTAATTCCTACGGTCCGGCAATAGGACTAGGTTTTACGAAAGTGCTAAGCGATAATTTTTCGATCAACGCTTCTTTGGGACTTATCTATATGACTTCTGTTTATAAGAATAATGGAATTCAATTTTATATGTCAGATTTAGGGGCTGTAGGTTACAGAAGTGACGCTCAAGACCTATTAATTAAAGGCTACACTGTAAATTTGAGTCTAAATTATAAAATTGGCAAGGGATTTCTTCAGTTTGGGTTAATGAGGCAAGATACTAGTATGCAGTCAAGTTCGAATAAATATATACAAACTGTTTCTGCAAGTATAGGGAATTATATACCTGTCGAGACACTAATCCGTCAGCTATTCAACATTAACGAAAAGGATGTTTTTCAAGGAATTAGCCTTGGCTATCAGCATAATTTGTTTTGATTAAGAGATGACAATGAAAAAAACATACTTCATCATTATAATTTTCGTTGTTCTGCTCGTTCACTGCGGAGAGTCATTCAGACCGATTCGAAATGTGCCGGAGAAGGCAAAAAAAGTGGTTCTGTTTCTGGACTTTG
>JBPOJG010000508.1:0-21510 GCA_052033835.1 Spirochaetota bacterium
ATCAATTGGTCATATCATAGAATGTGAGAAAAAGCGGGGATTTTAGCAGCTTCAATGTTAGCGAAGGGGCTGCTCAAGCCCCTTTAAACCAACGCAAGCATTGAAGCTGCCGCCGGTAGGCCGCCTCCCTACGATCTTTGATTTCTAATAGCCCGAAGGGCGGAGCGCAGCAGCGTCTTACAAACTTGCGGAAGCCCCAAGAAATGCCGCATTCCAAAAACGCCCCACCTGCGTAAGGTGAGTTTGTAAGCTGTACCGTGCAGAAGGGCAGTGTTGACTTTACCGCCCATTGCATAACCGAATCGGATCAGTTGATCACATCAAGTGCATCAAACTTTTTCTTTTTCTTGTGATGTCCTTTCTTGAACACAGTTTCTGCAATCCATATCTGCAGCTTTTCTATTTTCCTCTTGGACTCTCTCGCAAATTTATACAGCACAGGCACAAGCATAAGAGTGAGAAGAGTGGCAAACGCAAGTCCCCAGCCTATAGCAAGAGCCATCGGCATCAGGAAAGGATCCGATCCGCCAATCCCGTATGCAGTCGGAAGAATGCCGAGCACAGTCGTGATCGTGGTCAGCATCACAGGTCGCAGACGCACAAGACCCGTCTGCAATAAAAGATCATGACTGTTTATCCCAGGGTTCTCCTTTTTCAGCTGATTGGCAAAGTCCACAAGAACAATCGAATCGTTCACCACAATTCCGGAAAGACCTATGATCCCGATAATGCTCAGGAAACTGAAATAGTGCCCATGCGTGAGAAACGCAACTGCCACCCCGATAAATGAAAACGGAACGGCTGAGAGAACAATGAACGGCTGAACAACCGATCTGAAAAGAGATGCAAGAATCATAAATATCACGATAATCGCCACCAGGAAAGCTCTTCCGAGACTTGCCATCGATTCTTCAGTATCCTTGTTCTCTCCTCCGAATCTGGCTCTGTAACCGGGATATTTTTCCATGATTTTCGCAAGAGCCGCTTTTTTCGCAAGAGCCTCATTTGCTTTTCTAGGATCAGTGAGCGTATCGTCCAGATTGGCTGTCGCTGTCACAAGTCTTTTCCCGTCCAGATGGTTGATCGCGGCGAGTCCGGGACCTTTCACATATTTTGTCATTCTTGAAATTGGAATAAGATTCCCCTGCAGGTTTGTGACAAATATTTTATCGAGAGACTTTATTGAGTTTCTGTAATTTTCAGGAAATCTCACACGCACATCAATTTCCTCATCTGCTCTTTTGATCTTGGTTGCAACTGCTCCCTGGTATGCAGCATTGATTGCAACGCCGATCTGCTGATCACTGACACCTGCCCTTGCGGCAAGTCCCTCATCAATGCTGATCCTGATTTCATCCTTTCCTTCATAATAGTCGTCTCCGATATCAATGATTCCTGGAATCTCAGCCATCAGTTTCTTGTATTCGTCAGCAATTTTTCTGAGTACAGTAAAATCATCCCCTCGAATTTCTACAGCAATCGGCTTTCCGACCGGGGGGCCTCCCTGAAGTTTTTCATAATCCAGAAGAGTAATCTTCCCTTTCAGATCCTTGAATTCAGGAGGAATCTGGGAATCATCAATTACCTTGAATTCTCGTTTTTCGGAATCAACTCTAGTCTTGTTCAAAGCCTCTTCTTTTTTCTTCAGAGACTGCAGAGCCTCTTCGTTCAGAAGCCAGGCAGTTCTGTCCCTGAGATGATTCATTACAAAATCTGTAGACTGCTCAGGTCTTTTCCTGTCCGCATCAGGCGTGAGATACACCATCAGCATACCGTAATTTTTTCCGCGTTTAGTGAAAGGATCATTGGCATCCTTCTGGGTAATCCCGATCCTTGTCACATAACTTTCCATAATCTCAGGAGGAAGTTTTGCAACTTCCCTCTCCACAACTTGAGCAAACCTTTCCGTCTGTTCGAGTGTATATCCGACAGGAGCAGAAATCTTCACCATAAACACTTCCACGCCGCCCGGAAAAAGCTTGAACCTTCCGAATACTTTTGTAGCCGCAATGGAAACAAAAAACACTATTATAAAAATAGTTATAGTCAGTTTATCATGTTTTAACGCCCATTCCAGACTGGGTTTGTACACATTGTCCCTGAGTCTTGCAAACCAGTTCCCCTCTTCCTTGATCTCCCCCTTATGAACATGACCGTGATTGATGTCATAGATATGAGAAGGAAGAATAAACAGACTTTCAAAAAGAGAACTGAGCAGTGCAATGATCACAACCATCGGAATTGAATAAATAAATTTTCCGAAAATACCTGTCATAAAAAGCATTGGACCGAACGCGGCACATGTTGTTGTAATGGTGGCAGTGACAGGAGCAATCACTTCAGTCGTTCCCTTCAGACAGGCTTCGAGAAGCTCTACCCCGTCCTCAATGTATCTGTAAATGTTTTCACTGATGACAATGGCATCATCCACAAGCATCCCCACAACGATAATCAGTCCCATCATAGAAATCAGATTCAGAGTCATTCCCAGATAATCGAGTGCAATCATCGTCATTGCAACAGCAAGAGGCAGGCCGAGAGAAACCATAAGAGAAACTCTCCATCCCAGAAAGAAAAAGAGAGAAACCACAACGAGAACAAAACCCTGCAGTCCATTGGATATCAGAACATCAAGTCTTCTTCTGATATATTTGGACATATCATTTACATAGGTAAAACTGAGCTGAGTTCTGTTCTGATTTTCAAATTCTCCGGTAACAGCCTTGACCTTGTCTACAAGTTTGATTGCGTCTGATTTTTCCTTTTTAATGACAACCAGACCGATCCCGTAAAGACCGTTGATTTTCTCAATATAAACCCTGTCTTCAAATCCTTCCCTGACATTTGCAATGTCTTTAATCTTGACTGCCTGCCCTGCATCATTTGAACGGATAAAGACCTCACCGATTTCTTTAGGATTGTCAAATTCACCGATCGTCCGAATAGCAGCTTCCCGTCCTCCGTCTGTGAGATTTCCGCCGGGAAAACTGATATTTTTCAGACGGAGAGCATTCATCACCTGCTGTGCACTCAATGCAAAAATATTCATCGCACCCGGATTCAGGTTCACATGCATTTCAGGTTCTCTGAATCCTTTTCTGGCAATCCTTCCCACTTCAGGAATATCCAGAAGCATCTGTTCAAGTATCTTTATCTTTTCCTGGAATTCCTTTTCACTGACAAGTGACTGACCGTTGACAGACTTGGCTCCTACGTAAATTTCGATAACAGGATTTCTTCCGGAAGTAATCTCCATAACAAGAGGTTTCTTGGAATCTTCAGGAAGGTCTTCAGTTCGGTCGACGGCAGACTTAATATCATCGACTACCTTCTGAGTATCTTTAGAATTCGGATCAATTGTAATCACAATCCCGGATCTGTTTTCTATTGAACCGGATCTGAACTCTTTGATGCCGTCCACAGATTTTACACTTTCTTCGATCGGTTTTGTAATCAGTTTCTCCACTTCAGAAGGTGACGCCCCCGGAAACAATGTAGTGATCGTGACAATATCAAAATTGATATTTGGAAATGCTTCTCTGTTCATCGTAAATCCCTTGTAGGCACCTACACCCAAAATCAGTGCTGTCAGAAGGTTTAAAAAAATGCTTTTTTCAAGAAAATATTGTACAACTGCGCGCATCAGCTTCTCCCAAAGTTCAAATTTTCTTTTATCCCGCCAATGTCAACTTTCCTCTTCAGATAAATCAGGAAAAACAGACAGGTCTGTCAGTTCCCTATTCCCGACGGACCTAAGGGGAGGCCTGCGAACAAATTCCCTGCTTGTGAGCGGGTGGCCTATAAAACCTTTTTTTCACCACGGGAACACGGGGACACAGGGATTATTTTTCTTATCCTTTTTCATTCCCTACTCCCAATCCCCTTTTTTTTTTTTTCTCTTGACAAAATTGCATAGCAGTCAAAAGTTCACAACAGACTCCAAGTGGAAGCAAGAGGAGAAAGCTTTGGACATTAAGATCGAGAAAATCGGCAAACATACTTTAGTTAAATTAGCCGGAAGATTGGATATTACACAATCTGATGAAGTAGAATCTGCACTGACAAAAGATATCCAGTCAGGCGAGGGTGATATGATTATCAACCTTGGACAGATATCTTACATATCTTCTTCAGGAATCAGGGTTTTTGTCGGTATGGTCAGAGAATTGGGCCGTCAGGGACGTAAACTGAAGCTCTGCAATATTACCCCGCCTGTCAAAAAAGTATTTGATGTAGTAGAACTACTGGATCTCTTCGATGTTTACGAGAATGAGGACCAGGCAGTAGCATCCCTCTCCTGATATGACTCAATTACTGAATTTACAGTTGGTTCAAATTACAAAATTTGAATTGACTGTGATTCAGTTCTGAATTTGAACCCTACTCTTTTCTTTTTTTTCAGCTCTTTACTGTTCATTTTATTTGGAACAGTCTCTGGAAAATACTTTCCGTCTGTCTGGCCGGATGAGGTGCTGTTTTATTCTCCTGCAAAAGAGCTGGCAAATTCGGGAATACTGGCAACTAAGGTTCTCGATGGTTTGATCCCGGGAATGGAAACTCATACCTACTGGATGCCCCCTGCCTTTATGGGGACACTGGCGGTCATTTTAAAAATTTTTCCGCAGAGTATAGACACAGCCAGACTCTTCAGTCTTGCAGTATCTGTCATTGGAATCTATTTTTATCTGCAAACGGCCAAAAAATCCGGACTGGGAAGAACGGGGCAAATCTTAGTTATTTCACTTCTATTCTCAGACATTCTGTTTTTCAAAGTATCCCATACAGCCAGAATGGAAAGTCTCTGTATGACGGCCGGTGCAGCTGCTGTATATTTCTGCTTTTTTTCAGAGAATGAAAAGAGATATCTTCTAGGTGCCGGTTTTTTCTATTCAGTGTCCTTTCTGTCTCATCCGATCGGCATTATACATCTTTTTCCGATGGCCGGGATACTCTATCAGCAGAAAAGAATCAGGTTCAAAAATGTCCTTTTTCTGATTTTAGGTTCTCTTCCTTTGGCTTTGCTCTGGGCAGTCTATATTTTCCCGCATCCGGATATGTTTATGATTCAGTTCGGTGCCCAGCTTGCCAGGAAAAAGGATCTTTTCGGAAAATTCACATACCTGGACAAAATCAAAATTCTGTTTGCAGGTTTTCAGTTTCCAATCTGGAAAATGGCCGTACTGTCTGTGACTGTCGGTGCTCTTGTTTGGAACAGAAAAAAAATCAATTCTTATTTTGCCGTATTCACTCTGACTGCTCTGTTCAACATAATTGTACAATTGAGTTCTTCCGAATCCTGGTATGTCTATTATGCAGTTCCTTCTCTGGCACTCTGCATCGGTTTTCTTTTTGAGTCAGAAAAAAAGACAGGCTGGGCAGCTGTTCTTGCGAATTTTCTCTTCAATTCAGTGGTATTTTCCATCGCCGTCTTTCAAGTTGCATCAGGCAGACTGAAAAATGAAACAGAAAAATTCTGGAGTGAAATCGGGAACTTTACTTCAGATAAAAATCATCTGTACATTCAGGCGATCCCTGACCCGTATTTCTTTCTTTCTGAAAAGTATCCGGAAAAGAAAATATTGGAATTTATTCCAGGAGAACTGCCTTTTCCAGAATCAATGTATTCAGACACAATGGACAGACAGGAAGTATTTCTCCTCTACAATACTGATCTTGCAAATCCATATATAAAAAGGCTCATAGCAAATCCTGATTCTTTTACAGAAAAGGAGTTCCTGCACTCAAAAGTGTTTGGAGTATCCCCTGAATTCAGGCTGAAAATATACAAAAAATTAAAGTGAAAAATTTCCCTTATCGACCCCTGCTTACAGTTGGAAAAAGAAAAAAGAAAATGATTCAATAAAAAAATGATTTCAGCGAAAAAATCGCTTTCTATTTAAACAGACTCTGGAAAAATTGTTCATAGTTTTGTAGAATTGCTTTTAAAGCAAAATTACAAGGAGTTTAGAATAATGTCGTCGAGTAAATATGCGGTACTGCTTATGTCACTTCTTTTGTTTGTGAACCTTGGCTGTTCATCAACTGAAAAAGATCCAACCACTGTCGGTGAAGGTGGAAAAGTATTTGAGGGCTGGGCAGGACCTCCAGAAGACCCGAAAAAGAAACCTTTAGAATATTACTACATGAAAAGAGTCAACAGAGCTTCCCCAAAAGCAGTAGAAAGACGCTCTGGAGCAATGATGCAGGAAACTTGTACAAGTGGTGCTGCTCTGACTGCGAAAGCAGATTTCATGAGAAAGATGATCGGTGAAACATTGACTGGTGCAGAAGGTGTATCCGATGGTGAATCTACTGGTAAAGTAGTTGTAGCTGAATTCAATGGAAAAGTGAAAGGTATCAACACTAGAGAATGCCGACCGCTGAAGCAGGTTCAACCTGAAGCTCCGGGCATTGAATGGGAAGAATGCGAATGCGTTATGTTTGCAAGAGTCCCAGGTGGAAAAGATGCTATCGTAGCTAAAGCTCAGGATGTAGAGAAAAAATAATTTTCGGAAAATGCCCGTTTTTACGGGCACTTTTTTCTTTTTAAACGGAAATTCATATTTTGATCCTGAGAATATGATCAATTGGGTGGGATTTTTTCCTCTCAAAGTATATTCTGTCATTTCCCATCAGAAGTCTTGTAGCTCTAATGGAAGAGTGACCTAAGGCCATAGCTATACTTTTTTCGTCCCAACCGTATTTGATTGAATGCAGTGCAAATGTTTTTCTAAATTTGCTGACCGTTGCATAAATTCCGAATTTTTTGAATACTCTTTCCATCACTTTTTGCACAGTTCGTTTGTGGACAGGCCCGTTTCTGCCCTGAAACAAATGATCATCGGAATATTTTCCCAAAGCTTCTTTTCTTAAATCCAACTGAATTGCTTTTGGTATATTCAGGATTCTGGGCTTACTTCGCCTGCTGCTGTAAACCTTTAAAACCATTGTTTCAAAATCAATGTCCTTCACTTTTAGATTTGTAAGCTCCTGAACATTGAGTCCAAAACAATACATCAACTGAAGCCAGAGCCTATGTTCATGAGTTCTCCATTCATCATAGCTTAGTATTTTTTTCAGTTCGTCTTCCGTAAAATAATCTCTCTCGTCCAACTTTTCATCCTTAAAAAGAATTTTTATCCATCAAAAAATGCACCTTAATCCAGAAAAAGATCATTAAAGTCATTCTCGATCAGATATATCAAAAATAGTGTATATGACATTTATTTCAACAAATTTACAGTTCACGGAGGAAAGTCATCATTTTTTTCCCTTCTCGATCTTCCCTATAGGAATTTTTTCTATGAAAAAGTTCAATTTAAGAAGAATTCATTTTATTCCGTTAAAGGAAACCGAGAGAAAAAGGTCTAAATTTCTCTTTTACGACAAAAATAGCACAACTAGAGCGACAAATGGTATCTAAGATGCTTTCTGGACTCTATGTTTTACAGTTCATTTGGAAACTTTAGGCTTTTTCAAATACCATCTGCCTTTGACTAATCTGAGAATGACTGATTTTTCAGGAGACTGGGATTCTTTTGTACTGAAAGGATAATAACCAAGACTGATTTCCGAATTGGAAGTCCAGAATGGATCGCCTATCCCATATTCTTCCGGATTTAGGTAAAATTCTTTTTTCAAATCATTGGACTGTTTTATGAACTGAAAAATCAGAATCTCATTTTTACAGTAACCCTGCAGTGCAGGATGACAGCTCGATGCGGAAACAATCCTTTTGTTGTCTGGGGAAATGGCCGGAAAATCAGGAATTGTAAATGTTTTTCCATTTCGTTCATTCAGCAGAAGTAATGAGCTTCCTTCGTAGTATTGAACCGCAATTAGAAAGTATCTGACCGAAGGAAAGTATTTCAAAAAACGGTATTGTTTTTCGGGAGAACTGTCTTTCAAGAGCATTTTCTTCCCATAGAGCCTGATCTGAGCCTGATCTTCCAGTCTTTTAAATTTTCCGGAAACTTCAGGTCTTGCCGATTGAATGTATTCGATTGCTTTATAGCATTCAAATGAATTGGAAATATTGTCACAAAGTTCTTCTTCAGGGCCAATCTTATAACCATGAAATTTTTCAGGAAACTTCTTCGATAAGAAAGAAGTTTTCACATAACCCGTAAGATTCCCGACTTTCACAGAAATCCAGCTTGCAGAGATTTCCGTATCCGAATGATCATTCGGATAAACTTTGGTCCTAAATTTTAAATTCTGAATGGCAGGGGCTGTGCTGTCCGGCTTTTTGTAAAGAATTGACCCTTTTCTCTCGGAAACCCAGAAAAAATTCTGTTCCGGATTTTCATCCAAAATAAAAAGATCCGTATCATCCTCAATTGTGATTTCTCTTTCCTGGACTTTCGGTGAAGCACAGTGTATTGATAGGAAAAAAACAAAAAAGAAGGCCGCCCTACTCATCAGATCTGAAATTCAGTTACTTTGAGAATTTGAAAAGTCAGAATCAATGAGAATTTTTCACAACCATAGACGTGGACTGCAGTCTTGAATCCAGACTTTTCAGATACTTTTCAATTTCCTCTCTGTCCTTTGCCTTCCCAATCCTGACCACAAAAAGTTCTCCATTTTTCTGAACAAAGGGTGAAAACCTGCCAGTTTTGCTTTCAGAGACTACATTATCCTTAAATTTTTGCGCCTGTTCCTGACTGCTGAATGCACCCAACTGAAGAGTATAAAAATTCTGGTCTTCTATCTCAATTTTTTTAAGTGCTGTCTTTTTCTTTCTGGGCGGTTTGATCTCCGCTTTCTTTTCCACAGACTTCACTTCCGGAGGTTTCTGCTCAGCAGTTTTTTCCTCTTTCTTCACTTCTGTTTTTTCTGGAGGAGTTTTGTTTTCTGCGGTCTTAGTTTCTGCTGATTTATTTTTTTCTACACCGTTGTTTGCCTGAGGGAGATATTCTTCCTCTGAACGAATGGGAGGTTTTTCCTCCGGAAATCCATCCTGAGGTTCCTTTTCCGTCTTAACACCTGCGATAGCCGGTTCCTGTGTTTTTTCTGCCCTCTTCTTTCCAAAGGTCATTCCTAACCCAAAAGAATAGGCCACAATACCAAGAAAGATAATGGATAAAATTACAATTCTTCTCAGATCCAGATTGATTGTATAAAATGTTCTTTCTTTCATTCTGTCCTCATGTTTCGAATTTCTTCAAAAATTTTCAGGCACTCCGTTTCCAACGCACCCATATCGAAATCATTTCTGACTACAAAATCGGAACGTTTGATTTTTTCCTTAAGTTCCATTTGTCTGGCCATTCTGTCTTTATATTCTTTCTCAGTAATCCTGTCCCTTTCAATTACTCTTTTGACCGTAATTTTTTCATCTGAATAAACCGTCAGCGTGGAAGAACAGACTTCTTCTGCCTTAGTTTCAAACAAAAGGGGAACTTCCCATACGGCAATGCTCCCTTCAGGCAGATTTTCAAAAAAATCCACTGCTTTTTTACGAACCAGTGGGTGGATAATTTCAGTCAGCTGATCCAGTTTTTTCGGATCAGAAAATGCAATCCCTGCAATGACCTTTCTGTCAGGAACTCCGTTTTTTACTGATTCCCCTCCAAAGATTCGGATAAGTTCATTTTTGATCGGAGAATCTTCTGAAGTGTAAAATTTTGCCAATTCATCCGAACTGATTCTGTGACACCCGAATTTTTCAAAGATTCGGGTGACGGTGGATTTTCCAGATCCCATTCCACCGGTAATTCCCAGAACGAATTTATTTTTCCAGGGGTTCAATCAGAAATTCTGGTTGTAACCGATGCTGAACCAGATCAGATGTCTTGGAATCTTCTGTTCCTGATATCTCTGGGTGGCGTAGAGAGCAAGCATTGGATCAAGCCCCGCAGCAGAAATCCCGTTATAGAAAAGATCATTCTTGAATCCGTACAGTTTGGACGGATCTGCAGTCTTTCCGTCATACTGATTCAGGTTTGGAAGAGCTCTGCCTGCACTTGCGGTATCAAAATAGAAGACTGAGTTGTCATAAAGATGTACATCAGGTCTGTAGGCATCGTTCACTGTGAAGAAAAAATCGTTTACGATAAATTTCAGACCGGTTGTGATATCAAAAAAACCGGACTTCCGGCTGGCATTGTCATTTGCATACTTGTACCCGATATTGTTGTTCGGCTGAATCTGAATCTTCCATTTTTCTGTGTCTTTTAAAGTGAATGTATGACTTGTCTGAAGTGAAGCGTAATTTGAACCGTCTGCATAGGCACTCAGGTCCTGGGATGACTGCGTATACACCTGGATTCTCGGAGCCAGGTATTTTTTGAATACAGGAAGATCCCACCAGATGAAGTATTCCTGCCAGGAATATCTGGCCTGTTTATCATTCTGAAAATACCACCAGGTCCCCATTGTAAATGCACCGAATTTACCTGCATCGAAATTGTAGGCAAACGTTGTAAACAGTCCGTCTGTTCTGTAGAGACCGTTTCGTTCCTTATGCTTTTTCAGCTTCCTGATATCCACCTGACAGTCTGTTCTGGAGCCGGGAGTCGTCTGGATTGCGGAAAGAGCCGATGCCGGATCTGAACACTCGGAATTGAATACATTGTTGGAAGGATCAAAGAAAAGAGAAGACTGATCTGCACTCACAACTTGATTATTGCTGAGCCTGTCCACAAGCACAAACGGGTTGACCGCAGCACCGCCTGGAGAGGACTGAAACCGATGATCGGAATCTCTGTCCCCCCTGCCCATCAGAGGGATATTTCCCCAAAGTTCAAAATAAAGACCGCTCGGAGCCGCCACTTTGATGTTCGGCTGGTATGCATAGTACTGGGAAATTTCTTTGTAACTGGTTCCATCCCTTCTTGCCCTGAACTCTCCTCCGTAACTGTTTCCCCGCCAAATGAAGTCTGTCACGAATTCGTGCATAATTTCGATGTTGACTCCATTCGTACCTTTCTTTTCACCTTTGACTTCGGATCCTCCAGGCTTCCCGTCTTTTCCTGCCTCCTCCCCCACTGTAACCTTGCCGCTTCCCAGACCTAAATCCGGACAGGTTCCCGGATCAATGATGACGGATCTGACTTCCTTTCTTTCCAGTGTCTTGACTGTGCCCTTCGCATCCTTATAGATCAAGTATGTATTGGACTGTTCGAGAAGACAGCTTTGGGTAATGGAAGTTCCGTCTCCCATAAGAATTGTGTCTGCATAAACAGAGAGAGAAAATACAGTCAGAAGAAGAAATCTAATCATTATGCTTACCTTCCATAAGAATATTTATTATTTATTCAGTCTTTTTAATCCGGAATCACTTTTTACAGTCCTAAGCATAAAAGCAAATTTGCATACAAGCCTGTATGCAGACTGTCCGAAATTTTTACCGAAAAAGTGAAATTTCAGACATTTTATCTGAAAGGAGATTTCCAGCAAGGATATTTTTTCTGCAGTGAAATATCAGAAATTAGAGTTGAACTGCAGCCCTATAATCAAAATGCTGCTTGTAATTATGACTAATTTGATCGTTCAGAAATACGGCGGAACCTCAGTCGGAACTACAGACAAAATCAAAAATGTTGCTGCCAGAATCCAGAAATACTGCAAGGAAGGCAAGCAGGTGGTTGTTGTAGTTTCTGCGATGGGGCATTCTACAGATGAACTCATTGATCTTGCAGAAAAAGTGAATCCCAACCCTCCTCGTAGGGAAATGGATATGCTTCTTTCTACAGGAGAACAGGTATCCATTTCTCTTTTGGCTATGGCTTTAGAAGCAATCAGTATTCCTGCCCAGAGTTTTACAGGGTCACAGGTCAGAATTATGACCGACGGAAATTTCTCAAATGCAAAGATTGAGATGATTGACCGGACCCGTATAGACAAGGCCTTGGAGAGCGGAAAAGTAGTAATTGTAGCCGGATTTCAGGGAATCGACAAGGATGAAAATATCACCACTCTGGGAAGAGGCGGAAGCGATACAACTGCAGTAGCACTTGCAGCTACACTCGGTGCAAAGGAATGCGAAATTTACACCGATGTGGAAGGTGTTTATACAGCTGATCCGAATAAAATTCCCGGTGCTAAAATGCATCAGCAGATCACATACGATGAGATGCTTGAGCTTGCGAGTCTTGGTGCCGGTGTCCTGCACTCAAGAAGCGTAGAATTTGCAAAAAATTACGATGTAGTCATTCATGTCCGTTCCAGTTTTCATGAAAAACCAGGAACCTTAGTAGTGAGCGAGGAGAAATTAATGGAACATATCAGAGTCAGCGGTGTCACAATCAAAAATGAAGAAGCGAGAATTACAATTCCGGATGTACCGGACAAACCGGGTATAGCTGCAGACCTTTTCGGCGGGCTGGCTAAATCAGACATCATTGTGGATGTAATTGTTCAGTCCTCTCCTTCCAACGGAAAAAATACGATCTCATTTACGATTCCAAGAAAGTCGATCAAAACGGCTGAGCCTCTTCTCGAAGCATTCGTAAAAAAACACAGCACAGGAAAAGCAGACATCAATGATAAAATCAGCATCGTATCTGCTGTCGGTGTGGGAATGAAATCGCATGTGGGTGTTGCATCCAAGATGTTTCAGGCACTTGCAGACAATTCCATCAACATCGAAATGATCTCCACCTCCGAGATCAAAATCTCCTGCGTCATTCCTGAAGATCAGGCAAAGGAAGCACTGAAGGCAATTCACGGAGCTTTCATCGGCTGATATGCGTGTTGTATAAAAGGCGAGGTTGTGTCAAAGAAACCTCGCATTCTCATCCGCCAAAAAGCGACGTTACGAAACGTCGCCTTCTGCTGTCATAAAAAACTTTACAAAATTCATTCCTTCCTAAAATGAAGGAATGCCTGATAATACCACCTTATATCAATTTCTTTCAGATACTGCCGCAAAATTTCCCGATAAAGTTTCCTTTTTAAAAAGAGACGGCAACGGAAAATTTCAGGGGAAAAGTTTTTCTTCCCTGAAAAAATCTGTGGATGAACTGTGTGCCGGAATTCACGCCGAAGGGATCAGACCATCTGATAAAATTGCATTTTTCTGCGACTCTTCTCCAAACTGGTTTTTTACTGATCTTGCAATCATCGCATCCGGATGCGTTTCTGTTCCTCGCGGCACGGATGTCACTGATGAGGATATAGAATATATCATCAATCATGCAGAATGCAGGACAGCAGTCGTTCAGAATGAAAAAACAAAGGCAAGGCTTGTTTCTCTGAAATCAAAAATACCGAATCTGAAAAAAATTTATATTCTGGAACAGGATGCATTTCATCTGTATTCAGGAAATGATTCTGTTCAGTCTCTTCTCGAAAAAGGAAGAAAGTTCCTTGAGACAAATCAGGAAGAAGTTTTCAGACGTATTGAGTCGGTAAATCCGGAAGAACTTGCTGCACTGATTTACACAAGCGGTACAACAGGGGCGCCTAAAGGCGTTATGCTCAATCAGAGAGGCTGGATCACTGCAATACAGAGCACAATCCGCTGTGTAGGAATTACCTCGGAAGACAGGGCACTCAGTCTTCTTCCTCCCTGGCATGCATTTGAAAGAGCAGTGGAATATGCAGTCATTTTTCTGGGGGGAGAATTTCTTGTGACAGACATAAAGACACTGAAAGAGGATCTTAGAGATTTCAAGCCTACTTTCTTTCCTTCTGTTCCGCGAATCTGGGAATCTCTCTACAATGGAATCAAGGCGAAGGTCGGAATAGAATCCGAAGCAAAGCAGAAAATATTCGCGGCTGCACTCTATGCAGGAAAATTCTGGGCAGAAAAAAAAGCAGTTCTTCTGGGATATAATTTCAGTATGCTTAAACCGGGAATCGTGAGCATATTTTTCAGCCGTTCAGCGGCTCTAGTCAGTCTGATTCTCGCTTCTCCCGGCAAACTTTTTTCTATTCTTGTATTCAAAAAAATCCATCAGGCTTTCGGGGGAAATTTGAAAATATCCATCTCTGCAGGAAGTGCCCTTCCGGGAGCAGTTGATGAATTTCTTTCTGCAATTGGGCTCACTGTACTTGAGGGTTATGGAATGACAGAAACTTCTGCAGTGATTTCCGTCAGAAAAAAAGAGAGTCCTGCCCCATCCACACTTGGAGTTCCACTGGAAGGATATGAAGTATGCCTGAAAGATGAGAAAGAAAATAAAATTCCTTACGAAGCGGGAAAAAAGGGAACACTTTGGGTAAAGAGCAGACAGATTCTGATGGGTTATTACAAAAGACCTGATCTGAACAGCACCGTATTTGACCAGGAAGGTTTTTTCAATACTGGGGATCTGATCAGTTTTACCTGGAAAGGAGAACTTGTATTTGCAGGCAGATCCAAAGATACTCTTGTTCTGACAGGAGGCGAAAACGTGGAACCCGTTCCAGTGGAGGACAGACTTTTGAATTCCGATTTTATTGATCAGATAATGGTCGTCGGTAATGACAGAAAGTCTCTCGGTGCAGTCATTGTCCCGAACTTTGACAAGGTAAAGTCCGCCGTTCCTCTTGCACCCGCAGATTACTCTCTCTGGAATTCAAATCCCAAAATCAGGGAACTCTTCAAAAAGGAGATCACCAGACTCATTACAAGGGACAGCGGATTTAAGACATTTGAAGTGATTCCGGGAAACTGCTTCTGTATTTCCCCCAGACAGTTTGACCTGGACAGAGAAATGACAAGAACTCTGAAAATGAAAAGAAACATCATCTCAGAAAGTTTTGCATCTGAGATCGAAAATATGTACAGGTAAATGCTGTTTCAATTCTGCATCAGAAGTTTCACATAAACGAAAAAGAGAGCATTTATTTTTCATTGAAAGCAGAGGATTTCCAAAAAGACTTGTAAAGAGAGGCAGAAAGAATCGGCCTGCCGGCAGATGCTGTAAATGAGTTCTGCAGCCTTCATCCTGAAAAGCAAGACACTGTCTGCGCTTGTCGAGATGACAGGTTCAACACGCAGTGAAAGACTGAACTCAACTGCATAGGCCTGTCGGCTGACAAATTTTCTGAAGCCAGTAAAAGGAGATTTTCATGAAAAATATTTATTTTATCATTATTCCACTCTTCCTGTCATTCTGCGGAGAAGCAAAGGATAAAATTCAGGGAGCATACAATAAGACTGTTTCAGGAGTGGAAGTCACTGATGAGAATGTAGTCAAATATGTCGCTGCAGTCAAGGCACTGCGGGAACTGGGTCCGGATATTCCTAAAAAACTGGCTGAAAGAGAAGAAAAAATCAAGGCCGGAATGGAAATCTACAGTCAGATAGAAGAGACCGTAAAAAAGGCAGGTTTCAAGGATGCACCTGAATTTATGAAACTCAATGCAAAGATTGCCTGGGCATGGAATGTTTCTCAGGGTGAAACAGGAATGCAGAAAATGGAAACAATGAAAGACGAGGGCCTGGCCAAAATGGATGCTGCAATCAATAATCCGGCAACTCCTGAATCGGCAAAGGAAGAACTGAAAAAAGCGAGAGAAGTCATAAACGAGAACTGGGAAAAAAACAGAAAATATGCAGAGATGACTTTGAAATTCATACGTCCTTTTACAAATGAAAAGGATCTGGAAGTCATCAAAAAACATCAGAAGGAACTGATGGAAGCGTATTCAGGACTTTCATTAAAAAAACTGAATGAAATTGATGCATCACAGTTTTTAAACAGGCAGTAAAATATGAATTCAGAAAATCAGATTTTTGAGACCGAGATCAAAAGAAATTTTCTGGATTTTTTCAGGAAAAAACTGAAAATAGATTCTCTGATCATTCATTACGGCAGTCAGTCTATGAAATGCTCGGACATTTCTGCTGTGAGATATGGTATCATTCAAATGTATATCAACGGCATCAAAGCAAACAGGATGTATGAAATCGGTCTGAAGTCGTCAGACGGAGAAAAAAAAATGAGAATCTTTTTTCAGTCACTTCGCCCTTTTGTGACGAATAAAAAAATGGAAGAGCAGTACAATACCGTCATTGAACATCTCTGGGCACATATAGGAAAAAGGCTCGCACAGAAGGCAATCTCCGACCTGGAAAACGGAAAAAACTATCAGATTGACAATCTGGAAATCACTCCCAAAGGAGTGAACATTCAGAATCGAGACTGGCTCTTTCGAAAAAGAAAATTTTTTATTGAATGGAAGGATCTGAGAAAATACTATGCAGATGGAAAACTGTATCTGTATTCTGAAACCGTAAAAAAAGCCAAGGCAGGATATGCACTGAACAAGGTATGGAATTCTCCTGTGGCTGGATCAGTCCTCGACTGGGTATTTAAAGAAGGGAGAGCGTACAGTCTTGCATCAGAAAGCAGATTCTAAAAAAAACAAAACAGGCCAGTCGACAAATCAATCAGCTTATCTTTTTCTGCTGACTGCATTTTTATTATTTTTTTATAATGAGAATATATTTTCCGGAGAGTCTTCGACATTTTTGAATTCAGTAAAAATTCCTCATATTCTCGAGGACTTTGAAAAAAAAGATTTTTCGGAAAAAAATCTTCTTATGAGAGGACAGAGTTCCAGCAGACCGGAAATAATGATGTCTTCTTCATTTGTATCCCCCGATCTGAATTCGGAAAGAAGTCTGCTTCTGCGTTTTCCAAATGAATCAGTGATGCTTCCTGTGGAAATTCTATTTACTGAACCGGCACAGTTTGAAGACTATGTGACTGACATCACTCTGCATATCTATTCCAACGGATCGGGCGGAGAGATTTTTCTGCTCATTGAAGACAGCAGATTCATTCTGCATTCAGTGCCTGTCAGCAGACTGAATTTTTCCGGCTGGAAAAAAATTCAGATCAGAATTCCTTCGGAAATCAGGCAGAACAATCTGCTCCTGCATAAAAATTCCGATCTGAAACTTCTGGGTTTTCAGTTTAATCCTGCAAAGACGGACAGCACAGTCAAAGAAATCCTGATCGGAATAGACGATATACTTTACAGCTCAATTCCCAAAAAAAAGTTCCACCCATTTATTCCTGCAGGAAAATAAATCAGGAAAGAAAACGGACAAGAATATCATACAGTTCTTTCTGATCAAGAGGTTTGACAAGAAAACCGTTCATTCCGACCTTTTCTGCTTTCAATTTTTCTTCCTGCATTACTGACGCAGTCAATGCAACAATCGGTACGGAGCTTTTTTCCAAATCCTTCAATTTTCGGATCTCTTCACACACTGCATATCCGTCTATGCCCGGCATATGAAGATCCATAAGAATTAAATCATAATGATGCTGAGATACTAACTCGAGCGCTGCTGCACCGCTTCCGGCAGTATCAACACCTTCTTTTTTCCATTTCAGAATCATTTTCTCCGCAAGTCTCAGATTCAGAAAGTTGTCATCAACAATGAGTATTCTCATTTTTTTAAACCGTGATGTAATGATTTGAATCGCTGAGGAGCTGACTGCGGCCTCAGCTGAAGTTCCATTGGAAAAAACAACCTGAAAAGAAAATACAGATCCCTCTCCCTCAGTACTTCGCACAGATACTGTACTGTTCATCTGATGGAGCAGTTTTCTTACAATGGCAAGCCCAAGGCCCGATCCGCCATACTCTCTGGAAATATGAGAATCTGCCTGAGAAAAAATTTCAAATATTTCCTCCCGCTTTTCTTCAGGAATTCCAATACCTGAATCAGAAATTTCAAACAGTATGCTCGATAATCCATTTTCTGTTTTTAAATTCTGAATCCTGATATTTACAAACCCCTTTTCTGTAAACTTGAGTGCATTTCCGATCAGATTAATGAGTATCTGCGTGAGTCTTCCAGGATCACCCTTAAGAAAAACCGGCAGAGACTTGTCAAGATCCAGTCTGAAATCAAGTCCCTTTTCTTCCGCCCTTATCTGCATAGTAAGATATACATTATGCAATAGATCATTAAGATTGAAACTGACAGATTCAAGTTCCGCTTTTCCGGATTCAATTCTGGAATAATCCAGAATGTCATTGATTACTGTCAGAAGACTTTTTCCCGCAAACTGAACTGCTTTCAGACTCTCAATCTGATCTTCTCTAGGATTCTCCTGCAGAAGAATATTCACAAATCCTAAAACAGCATTCATAGGCGTTCTGATTTCGTGACTCATATTTGCAAGAAACGCAGATTTTACAGAAGATGCCGCTTCCGCCTGTTCGTGTCTTCTATGAAAAAATTCAGATATCAGTGCAGTGGAAACAACAATGTAAAGATAGAGAAAAGTGAATGCAGTGTAATGCTGCATATTCAGTCCGAAATAAGAAACCGAGTATGTAAAAAGAAGCCAGAAGCAGAGACCATAAAGTACAGGAAACAACTGAACTCGCATCCCGAAAAAAGTTCCTGTCACCTGCATCAGCATAATAAACCAATATGTTTCAGGGTCTTTCGAAAAATAGGCGATCATCCAGAAATGAACAAATGATATCAGAAATCTTGACAAGTGCACAGCGGAAATTCTCATTCGTATGTGTGCATATTTTTTATAAGGGATATTGAGCAGTATATTGTAAAGAGGCTGCAGAAAACACAAAAAACCGGTCATCAGTCTGTTTTCAGAATTTAAAATTACGGGAATATAGAGAAGAATGGAAGATATTCCGAATATTTTTACAATTGGATCAGTGGCATTCGAAGGAAGAAGATCTCCTCCGAGCAGATGATGACCGGTTTTAACCGAAAATATTTTTACTATGTCTGAAAATTTCATATACTGGTATATAATTTAACCTAATAATATTAGACTGATTATAAAGTAAATTCAACCCGCTGCAGTTCAATAAAAAAATTCTGAGCAATTATCTTACTGAGACTGATCCTTTTCATTAAGACCTTCCTGAAACAGGGCAGACAGGATGCTTTCCGCTTTTCTTAAGACTGCTTATTCATCGAAACCAGAGTCAGTCGAAAAATACAGCCTCTTTATGAAACATTACTCATTTTCAAAAGTCTTTGCGCATTTATTCTTTCTCAATTCAATAAAATCAAGACTGCTTTGGCAGGGAAAAAAGGCAATTAATTATGAATATCAGTATAATTCTTTTCTCTAATGATCGGAAATCTGCATTCAAATCAGTTGCGAAAATAGAGGTCAAAAAAATTCTGGGCTTGTATGAAAAAAACAATAATTCTTTCCGTATTTTTGGCTTGTGTCTATTCTGTCTCAGCTCAGGAAAAACCGGCTGTCGAAAAAGCAAAGGAACTCTACGCTGCTAAAGACTATGAGAAGGCATACTCGGAAATGGAGAAAGCTTCTGCTGAAGAAAAGAAAACGACCGCATACTGGATTTTTTTAGCCAAAATCAATTTCCGTCTTGAGGACACAGACGAAGGAATTGACAATCTGTATTCCGCACTCAAAATCAAATCAGATGAACCGGAAGTTTATCTGGAACTGATCAAAGCACTGGCCAGCACTGAAAAAAACAAGGGAGCATTTGAACTCTGCGAACAGGCTCTGAAAAAATTTCCCTCTTCCAAGGACCTTAGAATTCAGAAAGCTCTTCTCTATCCTAAATTCGCAAAAAGCTGGGAAGGCATAAAGCTCATCGAATCGATGAAGGAAGAATTTCCGAATGATTCATCCATACTGAACGCAGAAGCATATATTTATACAATACTTGGAGATTTGGAAAAAGCTGAAATGAGTCTGAGATGGGCAGTATCGGCAGACAAATCCAATATGGTTCTGAAAAGAAATCTTGGGCTGATTCTTGAAAAACAGGGAGACCGAAAACTGAAAGAGAAAGACAAAGCAAGAGCAAAGGAATATTATACTGAATCAGTAAAAGAACTGAGTGCATCAACACTGAAAGAAAAAAAAATCACTGATCTGATTGAGAAAATTCAGAAAAAAGCTGATTCATTATGACAGAAAAAATTTCCGCTTCAGAGAAAAAGATAAAAGTCGCATTTCATACCCTGGGATGCAGACTCAATATTTTTGAAACTGACGGTCTTGCTTCCAATCTCGAAAAACTGGGAGCTGTAACAGTAACCGAAAAAGACTCACCTGATGTATTCATCATCAATACATGCACGGTCACAAACAAAGCGGACTCAAGAAACAGAAACATCATCCGTTCTGCAATTAAGAAATACCCAGGCGCGAAAATCTGGGTGACTGGATGTTATGCGGAGACAGACAGGCAGGTCATTAAAAATATTCCGGGAGTGTCGGGAGTTGCTGGAAATTCCGAGAAATCAGCACTTCCGTATATGATTCTGAGTGACGTCGGTCTTGCTGTTGAAAAGCCCGAAGGTTTAAACAGATTCTCCTATTCGGATGTCCTTCCCAAAAATCATACGCGTGCATATCTTAAAATTCAGGATGGATGCAGCAGGGTCTGCTCCTACTGCAAAATTCCGCAAGCAAGAGGAAAGGGAGAAAGCAGAGAGTGGAATGATGTTCTCGATCAGGTCAGATTTCTTCAGGACCAGGGAATTGCAGAAATTGTACTGACTGGAGTGAATCTGGGATGGTTCAAAAATTCGGAAGGCAAGAAATCATTCAACAGACTTTTATCAGAAATCCTCAGTATTCTGGACTATTCGAGACTCAGAATATCCTCAATTGAACCGTCCGACGTCAATACGGAACTTGCCGAACTGATCTCTCATCCGAGATTCTGCAAATTTCTGCATGTGCCTCTCCAAAGCGGAAGTTCTTCAGTTCTGAAGAAAATGAAGAGAAGTTATACTGCAGAGACTTTCAGGAAGAGAATTGAAGCAGTCAAAAAAATTCATCCGGAAATTTTCATCGGGACTGACGTCATCGCAGGTTTTCCGACTGAATCAGAATATGATTTTTCCGAAACAAAAAAAATGATCCTGGATCTGGAGATAGCAAGGGTACATGCATTTCCGTATTCTCCGAGAAGAGGCACAAGTGCTGAAGAGTTTGGAGATATTCATTCAAAGGAAATAAAAAAAAACAGAGTTGCTGAACTGATAAAAATCTCCTCAGACAATCTCCTGAAATATGGAAATAAATTCTTAGGAAAGAAACTTGAGGCAGTTCTCGAAAATGACGGAACATTTCTCACTGATAATTTCCTGAAAGTCAGACTGTCTGAATATCCTTCTCATTTTAAGACAGGACAGTTTGCTGATGTACAGATCAGAGACATCGTGCAGGAAAAGGAAATCAGTTTCTTAGGGTCATTATAATACTCAAATTTCTAATGAAATTTTCATATAATCAATTGGATATTGACTGAAAGCATGATTGCAAAACGAAAGAATGTGAGTAAAAAGCGGGGATTCCAAAAGGGTTTGCAAAACCCCTTTGGGCTTGTCCGGCAGGACTCCAAACTCTCCCAGATTTCCAACCAAGCGTAAGCTTGGGTGGAAATCTGGGTAATAATATTTATTAAACAGAAGTGATTCAGAAAAATTTTTCTTCCAGATTTTCGACACCGTCCCAGTCGATAGGAACATTGTTTTTCTGAATATATTCAGCACGTTTCATATAGATCAGAGTGGCTCTGTCATTTGGAAGTTCTTCAAGTACCTTGTCAAATGAACGGATTGCCTTTTCAAATTCCCTG
>JBPOJG010000335.1:0-2461 GCA_052033835.1 Spirochaetota bacterium
GGATACGCCTTCCTTGTAATAGGAGTTCAGAAATTCGATGTCTTCTTTCTGAAGTTCGGAAGCTTCTGTCAGTCGAATCTTGTTTTTCCTGAGTTCTGGAATGAGCATTTCTTCTAGAATTCTGTACTGCTCTTTTACAAAAACTTCCGTTTTCTCACTGATCTGCTGCAGCAGTTCTCCATAACTGAGTCCAGTCAGTCTTTTTTCAGGATCGCTGTTCTGATACGAGTCTCTGACACCGGCAACCCTCACCATAAAAAATTCATCCAGATTGGATTCGGTGATGCAAAGGAATTTCAGTCTTTCCAGAACAGGGTTTCTTGAGTCGCCTGCTTCTTCGAGTACTCGGAAGTTAAAATCGAGCCAGGAAAGTTCTCTTTCAAAAAATATTTCGGGGTTGTCAATGCTGATCTGAATGTTCATATTGTATTATAAATCTAGCACCAGAGTAATTTTTTTTTTCCATACGTCGAGAATTATTCTAAGGAGTACATTATGCCGGCATTTTCTGTATCAGGGATCAATTCAGGACAGAATACAAATGATCTTGTCAAGAGACTTGTGGATCTGGAGTCCAAACCTATCAAAAGATGGGAGAAGGAAAACGAAAATGGAAAAATTCAGATTCGGGCATGGAATGAACTGAAAAATCAGGCGGTCAATCTTCAGGTAAAGGTGAAGGCCCTCACTTCCTTTACGGCACCGTTTTCCTCAAAAAAACTGAGCTCAGGTTCAGAGGGGTATGTCAGCGGAGAAGCGGGAAGAGGTGCAAAAATAGGAAAACAGGAAGTGGAAGTCACTCAGCTTGCCACAAAACATAAGGTGGCTGGGGAAAAAATTCACCAGGATACTGTTATCCCTGAAGGAAGTTTTACAATTGTGTCCAAGGACAGAAGAGTGGAAGTCAGTTTTTCCGGAGGCGACATTGAAAAACTGAGTGAAAGAATCAAGCAGACTGCAGGACAGGTGGCCAGATCTGCACTGACCAAAGTGGACAAGGAGAATTTTGTTCTTTCCATGCACGCAGTTCAGTATGGAAAAGAAGCAGAGCTCAAGTTCCTTGATCCGAACGGTGTGCTGAAAGCAGCTGGGCTTGTGGGGGAAAACGTCCCTGAACCTGAACCGACCTATTCAGGAATCAGTTTTACTGCAGATCCTCCGAAACCCTATCAGCCTGAAAAATTTACTCTCTCAGCTGCCCCTGAAAATGCACCGTCTAGAGCAGACGGGATTTCTCTGAAACCGGGCACAGCGTTCATTTTTCCAGTGAGTCCTTTCAAGGTGGATAAAAAAATGTTTCTTGAGATTTCTCTCAAGGCATCCAATGACGGAAAAATTCCTGATTTTCTCGGATTCGGAGTCACATACAAAGTAAAGGATTCTGAGAAATCCAAGTTTTCGAGCATAGAGCAGAAGAACGGAAAATTCCTTCTGAAACTGAATGATTTTGCAAAGGATCAGGAAGTCACCGGAATCGTCATGGCCAACGTGAATGACAAGGATCTTGTAATGGAGGCGGCCAAACTTAAAATTCCGGGAGAAATTCAGGGAGCGCCTGCAAAGGTTCCTATCGCTGAGGCTCAGGATGCCATCTTCAAAGTGGACGGGATAGAGATTACAAGAGATACAAATGAAAATATCCGTGATGCAGTGGACGGAGCCTCTCTGAATCTTCTGAAAGTGACTCCCGCTCCGATCACTGTGGAAGTGACTGCAGACACAAGCAAGGGTCTTGCCATGTTCCGCGAATTTGTGGAAGCATATAACAATTTAATGAAATATGCAAGAGAAGTATCCCATGCTAACAGGGATGCAAAACTCGACAAGACAAATCCTCTTCACCCGAATCCTGAAAAGGACATATCTGCAGAATATTATTCTCAGAAGGCGAAGTCGGGCGTTCTGACAGGGGAGGCCAACGTTGTGAGGCTCATCACTGGTCTTAAGTCTGCAGTCAGTGCATCCTATCCGTCCAATTCTGAACCGCGGTACAAGGTGCTTTCTGATATCGGAATCACAACCGGCGAGGCAGGGACAAGCTGGAAACAGATTCAGGAAGGGTTTCTCATACTCAATGAGTCCATGCTTCAGACTGCGCTCACGGAACATCCTGAATCGGTGAAAGAGCTATTTGCTTCCGATACAAATGACGACAATAAGATTGATGACGGTCTTGCAAATGCACTTGTCGAAGTTCTGAAACCTTATACTCAGTTCAGTTCCGGTATTGTATCTACAAAGGTGAAACTTGTGGAAACTCAGATTCAGGACAACAATAAGAGAATCAAGGAATATGAATCTCATCTTGTGAATTATGAAAAAAAACTGAAGCAGAAGTTTGAACATATGGAACAGGGAGTAGGCAGAAACAAAGCAGTCGGAAATCATATGATCAACAGCATCAAGCAGATGAAGGCAAACAGTTACAGCGTGGATGAAAACAGATAATGAAAATATATAT
>JBPOJG010000185.1:0-5990 GCA_052033835.1 Spirochaetota bacterium
TTTTCCAGAAAATCGGCAAATACATCAGTTCCTGTATAGTCCAGAGTTTTGACTGCAGGCACATTCAATGAGGAAGCAAGGGCCTTTCTTACAGTGACTCTCCCGAAAAAATTTTCTTCATAATTGGAAGGACTGTAGATCCCGCCCCCTACTTGAATTTCCACTGGTTTATCCTCCAGAACAGAGGCCGGCGTCAAAAGTCTCTTCTCAAACGCTAGCGCATATATGAAAGGCTTCAAAGTGGAACCCGCCTGCCTTTTGGAGATCACGCAGTCTATGTCAGGATTTTCTGAATTTTTTCCGCTGCCTCCCAGGTAGGCCTTGACGTATCCTGTTTTATTGTCCAGAACGAGAAGAGCCGCATCCTTCACATTTCTGCTTTTCAATACATTCATATTATTTTTCATTATTTCTGAAACATTGAACTGAATATCCCGACTGAGAGTGGTGACGATTTTTCCAGTCTTTCCTTCCTCAAATATCTTTCTGGAAATATGGTATGCCAGCGAATAAGGAGAACGGATCGGCTTGTAAAATGCAAGGGTTCTGATGACAAATTCCTTAATTTCACTGCAGGCGATATTATATTCAGCCAGCTTCGAAAGATAACAGGCTCGTTCAGCTGCTCTCTCCGGTTTTGAAGACGGTATTTTAATAAGCGCACTTAGAAGGAGTGATTCTTTTATATCGAGCGCATGTACTTCCTTTCCAAAGACTGCTCTGGCAGATGCATCCACACCGACATACTCTCCTCTGAATCCAAGCAGGTTCAGATATGCTTCCAGGATTTCCTGCTTTGACCATTTTTTTTCGAGTTCAAGTGCAAACTGCATCTGAGAAATTTTTTCAAAAAGATTTCTTCTTCCTTTGAGTTTTCTAAGCGAAGAATCCAGAAGACCCGCAAGCTGCATTGTAATGGTGCTCGCTCCCCTGCTTTCTCCGATAAAAAGTTTCACTGTACCTGACGCAAAAGCAGTCCAGTCCACACCGCTGTGTTCATAAAATCTTTTATCTTCTGCAATCACGGCAGTCCTGACCAAATGGTAGGAAATTTCCTGAAGCGGTATCCAGTTCAGTCTGCATTCCTTTGTATTTGTTCTGCCTTCCTGTATCACAAATCCGTCCAAATCCAGAACAGACGATTCTGAGGAAATGAACGATTTTCTGATTTCTTTAAATTCCGGCACTGCCGAAAGACTGGCAGAAAACAAAAATAATAACAGTAAGAATGAATAGACTGGTTTTCTCATATAGAACTGATTTCAACTTTTTTTAGTTTTCCTCTCACTGTCATTCTTATAAAAATCAAGAATCCGCGTTTTGCTCGATCAGAGCTGAACGATTTCCAATTTCAGTCATTGCTGAAAAACCCGATTTCAAAAACCTTGACATCACTGTCCAAAGGTTCAATATGCAGTCAGGAGCGGATTTTGGAAATATTACATAATAATAAGAAATTTTTTCAGAGTGGCGCATTTTATTTTTTCATTCTGCTTTTTCTTTCATTCTTTCTCTATTGGAAACCGGCGTACAAAGCACCAATTCTGAACTTCGATGACAGACAGCTCCTGATTCCGATGTCAAATATCCGCTCATTTTCAGACTATGCTGTACTCTGGCAGGAAAATGGGATTATGGATCTTCAGCCAGTCAGGGATCTGAGCTATTTTCTGGAATACAGACTTGCTGATCTTTTCGGAATGAAAGTCCATCCTCAGGCAGTCAATGTATTCCTGTGGATTTCTGCATGTTTTTTTATAATGAAAATATTCAGACTGCAGGGTTTTTCTGATCTGGAATCAAAACTTGCAGTTCTTTTCCTTTCAGTACATCCTGCCGCAGTCAATTCAATTGCATGGAGTTCCGGAAGAAAACATATACTCTCTCTGTTTTTTATTTCAACTGCTTCCTTTCTCTGGCTTCGCTGGCTTCATTCAGAAAAAAAGACTTTTTCCTTCTTTGCACTGCTTTTCTATATTCTTTCCTGTCTCTCACAGCCGATCAATGTCGGGTGGTTTATCTGGGCAGGACTGGTCTCTTTTTTAAATAATGACAATATATCTCAAAGAAATGAAAAGCTGAAGAGATCAGCAGTTCCAATAATCCTTTGTGCTCTTGCAGGGATCATTATTGTTTCATTCAATTTATGGTATTATTCCAGTTCCCGATATTCAGTTTCACTTGGAACAAAATTTATAGATGAAGGTTTTGCGGCTGTTCCAAACCGGCTTTTTATCTTCGGCAGATTTCTGTTTCAGCTCCTTCTTCCTTTCAGACCCTCGATCACTTCTTATGATCCCGCCTCATGGCTTTCGGTGGCAGGAATGTTTCTCCTTCCCGTTTTCATCTATGCATTATGGAAACTGAACAGAGACAGAAAGACACTGTTTATCTGGGGAACATTCATTCTCCTTCCTCTTGTCACAGTAAACGGACCGTCAAATCAGCATTTCGGCTGGGATACATATCTCCTGACTCCGTTAATCGGCTGGACAATGATCCTCGGACTCACACTGAAGAATATTTACGAACATTTAAATATTTCTCAAAAAACAGTATTCATAATTACTTTTTCATTAATTTTTATTTTCTCAGTTCAGACAAAAATCGCATCCAGTGCCTGGGAAAACGATGAGGCTCTGTGGAAAAGAGCGGCAGAAACGGAAGGCTCCGCAGCAGCTCTGGCCGGATATATAAAAACAGACCTGAGTCTGAAAAAAAACATTCATCAGCTCTGGCCTATGGCTCTGGAACTGCAGAAAAAACAGCCGAATGAGCAGGATATTCCGTATATATTCGGCAGGATGATCTTTGAAGATTCGGAACTGAATCAGAATGCAAAAGAAGAACTGTTTGTCAGATATGAAATGAAAAGCCCATGGTTTATATACTACAGGTCTGCATTTGATGCTTCGCGAAAGCGTTTTGCCGAGGCTGACAGAAGAATGAGTGAATTATTTTATAATGAAACCGGAAAAACATCCCTGTATTTCAGAGAAAGGCTTGCAGAAATTGCCGCTTCCTGGTATGCAATGTGCATTTTGGCCCAGAACAAAAACTGTGCAGAAAACATTAAGCTGATACGAAACTCAGTTCCTGCAGGAAAATGGAATGAGGCGGAATTCAATAAAAGGCTTTCAGCATTTAAGCTTCCGCCTTTTAAATCTGAATGAAAGAAATTCCAGCCCTGTTCAGTCTTTCCAGAAGTCTGTCTCCGCAGGCAGATGCAGGAGTCTGAAATCCGTATACTTCAGAAAGTTCATCTTTCAGAAGACAGAGTGCAGTTTCTCCCAGCATTTTTGCAGTATCCCCGTATCCCGGATCTCCGCCCCTGACTTCCACTTTTCTCTGTTTAGTTTTCGATTTTCCTATAATACTCGTGCAGAATGTATTGGAATTTCTTGTATGTTCATCGGGGCCGTCACCGGGACTTTTCAGGCTGTACAAAAATTTCCGCGTCAGACTGAACTGTGCAAGTGTCATCAAAGCGCCTGCTCCGAGAAGAACTCCGAAAAGTAAAGGTGTGGAGGAAATTCCTGCATAATGTCCGTAACGGAATGATTTTCCATAGGAAGAGATTTTTGATGCTGATCTTAATACTACTTCTTCATCCACAAAAGGAAGAGGCATTCCCCAGGTCCCAGTATCTTCTCTAAAACGAAACTCTGTTGAAATGACTCCGATATCCCTGCCGGCTGCAGAAGAAGAGATTGTTTCGAAGCTCTTTTTTCTTCTGTCCAGTTCCGCAATATTCATAAAACCTAATGCACTGTGCCAGGTTCCTCCGGAAAAACTTTTCATAAATGAAAATGAATCTTTGTCTGTTGACCCGAAACTGATGAAACACTCCACTTCTACATCTTCTTCCGGACCAAAATTCTTCATTAAAAAGTATGTTCCGAGATCTGCAGGAATACTGTCATAACCGCAGCAGTTGAGTATTTTGGCCTTGTTGGCAATGGCAGTTGATTCATACTTCTCACTCATCGAAGAAACAAATCCGCCCTCGCCTGTCAAATCAGTGTAATGAGTTCCTTCTTCTGCACAGGCACGGAGAAGAGGCTCTCCATATTTCAGATAAGGACCGACAGTCGTTACAATGACTCTGCTTCTCTCTGCCATTTTTCGGACACTTTCATAATTATCGCTGTCCGCAATAATGACTTCAATACTCCCTGCTGAAGGAAATCGGTTCAAAAGATCTCTCTTAAGCTCCTCAAGTCTGTTTCTGCTTCTTCCTGCAATTGCAAACTTGAAATCTGAATCTTTTTTTCTGCCAAGCAGATATTCTGCAGTCAGTTTTCCCGTAAATCCCGTTGCACCGTAAAGTGTGATATCAATGTCTTTCATTGCTGCTCCCCGCTTCTGACTTCCTAAATGCAGAATCTCAAGATAATTCGAAGCTGCTCAGCCTTACGGCTTCGCAGCTGCTGGTATTTTAGGGTCTACCGGGTTTCAAGGGCTTCGCCCTTGAAAATCCCGTAATTTCTTCCCGATAAAAATAAATATTGAATAAATTGCTACTCAACTATATAATCTCTCAGCTTCTTGGATCTGCTAGGGTGACGAAGTCTTCTGAGGGCCTTTGCTTCGATCTGGCGAATTCTTTCCCTTGTCACCTTAAACTGATAACCGACCTCTTCGAGAGTCTGTGCATATCCGTCATCGAGTCCAAAACGCATACGAATGACTTTCTGTTCTCTGGCCGGAAGAGTATGCAGAACCTGACGAATCTGTTCTGCCAGAATTGTAGAGGCCGCGGAATTCAAAGGCGACTCCACATCCTTGTCCTCAATGAAATCACCCAGTTCGGAGTCTTCCTCGCTTCCAATTGGAATCTCGAGAGAAATAGGTTCTCTGCCCACATTCTTCACTGATTTGACTTTCTGTACCGGCCATCCGAGTCTTTCTGCAATCTCTTCATTGGTCGGATCCCGTCCAAATTCCTGAACGAAGAGTCTTGCTTCTCTGATGACCTTGTTTACCTGTTCGATCATATGCACAGGAACGCGAATCGTTCTTGCCTGATCAGAGATTGCTCTCGTAATTGCCTGACGAATCCACCATGTTGCATAAGTGGAAAATTTATAACCTTTTTTATATTCGAACTTATCAACTGCTTTGATGAGACCGATATTTCCTTCCTGAATCAGATCAAAGAAATGCATACCCCTGTTGGCATATCTTTTCGCAATAGACACAACAAGACGGAGATTGGCTTTTACCAGTTCTTTTTTAGCCTGGGATATTTCTCTTTCTCCCTTAATGATTTTTTCTCCCCATTCCTTGATTTCATTTGTGGGAGAACCGGCTTCCTGCTCCATACGCCTGAGTTTTCTTTCATTATTCCGTATATCTTTAATGACTTCACGGACTTCATCAATATGGACACCCATCATTTTTTCGATCTCATCGAGATTTTCATTCTTTTCGATGAATCTGTTGAATGTCTTGATCTCTCTGACATCATGACCGTATCTGGCCTTTATCTTAAGGAAATGTCTGTCAATTTCCTTAATTCTGAATACCATAGATTTGATCTTCTGAGATATCTTCTGAATCTCTCTTTGGGAAACTCCGATTTCACGGACGCATTGGTCTATTTTTGCAACAGATGCATCTATCTTTTCTTTCAGCTCTTTGAACTTCTTGCTGTTTTCTGAATATTTTTTAATTCTGTTCAGTGCCTCAGCCAGAACCCTTTCTTCGGACTGAATTGCTTCCATATTCTGAAAAAACAGTTTCTCCAGTT
This sequence comes from Spirochaetota bacterium, assembly GCA_052033835.1. Classification (GTDB taxonomy): domain Bacteria; phylum Spirochaetota; class Leptospiria; order Leptospirales; family Leptospiraceae; genus DAORDI01. Next base: position 5,753 of record JBPOJG010000185.1, read on the forward strand.
TTTCGGCTTCGGCCTGATTCATCGCATAGAGTTTGTCAACTCTGATCAGTTCCCAGATACGGATTTTTTTGTTCCGAACCTTGGGCATCAGTTTTGCAAAAGTTGCTCTTAATATGCTTGAACCGAGAATTGTCTCTTCAATGATCTTTTCGCCCTTCTCAATTCTTTTGGCAAGGAAGACTTCTGTCTCTCCGGAGATCAGGCTGACCTTTCCTATCTCTTTCAGATAAAGTCTTAT
>JBPOJG010000022.1:0-2367 GCA_052033835.1 Spirochaetota bacterium
CTGAAGGAACTCATCTAATTTTTTGGGGTCACGAGTTCCCATCTTTACTTCATAGCCGTATTTAATAAATCCGCCGGCCAATATCTGTGCTACAGAACCTGAACCTAAAATTCCAATTTTTTTTGACATACAATTCTCCCTTTGTCATTCAATCTGACAGCATCCCATTCAAAGTAATTCACAGATTCAACGATTAAGTGCAATGCTTAAGTGAGGCTTCGAAAGGCGCGGCCGAGGATAATTTCTTTCTAGGACGATCATTCATAGTCCTTTCAATTTCGGCAACCTTCTTTTAATGGTTTTTTTAACAAGGCCAGGAATAGATTAAAATCATTTTTCCGAATTTAGAAATTCGGATATTAAATCTGAAATCATATTTGCACCTATGAGGCGGAAAATAAAAAAGAAGTGACTCATAAATCAAAGTCTAATAGACGTACTGTAGGCTGTGAGAAAGTATATGACTCAATATAATAAATTAGAAAAATCTAATATAGGCGGTCGGCCAAGTTCATTGTTCCTGATTCTGATATTCACTATTCTCAGCCTGAAATCAAAACAAACATTGGTCGAATTGATGCAGTACAGCAGAAACAGATTGCAATCTGTTTCTGCTGTAAAAAAATGAAGCACTTGCTCAGATGGAAAATATCTCAATAAAGACAAAGATATTTTTTCTGATTGGAGCATTGACCTACAGCTTGAATATAACCGGAATATTTGTGGATATCTTTTGACCAGGAGGATTAAACTTAAGCAATTTCACCACGCGAAGAGCTTCTTCGCCTAAACCACCGCCTCTGTTGCTCACTATCGCAGCAGCAGATATGCGTCCATCCGCTTCAATAGTCAAATTGATATTACACTCACCCTGAATGCGGTTTCTTTTTGCTTGCAGAGGATAAACTTTGGTTTCATTTATGAATTTATACATTGCTTCCTGACCGCCTTGATAGTATTGAGCCGCCGGCACAATTTGGGAAGGGGCTTGAGCCATTACAGATAAGGCAGGAGCGAAAAATATTGCCATTGCCAAGATTCGTGAGAGTATTTGTTTCATTCAGTTTTCTCCTATTTTTACTTTGATTGATTTTTCTATCAGCATTTCCCTGTATATTCACAGAATCTCTGTCTCAAAAGCAGACAATTCCTGTAAAAAAACAATCGAGATAAAATCCATACAAAAAGATTGACCGCTTGCTGGAAATAAGAAAATTGCAATCATTTTGGAAACGTCAGTTCAGCCCATTTCTTTAGAAATAGATTATATACTATTTATTGAATACACTTAATATATTATCTAAAATAATATCTTAAGAGCCGAACCCAGACACTCCACTTTATTACTTTTTGAGGGAGATTCAATGTTTGCTCAAGTTTAGTGAATGCATCCTCAATCAGTGCGTCATGAAGATATCTGATCGCAAGGGGCCAAGTAAATGCTGCTGATCCGTAAGTTTTCATTATAATTTCATGAATTAACGTACAGACGCTTCCGTCTCCTTCCAGTCTGAACAGATGAAATCCGTTAAATCCTTTCGGAGCAGTGAAGCGGAATTTGATTTCTTTTCCATCTGTGATCTTTTCTATCGTATAACGAATCGGTCCATGACCGCCTGCTGCTCCTTCTGCAAGCCGAGGGCGCATTACCATTCGAGGCCAGGTTTCGAATGGCCAGATCGGATCATCTTTGGATGATAATTTCTGCAGTTGAGTCCAGATTGTTTCTGCATCTGCAGCGTATTCTCTTGTATGTATATTTCTTACTAACACATACTTCTCCCTCAGTTTTAATCCAGCACTCTATAGTCACCATACACTTTCCTTCCAGTATATCTCTGATACTACCTTTTTCTTGAACGCCAGGCTGTATCTTATTGTTGTCTTTTGCTCCCTCATTTTTTACCCCGTTTTGACAACTTTTTTCAGGACTGTACAATTTTCCCCATTCCCTGATCCCCGATCCCTGATCCCTGATCCCATTTTTTTCTCAAAATCCTCAAAAAAAAACTTTACAGCCCTAAATCCCGAATAGGAAAATCCGATATACAGTATGAGGGTCCAAGGATGGACTTTCAAACCTTTTTATTCTTTCGCAAGAAAGACGGATTTCATGGAGGAAACCGATTATGATTATTAACCACAACGTATCAGCAATTAACTCACACAGAGTACTCAAGTTCAACAACGAAGTTCTCGGAAAAGACATGGAAAAACTGTCTTCCGGTATGAGAATCAACCGCGCAGGCGATGATGCTTCCGGACTTGCAGTTTCTGAAAAAATGAGATCACAAGTTAACGGTCTCAGACGTGCAGAGCAAAACGCAGAAGATGGTATTTCTTTCATCCAGACTACTGAAGGTTACC
>JBPOJG010000200.1:0-7865 GCA_052033835.1 Spirochaetota bacterium
CAAAAATCTGTCTTCTTGCCCTTTCTGATCAAAACCTTCTTCTGCAAGAAACCTTTGCCTGCACGCTGTATACAGGATTTTGCCTGAATGCCTGTGATCCTTCTCCGTCAAGCAGCAGTTCACGGAGAAGTCGCAGTGGTGGAAGCGGTCACAGCAGCGGTGGCGGACATAGCAGCGGATCAGGGAGTGGAGGACACAGCGGCGGGGGAGGACATGGAGGCGGGGGGCATTAATACATATGTTTGGGTAAATCCCACCAGAGATGTACATAATCTCCCTAATTACCCGACTTACCTATAGACAGATCCTCTTTTTGGGCGTATAATGAATGTACAGACTTTCCAAGAAAAGAAAGTAAAAGGAGAAAAACAATGAAATACTCAACACTGATCCTCATTCTGGGGCTGATCTCGGGTGCCTGTGTAACCCCGGACTACAGCAGGAGTTCCTACAGAGAAAATGCCGCAGATGTGGTTTACAGAGGCGATCTTTATGCTCTGCAAAACTCCATTCAAAGAGGTGCCAGTGTTAATGAGAGGGATTCATTCCAGAGAAAATATACTCCTCTTATGGTCGCTGCGAGAGAAGGAGAACTTGAAATTGCGAAATGGCTCATTGAAAAAAAGGCAGATGTGAACGCAGTGACTAGAGACGGTCATACTGCACTGATGTATGCCTGTTACAACAGAAATACAGATATAGTGAAACTGCTTTTGGACAATGGTGCAGATCCCTACAAGAAAACTCTGCAAGGTCACACTGCAATGAGTGAGACAACCAGAGAGGAAGAAAATGATATCAGAGAACTTCTGATAAAGGCTGGCGTGAGAAAATGAAAAAAATTCTATATGTATTGTCATTCATCTCTGTCTTGGGTTTATTCAATTGCGGGGATGATTCAGCATCTTCCTGCAGACGCTCCTGTGCCAATCAGCGTAATGCCTGTTTTCTTGCCCTTTCTGATCAGAATCTGACTGGAGGGGAGGCTTTAGTTTGTTCACTGATCACCGAAACATGCAATAATTCCTGCTACAGAAAAAGCAGTTCCAGTACTAGATCTTCAAGCTCCAGCAGTAGAAGCAGCGGCAGTCGATCTGGAGGAAGTTCCAGCAGTGGAAGTGGGTCCAGCGGATCAGGAGGGCACGGCGGAGGCGGCCATTAAAAATTCAATGGCACTCCAAAGTAAATTCATTGTAAACTGGTCAATGACCAGCTGTATTCATTTGCTATTTTATATCTGCTTCAGATCCATATATCGTAAAGAAATTGTCCAAAGAAGACAGTCTCAAGACAGCCATAATATCATTTGTAACTTTTAAAAGTGCAAACTTGCTTCCTGCCGTTTTCATTTTCTTCTGCAGATTGGCAATCAGAGCAATTCCAGACGAATCCATATGAGTTACCTGAGACATATCCAAAATTAAAGATTCAATTTCATCTTCATCAATAATTGCATTGATTTCTTTTTTCATTTTTGATGCTGAATAAATATCTAGGCTTCCCTTCAGTTCGAAAATCTTATGAGCGCCGTGATCTTTTTTTGTAAACTCCATATCCACTCCTTAATCTATACAGGTATTTTTAAGCAAAACTCAGTCAATCCCGAATCAGATTTATAAGATAAAAAATCACCGGAAAAATGAAGTGATTTTCCTATCACTAAAATCATACTGAGTCCCAAACCGCCACCTTCCTTGAGTCTGCTTTCATCTTCAAGCAGATCCGCGACAGAATTGTTTCTCCTGCCCCTGTCAAGCATTGCTTCAATGCTTCTGACTTCCTGAGGAAGAAGAGTTCCAAAATTGAGGACTCTGATAAATAAAGTCTTCCCAATTTTCTGAAAACTGACCTGGCAGGAAAATTGAAGTTCTGAAGGGAGTTCTTTCAGTCTGGCAGAATTCAGAAATTCCTGAAAACTCTGCATTCCAGCAGAATATTCAGTGCGCAGATCCAGTCCTTTCTGATCAAAATGAAGTCTCTTTAAAGTTGCTTTGATTGAATTCTGCATCAGCTCTTTCATTGCTGTCTTTAAAAACTCAGAATATTCCGGTTTGGAAATCTGTTTCAGGATGTTTTCACCTATTTCAAAAATATCCTGAAGGCTGTTAAAATCAAAACTCAAATATTGTACAGAAAACTGCCTTTCAGATAAAAAATCTGTATAGATATCTTCCGGAACAATAAGCTGAGAATTCATGATTGCGGTGTACAAATAGCAAAATGAGTAATTTAGTCAACGGTTTTTTTAGATATATTAAGAAGAAAAATCCTTCAGGAATTCAGTGAAAACTCCTCATACAGTTTAAGAGACTCTTCTAGACTTTCAGGAATCCTGTCAAATGGAACCTCTGTAAAGTTTATATCTTCCCAAAGGAATGTATCCAAGTATTTTCCAACACTGATATAAAAGATCGGCGGTGGATTTTTTTTGTAACGCTCGCTAACTTCAGGACGGACTGTAAATGATCCCATTGCTGAAAAAATAAACTCCAGTTTAAGACCGAAATGAAAATAAGAGAAACGTTTAGGCCAAGCAGAATCATCCTTGATTTTCAGATCATATCTTTCGATTAAAATCAAAGCGAGTTCTCCGGACATATTCTCGAGAATGAGAAAATCTTCCTCTTCAATTTTCAGACGTTCTTTTTTGCTTTCTGCCACAGTTCCTCCATTTCGGAAAGACTCATCTCTTCCAGTCTTCGCTTCGATTCTTCCGCATTCAGTTCAATAAACTCAAACCTTCTTCTGAATTTATCACAGGCGGAAAGAAGTGCCTTTTCAGGATTAATCTTAATAAAACGGGAAAGATTTACAACAGCAAAAAGCAGATCTCCCAGTTCTTCTTCCATTTTTTTCTCATCTTTTTTCTCGGCAGTGATTTCTGCGGAAATTTCTTTCAGTTCCTCTTCCACTTTGCCTATGACATCTTTAACGTCAGTCCAGTCAAATCCGACCTCTGCGACCTTTTTCTGAATTTTCTCCGCTTTCAGAAACCCGCCATAACTGTCCTTGATTTCCGAAAGAAGGCCTTTTTTGATTTCTGTCTTTTCTTTTGCTTTGAGAATCTGCCAGTTGGCTTCCACTTCCTCCGGACTCAGATCCTTGGATTCACCGAAAACATGAGGGTGTCTTCGAATCAGCTTTTCTGCAACTGCCCCTGCAACGTCTTCAAAACGAAAAAGATTCTCTTCTTTTGCAATCTGAGAATGAAATACAACCTGAAAAAGAACATCTCCCAGCTCCTCCTTCAGATGATTTTTGTCTTTCTTCTGAATTGCATCAATCACTTCATATGATTCTTCCAGTATATAAGGAATCAGTGATTCATGCGTCTGCTTCTTATCCCAGTTGCATCCGTTTTCGCTTCTCAATGTTTCCATAACTGAAATCAGGCTGTTCATTTCTTTCATGATTCAATTTTTTTTAAAGCCCGAATGAGGTCATTCGTATTTATCGAACGCAATTTCGATATAAGGACTTCGTAAAAAGCCCTGCCGGTGCAAAAAAACTTTTTCCGGAATTCTTGACAGAATCAGACTGGCCGATAATACTACTAGGGATTTTCCGAGATCTTTCTGTATTCTGCCTCGGAATTTATACTCAGGATAAATGCAGGGGATGCAGGAGTAAAAAGTTTGGAAGAAAAGGAAGAAAAAAACGGCCATGACATCCCCGATATATATGGAGGAAACGGGAACGGCCATACGAACGGTCACGGAAATCACGGACCCCCATATGCACCGCCGTTTTCTGTCGAAGAAATCCTGGGAAACAACAGAGGACACCTAGTTCACAAAAAACCTCTTCAAAACGCTGAGTCTATGCTGAAAAAAGGCAAACTCAAAAGCGGAATGGAAATATATAACAGAATTATTTCCAGATTCAGAGGCGATTCCAAAGAAAAAATTAAACAGATCATAATTGAACTCCAGACCATCCTGGAAATTGCCAAAGAACCTTCCGAAAAAAAGGATGACCATCGCAAAAGAGAAAAAACAACCGGGGCCGAATTTGATTCTGCCTTAAAGGAAATCTCTGACGGAATTGCTGATACTCTTCAAGAAGGATTTCATCATCTGGAAAAAACAGATGAAACAATCACCCCCGAAAATGAGGAATCTGAAATTTCCAGTTCAGAACCCCACCATATCATTGTTTCAGAAGTACCTCCTACAGAAGAGGATTTGGAAAAATCCAAAAAGATAGAAGAATCTGATTCCTCCAAAATGGTCACAAAAGAGGAATTCTACACAATTATCCCCAAAATCATCACCGCAAATACGCAGACCGGGGGTGGGTTTGCTCAAAACACCGGAGGTGGAGTTCCTTCAGGCGGTGGGGGAAACTTTACCGGAGGCGAAGGGGGCGGATCAGCTCAGAATTTAGGTGGAGTTCCTACTTCAGGCGGGGGCGGAAATTTCACGGGGGGCGGAAGCGGCTTTCCCCAAAATGAATCTTCCACTGGAACAGAGGGAGTTCCCACAAACCAGTTCACAGGCGAGGACAATCAGACAGGAGGTGGGCAGACTCCTTCCGCAAATCTCCCAAATTCGGACTGGGCACAGGGCAGACCGGATGACATCCAGCCGAGAGTTCCGACTGCGGCAGAGCTTCTCACAAATTTGTATCATTCACCGGATTGGGAAAGGTATTCACATCTGCCTCTCAGAGATCGAAGATCCGGCGAGGACAGAAGAAAGTCCAGAAAGAAAGTCCCAAATGAAAGAAGATCCGGCAGGGACAGAAGAAAAAGCAATCTTGTCAGTGAACGAAATAAATTTCTGAATCGCTGGAAAGCGGTTCAGTATCTGAAGAATATGCAGCTGAAGGCTGAACTGGACGCAAATCCGGATATTCTGTCTGGGTTTTTGAGAGGTGAGATTGCATCCGGTGCAGAGTATTCGGCAATGGATCTGGGACTTCCTCTTTCCGATTATCTGAGTGAATACCCGGACATTCTGCCGCTTGGCCTTCCAAGGCCGATCAATACAAGAAGGCCGGAGTATCAGGATCAGAATGACATCTCTCAGAATATTCCGGATGAAAAAATTCCGAATGTAGAACTTCCTCCTACAGAACAGCTTCCTCCGCCTGCAAACGAAGAGTATATTCGATATCCCGGCAGCAGAGTCGATCTGATCAAAATCAATCTGCCTGATCCTGTCACTCTCAAATATGAAGGGTTCGACGAGGCGCCGAAACGTCTGGTATCTACAGACACTCCTAGCCTTTCTGAAGAACAGTCAGTTGAACTGAAAAAGAAGGAAGAAGAGGAACTTGCAAAACTGGATGCAGGGACAATTCTCTATCCTACAACCAGAGATGAAAAGATTCATTCTCTTTTCAAGATTGAACTGCCTGAGCCGGTAGACTATATTCAGGGAAGCAGACCGCCTGAGCTGGACGGCAAACATCCGGAAGAAATCACTGCACCTGAAATCAACATCATCGATGGGGGCGGACCGGAAGAAATTGACGCTCCAGAGATGGATACAATTGACATTCCTGAGATCAAGGAACCTGAACAGGAAAAAATGATTCACGGTATTCTGGAACTGAAACCTCCTGAAGTCGATGATGCTCCGTTTCTTACTCTCACATATGATTTTACTAAAATACCGCATTCATTCAAACTTTCCAAAAATTACAGTTTAATGGAATATTCCTATTATAAATACAAACCGATGCTTGTGAAGGCTCAGGAGTTTGCAAGACGCAAGATGCTGAAGAATGCTTTGAACTATTACAGAGTAGTCAAGTCTCAGAATATTCCTCCGGAACTGAAGCATATGGTGACAAGAAACATCACTGATATTACTGAATTCCTGGAAAAATTCCTGATGAGCAAAGGCGGATAAGATTTTGAAATCCAAAGTACTTGGAGTCATCCCTGCACGTTTCGGAAGCACAAGATTTCCGGGAAAACCTCTCGCAAAAATCGGAAACAGAACAATGATTGAATGGACATATCTTCATTCTTTTGCATCCAAAAAAACCGATATGCTTGTTGTGGCAACGGACGACGAAAGGATTGCAGAAGAAGTGCGTTCATTCAAGGGAAATGTCGTTCTGACATCAAGTTCTCATCCGACAGGAACCGACAGGATTCTCGAAGTAATCAATAAGAATGATTATAAAGACTATGATATTATACTGAACATACAGGGAGATGAACCCGGAATTGACGTCGGTCTTATTGACGGAGTGACTGAACTGAAACTTCTGCACAGAGACTGGGAAATGAGCACTGCCTGCTGCAGAATCACGGACAAAGCAGAACTGACTGATCCGAACAGGGTCAAGGTAACTTTCACAAAAGAAGGAAAGGCGCTGTATTTTTCGCGTTCTCTCATCCCTTCCAATTTCAAGGAAGAAGTTCCTGTATACAGACATTTGGGAATCTACTGTTATGAAAAAGAATTTCTGCAGAACTACTCCAGTCTTCCGGAAAGTTCTCTTGAAAAATCGGAATCCTTGGAACAGCTGAGAGCATTGGAAAACGGAAGTTCCATCGGTGTATTCAAGGCAGATCATGCAGGTCTCAGTGTAGATTCTCCTGCGGATCTGGAGGCCGTAACTGCAGACTTCAGAAAAAGAGGACTCATTGTTTGAAGAAAATTCTTCTCAGCGGACTTTTCATTCAGGATCTTCTGTACAATAAGAAAAAAAAAGAAATCTTCGGAAAAACCCTCGAAAAAGAAATCAAATCCAATGCTTTTATCTATATAACATCATTATCCGCACTGCATCTGCTTCAGCTGTATGATGCCAGGAAAAAAGAGGATGAGATCTGGGAAAACCTGAAAACTCTGACGGAAAATATTCTGAACATTGGCCGCGAGGAACTTGAAATTTATCTCTCTCTCAGAAAACAGTTCGGAGAGCAGGACATTCTGATGGATATGTCTGCTGCAATCAGAAACGGAATCAATATCATCTTTCACACGGAGAAACTGATGTTCTCTCAGAAGATGGTAAATATAACAGTGCCCCAGAAATAAGTTATTTACACTCCCCTGATACACAGCTGACTGCAGGCGGACTCGTCAGACTGGAGCAGTTGAAAGGATATTCAGGACGGGCACCTTTTGCGATGATTCTTTCGTAGTAGGAAGCACTGCTCAGAAGGTCAGCCTCATTTACAGATTCAGTGGAATAAACCAGATATGTCTTTGTATAATTTCCGCAGTCTTTTGCACTCAAGGTCAGAACCTTGCAGGAAGTTGAATTTGTACATTTTGCTGAAGAAGGATCAAATGCAGTATTCCGCAGATACAGATAATATTCTGAAGAATCTTTGCATACCTTGGAAATGCAGAGCGGTACACGAGGAGGAATATATTCTGCAGTGCAGGCATATCCCATCAGATACAGATTAGCATATTGCTGAGTCAGTCGGCCGTGAGATTTGACCATTTCATCCAGCTTCGACATTGAGACAGTCGCTGAAGAATAGAATATGTCCTTGCTCCCGCAGGGAAAATAATAATCCAGCTGAAGAAGTCCGCAATGAATGTCTTCTGAACAGGTCAGATCAGATGTGTAATTCTGCAATTCCTTTAAAGACAGGTCAATCTTTTCTTTCAACTGTTTCTGATAATCTGACTTATATCCCTCCTGCTGAGCAAACTGCTGGACTGCAGGAGGAATTTTGATCACTGCCTTCTTCTCATCCCTGCAGAATATAAGTAAAATTACAAAAAATAATAAAATAATTTTACTTATATTCTTTTTCATGATCTCAGTGTTCGTGTTTTTTCTTCAGGTCATCGAGATGATTTCCCTTGTATCCTTTCATAAGGATTGGAATCAGTCCGAGGATTGGAAGATAAAAAGAGGCCGCCATCGGATTTTTGAATGCTGCC
>JBPOJG010000067.1:0-20052 GCA_052033835.1 Spirochaetota bacterium
GAAGAAAAGAAACTATCTGGGGGAAACTGCTTTTGTGGATTTTCATATAGGAAGAATTCTGCAGTTTCTGAAAGAAAGAAAAGAACTGGATAATATGCTTCTCATCATCACTTCCGATCATGGAGAAGTGATGAACCGTTCACATTCAGTTTCCATCTTTAACGGAGTATATACACTGTACGGACACGGACAGGGACTTTACGAAGAAGACATACATACACCTCTCTTAGTCCGTCTGCCGGGACAGAAGGAAAAAAAAGAAATCAGTTATGCAGTCAGAAGCATTGATATATATCCCACTGTTCTTGAGGTGCTGAAAATTGCAGAACCCTTCCATATCGACGGAAAATCGCTGTTTCCTCTTATCGCAGAAAAAGAGAAGGACGACAGGTTCTATTACGGTGAGAGCAGGGGAGTCAGGGGTGTGCGTAATTATAATTATAAATTCATGGAAAAAACGCATGAATTTCACAGACCAGGTCCTGCCTGGAAAGGCAGCATAGAGAAGGAACTCTCGGTTCTTTTCAATCTGAGGGAAGATCCGGATGAAAACAGTCCTCTGAAGAATCAGCGAATCTCTGAAAAACTCTTCTCCGAGATACCTTCAGATACAGTTACTTATAATACATATTATATCAGAATATATGGAAAAGGAAAATCCGGAAAGAAGGCAAAAATCAGCATTCGCACAGAGAACGGTGAAGTCAGACTTCTGAAAAAAACAGACAGTGCAGTCTGGAGTTCCTTTGGAAAAAATGCATCTGCAGAGGTTTTCGATTCATCCGGAGTCGCGGAGATCAGCTTCCGGCTTTATCCTGATTTCGGATATCCCGACGTAAGAGTTGAAGTGAACGGGAGGCCGGCACAGAGAGGGGAAATCGGTGCGGGTGTGAATGATATATATCCTTATTCCTGTACTCTGAGAAAGGACGAGTGCAGAGATATGTTCTTCATAAGGGAATCGGAGCCTTCTCCCTCAGATTCAGAATTCAGAGTTCAGCTGTTTGCCAGAGGGATCAGTCTGAGAAATGAAAAGGAAAATGTGATTCTGGAAAAAGAGGCAATTGACATCTTAAGAAAACAGGGGTACATAAAATGAAAACAGAAGATCTTCCTTTAAACGGAGTGAAGGTTGTGGACTTGAGTCTGCTTCTTCCAGGGCCCCTATGTTCAATGTATCTGGCTGACCTTGGTGCGGAAGTTATTAAAATTGAAAACCCGAGAGCGGCAGATGCGACACGAGTGATGTATAAGTCGGAATCAGGAATTCCGGCGCTTTATCTTATGCTGAACAGAAATAAAAAAGCAATGACTCTCAATCTGAAAAAGGACGAATGCAGGGAAATTTTATTTTCACTTTTGAAAGATGCAGATATCCTTTTGGAAGGATTCAGACCAGGGGCACTCGATGAAATGGGAATCGGCTGGAATGTTCTTTCGGAAAAATTTCCAGGACTGATTTACTGCGGGATTTCCGGGTACGGCACATCTGGAAAATACAGGGATTTTGCAGGTCACGACGGCAATTACCTTGCTCTGTCCGGAATGCTCGGTTTACTGGGCGGATCAGATGCCCCAAGCCTCTCAGGTGCTCAGATAGCAGATATCGGCGGAGGAACACTGACAGCTCTTTCTGCAATCCTTGCGGCTCTCTACAGAAAGGCAAAGACGGGAAAAGGAATGAATGTGGATATTTCCATGATGGAGTCCTCGCTGCAGTTCCTTTCCCTGTATCTCGGGATTTATTTTTCCACCGGCATTGTTCCCAAAAGAGGGGATGAACTTCTTTCAGGAAGACTTCCTAATTATAATATATATAAAGTAAAAAATGAAAGATTTGTTTTTTTAGGAACGCTGGAAGAAAGATTTTTCAGATGTTTTCTGCGTGCCGCCGGACAGGAAAAGAAACTAGAAGAACTTCCTCTCGCCGAGAAAAATTTTTCTGAATGGAAATCTTTTCTTTCTGAGTATTTTCTGAAACAGGATTATGAATCTCTAAAAACCATTTTTGAAAATTCAGAGGCATGTCTTTCTCCGATTCTGAATCTGGATGAAGCTGTCCGTTCAGAAGTATTCCGTGAAAGGGGACTTGTTTTTGAAATGGAACATCAGAAGTATGGAAAAATATTTCAGACAGGTTCCCCTTTTCCTTTTCTTCGAGGAAGCGAAAACAGAACTCTTCCTCCTGAACACGGCGAGCACACGGATGAGATTTTAATGAAATTGGGATACAATAAGGAAAGGATTGATTTTTTCAGAAAGTCCAGAATTGTTTAACTCACCTGCAGCACGAAGTGCGTAAGGTGAATTATTTACTCACATTACGCAAAAAGGATATGAGGTATAGAATCTGTAATTTTATAAATGCATTAGGAAAATCGAATAGACCAGTAAAAACGGGGTTTGGGGCGGAAGCCCCAAGAAATGCCGCCGGCAGGCAAAACTTCAAAAACGCCTCACCTGCGTAAGGTGAATTATTTAAACTGCTTTCTATACTTGCGGATAAAATCGTAAAGATTCATTTCGATTCTGATCGGATCAGCTTCTGAAGATTTAGCATTGATTTCTCTGCAGGAAAAATCAATTTTTCTGTCCATTGATCTGATGAATTTCAACGCTCTTTTTCCCATTTTCACTTTGGATGAAGTAAAATAATAATGAATAAAGTCTTTCAGTGTAAGCGCATCATTTTCCATTGTTTCGAGAAAATAGGCTTCCAGTTCCTTCAGATATGCCTGAAAAAAAGGTTTAGCATCAGGAAGTTTCAATGGAACGTATCTGTTGGAATGAAATACATACAGGTTCGGTAGAAAACCTGCCGGCCAGGAAGGATCATCGTTCGGACTGATGTCAATGCAGTCGTCCAGAACAAGTGTCGTATATCTGTAATCCAGAAAAATAATTTCCTGATAACCGTCTTTTCCCAGATCAAGTATCAGATAATCCTTGAATGCTTCATCAATCTTGCGTATATTCATTTTAACAGGATTTTCGATAATGTATTTCAGTCGGCTCCCTGTATTCCGCTCACTGGGAAGATACGTCTCCAAAAATAGAATATTTCCGTTCCCGTGTTTTTTCACTACATGACTTGCAATAATGTCTGCCAGCTGAAATTCCTGAAAAACTTTCCTAGTGAGTCTTTCTTCAATTGTGATTTTGGATTTTATATCTGCATTTTCATTTTCATATTGTTCAATGTGAACAGTGAATGCTCCGAATTCCAGGACCGGATTCTTTTCCTTTGACTCGGAAAACAGTGCAGTGCTGAATAAAAAAAGAATTCGGAAGAAAATCTTCAATCTGAAAAATCCATTACAGCAGAGATAAAATCATCAGTGTTCAGATAATGCAGATAATGACCTGCTCCATTGATGGTTTTCATCTCCGAGTTTGGAAAAAATTTACTGACTAGGCCGGGTACGTCTGCTGTATTGTATTCCGATTTTTCACCAAATATAAAAAGTGCTTTATTTTCGAATTTGAAAGACTCAGGAAAATCCAGTTCCATTGAGTGAGTGCTTGTTTCCAGTGCATGAATTCCGAGTTTCCATCTGAAGCCTGTATCAGTTCTTTCGAGATTCATCTGCAGGAACTGTCTTGTAAATTCATCCGGAAGAATTTTTTTCATTTCATCATCAATCTCCTGCCTGCTTTTTTTGCTTTCCACATTCAGGTGAAGTGCTTCAAATTCTTTCTGGTGACTGAATGAATAATTTTTCGGAGCAATATCAACAATGATCAGGTTTCCCAGCAATTCCGGAAAGAGCAGGGCAGTTTTCATTGCAGCAAGGCCCCCCATTGAGTGTCCCAGTAAAATCGGATTATGGAGTTTTTCAGATCTGATATATTCAGCAATGTCCTCTGCCATCAGAAGAAGAGAGTGTGTCGCGTAATGGGGGGAGTCACCATGATTTCGAAGATCCAGAAGACGTACATTCCATTTTTCAGAAAGTCTTTTGCCGCAGGAAAGCCAGTTTTTGGAAGAACCGAAAAGTCCATGAAGGACAATCATATCCTTTCCTCTTCCTTCTATATGCCTTGAAAAAAGTTTCATAGTTTTCTCATATTTACGATACAGTCATCGCGAAGCGGTTCAATAAGATCTTCAGAAACCTGAAAAGTTCCCAGAGTCTGTCCTGTTACAGAGAAAAACTCGAGCAGAAATACAGATTTTCCTTCTGAATCTTTTTCTATTTCTATGATTGTTCCCAGATCCCCTTTTTTGAATTTTGTCTTAGGAATCGCTTTTTTCAGGGCTGCTTCGGTATAAAGTTCATAACTCATCTCGGTTCAGAATTCCTCAGGCTTTTCAGAGGTAAACAATTTTCATAGTTTTGTTGACCAAAACGTGCCGAAAAATTTTCTGGAAGTAATTATATTTTTTTGAGGTTTACAGGTTTGGTTAAACTCAGATTGCAGAGAACGGGGACTAAAAATTCCCCTCATTACAGAATTGTGGTGGCTGACAGCAAGTCTCCTAGAGACGGAAGATTCATCGAGATTATTGGTCAGTATCATCCCATTAACAAAAAAGATCAGGTGATTCTGAATTCAGAGAAGACTTCAGCATGGTTGCAAAAAGGTGCTCAGCCTACACTGACAGTCAAGGCTTTGCTTGTCAAGGCTGGTGTATTGAAAGCATCTGCTCCCAAAAAAGCTTCCAAAAAAGCGTAAATGGCAGCAGAAAGTTTCCTGAAATATACGATTTCTTTCCTGGTAGATAAACCTGATGCAATTCAGATCAGGGAAATATCCGGTGAAGAAAATGTAACTGTGGAAATTCGGGTTGCTCAGGAAGATTTGGGAAAAGTCATTGGAAGAAATGGACGAATTGCCAAGTCTCTCAGAACCTTAGTTTCTACAATAGGCGCAAAAGAAGGCAAGAACTATTCTTTAGAGATCATTGACTGAAAAATATATCTCTATAGGAAAAATTGTAGGCTCTTTTGGACTGAAAGGCCTCGTCAAGATACTGCATTCTGGCGGAATACTCTCTGAATCAGCACCTGATTTGGAGTATGTATTTTTGCAGCAGTCATCTCATTTTAAATCTAAAAAAATCACAGTTCACGGCACCAAAGGGAATGTTGTCATTGCACTTCTCGAAGGTACTGTTACCATTGAGGATGCAGAAAAACTGACTGGGAAAGAAATCTATCTTCCTGTATCGGAACTGCAAAAGTTCAGAAAACCGGGGGAGTTTTTCCTGTTTGAACTGGTCGGATGTATTCCTTATGAAAATGGGAAAGAAATTTCCGGTTTTGAACTGACAGATGTTCTGGACAATCCTGCTCATATGATCCTCGTATTTGAAAAGGATGGAAAAGAAATCTTGATTCCGTACATTGATAAGTATGTCGGAAATATTGATATCGGGAACCGAAAGATTGAAATTATCGGTTGGAACGATTTTTTGAATGCTGATTAATTTTATCACTCTATTTCCGGAAAAGATTAAATCCTATTTTGCAGAAGGCCTGCAGGCAAGAGCGATTGAAAAAGGTGTGTTTTCTGTCAACGTAGTGAACCTCAGAGACTTTGGAGACAAATGGGGAAGAGTCGATGACACAGTGTATGGGGGCGGTGCAGGAATGCTCCTCAAGCCGGAACCGGTTCATAAAGCCTTGAACTTTCTCGGAGACAAGAAGGGGACTGTGATTTATCCGTCGGCGAGCGGAAAACTGTTCAATGAATCCAAAGCATTTGAATTTTCTTCCAAAGAAATTTTGACTTTCATTTCCGGCTATTATGAAGGAATCGATCATCGTGTGGTAGAAAACCTAGTTGACGAGGAACTGCGTCTTGGAAACTTTGTATTATCGTCGGGAGATTTACCTTCCTTATGCATCGCTGATGCAGTTTTCAGGCTTCTGCCTGGATTTATGGGGGATTCTTTGGGTTCTCTGAAGGATGAATCTCATAATATTGAGGGCGTGTTGGAGTATCCTCAGTATACAAAACCGTCCATCTATCAAGGATGGGAAGTGCCAGAAGTACTTCTGAACGGGAATCATGCCGAGATAAAAAAATGGAATGAGAGCCATAGAAAAAACTCTCAGTAAATTCAGATTTTTCTGAATAATAATACTGATATACACTGATTGCCTCGATGGCTGAACAGTAAAAGGACAAAAAAATGGATCACGCGATCGAAAAAGTATTCGAAGAAGACTATAAAAGAAGAACATTGAATTTTGGAATTGGCGACACAGTGAAAGTTCATTACAGAATTCTGGAATCTGGAAAAGAAAGAATTCAGGTCTATGAAGGAACTGTGATTTCATTGGCAAATAAGATGAATGACAAGTCTTTTACTGTGAGAAGAATTTCTTATGATGTAGGTGTAGAAAGAATTTTCCCTCTTTATTCTCCTAGAGTTGCAAAGATTGAACTTGTCAGAAAAGGTCGTGTAAGAAGAGCGAAGCTTTTCTACCTGAGACAGAGAACAGGAAAAACTGCAAGAATCAAAGAACTCAGAGGCGGACAGGCTATTGTTCAGGCTGAGAAGAAAAAAGAAAGAGAAGCTGCAAAAGCAGAAGCCGCAGTCAAATCAGCGGCTGCAGCAGAAACACCGGCTCAAGCATAAACTTCCAAATCAAGGAAGTTGTCTCAAAATAAATTTGAAAACATTGAAAGTCATTATAATGACTTTCAAGTTTTCGGAATTGATGAGGCAGGAAGAGGTCCTGTGGCGGGACCTTTATCCATTGCCTGTCTTTCATTTAATCCTGATTATTTACATTCAGAAGAATTTTCTGAAAAATTCAGAGATTTAAACGATTCCAAAAAACTCTCCGAAAAAAAAAGAAATACATTATACACCTACCTTACTGAAGATAAAAACGTAATTTACAGCCATATTTTTATTTCAAATCTGTACATTGACCGTTTTGGAATTGCAGATGCGATTTTCCAAGGAATCAGAAAGCTTACCCTTAAGTTTGCAGATCGTCGGGCATTTTATTTGATTGACGGGAACTACAATTTTGAAAAAAAATTTTCTAAATCTGAGAAAAAATTCCTGTACAAGTCTTACATTAAAGGTGATGAAAGGATTGCTTCGATTTCAGGAGCATCCATCATTGCAAAAGTGAAACGTGACAGACTGCTCGAAAAAATTGCTGACAAATATCCTGATTATGAATTTCAGAAAAATAAAGGATACGGAACTAAGGATCATATGCGAAAGATTGAAGAAATTGGAGTCTGCAGATACCACCGTAAAACCTTTCTGAAATCGGTTCTGGAGGAGCAATGGCTATTCCCGGAGAAATAAAAAGAGTCACAAAAACAGAAAGTCTCTTAAGAGTGCTCTGGCCGAAGGAAAAAATTTTCCCTGATTTTTTGAAATCAGGAAAAATATCGTTCTTCGAGGTGAAGGGGCGGGAAAATCATCTCTATATCCTCGATGGAAAAGAGGGAGAAGTCAGGCTGGAATCCGAAGTTCATCTTCATAAAGGGGAAACAGTAAAACTTCGTGCGGAACAGGCGAAGGATCAGCATTGGGATCTGGAAATCCTGGACAGGGTATTTACAAAGGGAAACACCTCTGAAAAAAAAGAGCTTCACAATTACAAGGGTACGGTTTCCGAATTTCTTCGTGAGTCTCATTCAAAAGTAGCAGAGGGTCAGATATACTCAGTGCTGAAGACTTTTTTCCCCAGTCTGAACTGGTCACCGGAAGTTTTTTATTCCTTCTGGAAAATTGCGGATTCCGAATCAGAAGTTTATGTAAAAAAAGATGAAAAAGTAAGTATGCTTCTTTTGAATTATGAAGGTAAAAAGTCAGGAAGACTGGATTTCGTATTTCATTGGAAAAATGAAAAATCGGATGTTCTCGCATTGAATGGGTTCATTCATGATGAACTTACGTATATGTTCTTTATTGCCGAAATGGAACAGTTTGAGAAGATCTTTGATTCTTCCGGATTGAGTCTTGAATCACTTAGAATTGAATACAAAAAGGAGTTTTCCATACTGAATTTGGATTATACTGCCTAATGAAGAATTTTGAAAAAATCAGCGTAGCGCTCGGATTTGATCCAGAAAAAGACAATGCACCTACCATACTAGCCGGCGGAACAGGTCTTTTGGCAGATATGATCAGAAATCTGGCTGAAAAAAATGATATTCCTGTCAAGAAGGATAAGAATTTGGCTGAATTTTTAATCCAGATTCCGGAAGGACAGGAAATACCGCCTAAGATTTATGAGGCTGTTGCAAAAATCTTCGCTTTTATCTGGAAACTAGAAAAAGAATTGCCAGACAAGCATCGTTAGGTACATTGTCTAACTGGAAATCTATATTGAATTATGAGAATCATTAAGGTCTCGGAACTGCAGGTGGGAATGAGGTTTTCTAAACCTCTTCTGTTAGACAGGGATAATATATTTATTAATGCCCTTGTACCAATTTCTGAAAATGACATAACCAGGCTTTCCAAGTTTGGGTTTGCAGAGGTGATGACTTTGGGGGAGATTGTAACGGAAGAACCGAAGGATATACCGGTTTTTGCCGGCGGTGCAAACGAAGATCCTGCGACAGCGGCCCTTAGAAATTCTTTTCATATCCTCCAGAAAAACAAAGATGAGTTTGTAAGGCTTTACAAGGACTCCTTTGATGCAGTGCAGACACTGTACAGAAAGGTGGCAGAAGACAAGGTGATTGAACTGAATCAGATTCGGTCAATTGCTGAGCAGATTACGGATCATGTGAGAGCAAATCCAAACTTCTCATTTATGCTTCTGAATTATTCTTTAGACGGTTATTATCTTTACAACCAGGTAGTGAAGGCCACTTTTTATTCTCTTCTGATTGCAATGTCAATGGACTATTCCCGACCTAAAATGGTGGATCTTGCAATGGCAGGTCTTCTTTCAGATGTAGGAATGTCCAAGATCCCAGGTTATATTTCAGAAAAAACTGCAACCTTAAATGAGGAAGAGTACAAGGTTGTCAAAAAGCATCCACTTTTCGGTTACCAGATTCTTACAAAAAACTATAAAGTGAAAAACAATATCGCACTCGTTGCCCTTCAGCATCATGAAAATTTTGACGGTACCGGCTACCCTCAGAAGATGAAGAAAAATGAAATTGAGGAAGCTTCCTGTATCTATTCCATTGCCGATACTTTTTCTGCACTTGTATCCAACAGGCCATGGAGGCGCAAATTTCAGCCATACGAAGCATTAAAGACGATGATCAGTGTCGTTATGAACAGATTTGATCTGAATCTTCTCAGGATGTTTTTGAACAAGATTGCAATGTATCCTGTAGGTTCCTATGTGGAACTTTCTGACGGTTCAATTGCTCAGGTGCTCGAAGCCAATTTTTCTAAAATGCTCCGTCCAGGACTGATCATAGTGAAGGAAGCGGGCGGTGAAATTACAAAGAAAGAAAGGTTTGTCAATCTTCTCAATGACAATACAGTCTATATCTCCAAGTCAATTGACGGAAATTTGATCGGGCAGATTACCAAGTAGACATAATTCGGATCTGTTCTTTTTTAACTTGAACTTTTTTTCTTTTCCACAGATAATTTTCTAAAAAAAAAATGAGATAACCGATAATCAAATTAAAGTTTTGGCTTGAAGCACTTGAATACTGAAAAGGGAAAATTGGGCGAAAGAGAAGCTCTGAATTTTTTGGTTGGAAAAGGGCATCAGGTTTTAGAAAGAAATTACAGAACTAAACTGGGAGAGCTGGATATAGTCACCCTCTATGAGGGAATGATCTATTGCATTGAAGTGAAATCGTGGCGTAATTCTTCTGTTCATCCTCTGGAAGTGATGACTGAAAGAAAAATTGCCAAAATGAAACTCCTCGCAAAATCATTTTTCTATACCAGAAAGATTCCGGAAGAAAATTATCTGGTGAATATTTGCCTCTTGTATGTGGCCGGTGATGGAATTGAGTTTTTTACCGATTTACTCTGAGAGTCTGACAGATTTTTTTTTGGGAAAACTTTTTCAGAAGATATAAAAAAATTGTTGGAGACAGAGATTTCGGGAACAGCTTATGGCAAATCTTAGTATTATAGATTCTATCTCTGAAAGAAATATCAGACCGGAACCGATCATGATCAGAAAAAGAGGTTCGCAGAAAAATAACTCAGAACCGGTTTTTGCTGCTTACAAAAAGAAAATAGAAGATCCGGCGTATATGGATTATGCAATCAATAAGATCGCATTGGAACTGACTCATTTCTTATCCAAGTGAACAGTTTACAGTTTGACATTATAGCATTTGATATTGATGGAACGATTTTTTCTTCTGAAGAAATCATCCTAGATACTTATGTTCTTTCCATTCAAAAGTTTTCTGCAGAAAACAGTAAAAATGTCCGAATTCCTGACAGAAATCAAATACTGAATGAAGTAGGAAAACCGGTTCGAAAGATTTTTGAAAATCTCCTTCCTGAACTTTCACTCGAAGAGAGAGATTCTATTTCGGACAATGTTCTCATTCTTCTATGTGAGAAGATTGATTCTGGCGGAGGACATTATTACCCGGATGTCTACAGTACAGTCAGTTCCCTTTCTAAAAAATACAGAATTGCTGCCGCTTCAAACGGAAGACTTGCCTATGTGAGTTCCATTCTGAATTACTCTAAGATACTGCCTTTTTTTCTTCCTGTCCGAGTTATTGACCAGGTGGGAATTTTGGAAAAAGGAGACATTGTAAAAAAATATTCAACAGAATACAATGTTCCTTCGGAAAGGATTCTGATGGTGGGTGACAGATATTCTGACTGGGAAGCAGCGAGAAAATCAGGAGCAAAATTTGCATACTGTTCTTACGGCCATGCGAATCCGGGTGAAGTTCCTGATTGGGAAATCGAACTGAAAAAATTCTCCGACCTGCTGAGTGTTCTTTAGGTTATTTTTAAATACCCTACATATATTTAGTGTATTAAAATTGATACAGTGTTGCAAAATTACCACGCCTGTTTTTATAAACAACGCAGAAAGTGAGGTTTTGAGGGGTGAAAACGGTCATTTTTCGCCGTTTTTCACTTAAAAATTGGCATGAAGCTTGCTTGGTAAGGCACAGAGGAATCTATGACAGAGTTAACAGGAAACAGAAGAACAATTAAATCAGATATCAGACTTTCAGGAATAGGCCTGCACTCAGGCAAGAAAGTGAATCTGAATCTTTTTCCGGCAGAATCTGGAACAGGGCTTGTTTTTGTATCAAATCAGAACAGGGCAAAACAGTTCAAAATTCCGGTAGCACTCGATACGGTAGTAGATACAAGCAATGCAGTCACTCTGGGTGACGGTGTAAATATTGTGCAGACAGTGGAGCATCTTCTGGCTGGCCTTTTTACCCGAGGCATTACCGATCTCTTTATGGAAATTGATTCACCTGAGATTCCAATCATGGACGGTTCCTCCAAACCTTTTCTCGAAGCAATTGACAAGTCCAATTTTGAAGAATTTGATGAGGTTGTAGAACCGATTCGAGTGATCAATCCTCTCTGGGTGATGGACGGAGAAAAATACATCATCATCCTCCCTAATGATACATTAAAAGTAACTTACCATATTGACTTCAATCATCCTCTTCTGAAAGGGCAGAGCTTTACAACTGATCTGGACAGGGGGATTCTCGAGTCTGAAATCCTCCCAGCGAGGACTTTCGGCTTCTTGAGGGATGTACAGGCACTTCAGTCTCGGGGACTTGCTCTGGGCGGTTCTCTGGACAATGCGGTGGTGCTTTCTGATGACACTTACCTGAATGAATCTCTCCGTTTCCAGAATGAATGCGTGCGTCATAAAATTCTCGATCTGATCGGTGATCTTTCCATTACAGGAAGACCGATCATCGGCCATATCATTGCATCGAAGGCAGGGCACAGCCTGGATGTTTCGATGGGAAAACTTCTGATGAGCAAGGTCACCGGAAACGAAATCAGCAATTACAAAAGCAAGAGAGCTCCGAAAGAAAAGCAGAGAAAAATCGGCTGAAGTCTCATTGGCGGTAAGAATATTCCGTTGACTCTTACAGACAATTTTTCAGCATATCCAGAGAATTTGTTTTAAGGAATTTGTATGACCAATGAGCCGCTGCAGTTTGAAGTAAAGGATATAAAAGGCAACAGCAGGAACCTGAGTGAGTATAAAGGCAGCACTGTACTGATTGTGAATGTTGCATCCAAATGCGGTCTGACCCCTCAGTACAAAGGTCTTCAGGAACTTTATGCAAAGTATCAGAGCAGAGGTTTTGTCATTTTAGGTTTTCCCAGCAACGATTTTCTGAAGCAGGAACCTGGGACTGAAGAGGAAATTATCCAGTTCTGTGAGTTAAATTACAATGTCACATTTCCTATGTTT
Organism: Spirochaetota bacterium; assembly: GCA_052033835.1. Classification (GTDB taxonomy): domain Bacteria; phylum Spirochaetota; class Leptospiria; order Leptospirales; family Leptospiraceae; genus DAORDI01. The sequence continues at coordinate 12,339 of JBPOJG010000067.1, forward strand.
TCAAAAGTAAAAGTTCGGAACGGTGAAGGCCAGTCTGAACTCTACAAGTATCTCACATCTCCTGAAACAAATCCCGGCTTTGACGGAAATATAGAATGGAATTTTCAGAAGTTTCTTGTAGATAAAAACGGAAAAACGGTTAAGAGATTTTCTCCCAAAGCTCTTCCTGAAGAAATAGAAAAAGAAATCATTCCATTTTTATAATCTGTCGGTATTGAAGCTCTTTCGAATCATACTTCTTTTTGTCTTCAGTCTGTCATTTGCTGACAGAGTTTCTGCACAAGGCACACCTCAGACTGATCAGTCCGATCTGATCAGACAGATTCTGCCCGGTCAGGAAAATATTTCCGCGAAAGATGAGCCGAAAAAACCGGGGGTCACTGAAACTCAGAAAAAACTTCTGCGTAAAATTCTGAAAGATCTTTCCGACAGGGAAGTGGATGATTATCTTTTTCAGCTGGGGCTTTCCACTTCCGGTTCCGTATATGCAAAAAGACTTCGTCTCCGAGATGCGATAGGTGCAGACAAGGAAGAACCGGTCAAGGAAGATCTGAATCCCGCTCTTCAGGACAAAAATAAACAGGCTCCGTTCATCATTGAAAATGCATCTGAAGGGGAGTATCTTTCGATGGACAAAACAAAATCAGGAGTTCTTGTCCTTCGGGGAAATGTCAGAATCAAACTTGCAGAAGGAAGTCTTTCAGCAGAAACAATTTCAGTCGACTCAAAGAAAAATGAAATTTATGCAGAGGGCGGTATTGTCTATAAGAACGGTCCTATGGAAGTCAAAGGTGATAAGTTTATTTATGATATCAGGCTTGACAGAGGGATTATTTATGAAACAAGGGCAACTCTTCACCCGACATATTTTGTAGGTAAAAAAATCAAGAAAGTAGATGAAAATAAATATCTTCTGGATATGGGGTATTTCACCACCTGCAATGCAGAAGTTCCTCATTACAGTTTCAGAGCAAAGAAGATCTTTGTATATGAAGACAAAAGTGTAGTGGCAACGAACCTTTCTCTGAAAGTGGGAGCGACTCCGATTTTCTGGACACCTCTTTTCTTCGGTTCCAATCTGGGAAGCGGCTGGATGGTGCAGTTCGGTCAGAACAGAACCCAGGGAAAATTTCTGCAGACTTCTTATCAATGGTCTGATCCGACTGCAATTCCTTCTCTTCTGATGCCTGTAGGCAGAAAGATAAAATTGGATGTCTACCAGATCACAGGGTATCATGCAGGGTTTGAATTCTGGAAAGTCAGTCCTCATCTGAATTACAATCTGGATCTTGGTGTTGCCGATTATCATAAATACCAGTTTGCAACAAGATATGCAGGATATGTTCCCGGAAAATTCGGAGAACTTGACCGCTTTCTTGTTCCTGGTCAGAATGAAATTGTCACTACGAATCAGGTGGACAGAGGAGATGCCTGTGCTTATGTCGGAGGAAAATGCGTCCGATACCAGGATATTGCACTTGCGAACGGTGTCACAACATCCAGACTTCCTGATGTAGGCCGGCAGAATGAAACTTGGTGGAAGGGCAATCTGATTGCAAATATGAAGTCCAATAATGTTGCAGGAGACGGCACAAGAAATCTGCAGATCAGATATGAAAACTATACAAACCCCAGATTTGATTATGAATACGGTTTTCGTTATGATCCGGGAAACACTCTTCAGGCACTTTACACAAACAGAACTTCCAGAAATCCTCTGTTCAGGTCAAACCTGATATGGAATGCCGACTATACAGAGACCAGGGGGGATCTTTCGATCAATGTGGCGGCACGGAGAACACAGACCTATTATTTTCTGAACAATGCTTCGAACGGTGTAGACAGATCCGGTTTTTTTCCTATTCGTGACGAACTCCCCAGAACTCAGATCAGAAATTCTTCCCATATTGCAAATCTTCCCTATTTTAATGCTCCTGTATACTGGGATGTCAATCTGATGAATCTTGTTGTCCGGTCTTACGGGGGTCCTGTGAGAACTCCTCTTGCAGGTTCCACATCAGCGCTTATAATAGATGATCCTTACGGAAAGTACAAAGCAAATCTTCTCAGAACTGAATACACTACAAATATGGAGACCGGATTCAGAACGAATTTGAATTTCGGAAGTTATGTGACTCTGAGTCCTGGCATTTACGGGGGCTTCCAGAAAAAGTCAATGGAAAGAGCAAATTCTGATCTTTCCAATACTTCGAATTCCTCAAACATCGGAGAACTGTCTCTCGAGAGAGCATACAAGAGAGATTCTTATAAATTTCTCAGACAGAATCACAGGCTGAGTTTTGGAGTTCCTGCACTTCTTTTTTCCACTACATACAGAAGAATTCTGGCGAGCGGAAGGGAATTGGCGGAGCCTGTTCTCAAGGATGGAAAGGATGCACAGCATGAACTGGAGTTTGCAGTCGAGAGCAATGCATTTGAGGATTTTGAAATGTCCGTCAGAACAATCAGAGATCTCAGACAGTTTTCCGATCAGTACAAGGGTCCTTCCTCGCAGGAAAGATGGTATTTTACCGTATTCAGACTGGGTACTTTTTATGATTTTTATGACGGTTTCAGCAAAAAGAGGTCAACTCTTCTTGAAAGACAGAGAAGTTTTTTTTCCGGTATATTTTTAAATAATGATCATGTATATCATACTGCACAGAAACGTCCTCTGTACAACAATGCATCTCTGGGATATCAGATGGGAGGATTTTCATTCTGGTTCATCAGAAACATAAAGAGTCTGGAACTTGGAGGAAGTTTTTATCATGTATACAATCATACTGCAATGAGAAATCTGGGAGCGTACGATCTGAATACGGCGAATATCAGTGATCCTTCCAATCTGAATTATATCAACGGAAGACCGTCCACTTTTGGAAGCGGTTCTCTCGACAATTACAGAATTTATTTTCAGACGGATATTCAGATTACAAGATATTTTGGAATTGAATTTGAAAGCGACTCGCGTCTGACTCAGCCGTGGAGATATACTGATCAGGTAGGGTATCAGGGGTTTTACAGAAACGGGCAGGATCCTTACGTCATTGCTGATTTTATGAAGACAAATACATATCAGCCTGTGAGTCCCGTTCAAGACGCTGTCAACAGTACGGGGCTTAACGGTTCCTACGGGAAAAATAATTCTGCATTCAATACTTACAGGAATATGATAGTTGCAAAATGGAATCTGCATGATTTCGAATTCAGGCTGGGATATGTGAGCGATCTTCGCGCTCTTCCGGGAGGACCGACGTTCGACAGTCAGATCACTTTCTATGATCAGTCCGTTTTTTTCGGTCTGAATCTTACAAATATACTCGGTTCAGAAGATCCGACTCTCAATCAGGCAAGGGCAAGGCTGTACAGATTCAGGAAACGTCCTCTGGATGCGGGATTCAGATCCTCGGTTACGGCACAATGATATGCTGAAAGAAAGAAACCAGACATTCAAACTGATCTTCATCTTTATGGATTTTTTCATTGCTGCTCTCAGTTTCGGTGCAGCATTTTCGGTGCGTTATTTTCTTCAGGATCCGGATAGAAATCTTCTCCGGTATTTGAGTGCAGAAAGTTATCTTCTGCTCGGAGCGCTTCTGTCGGGAACTCAGATCCTTGCATTTCTCGGAGTGGATCTGTATCATCCGCGAAGGGGGCTTTCTGCGATGGAGGAATTTTTTTCCATCGCCACTGGAGTTGTTCTGAACCTTGTGCTGATCCTTGCACTTCTGTTTTTTTTCAGAGAGGTCAGTTTTTCAAGACTCGTAATTATATATTTCACGATTATCAATATATTTCTGACAGCGATTGTTCATTATATTTTCAGATATATCTTAATGCGTCTTCGGGAAAAGGGATACAATCTCAGGAAAATGATTATTCTCGGGACTGGGAAAAATGCTCTGAAGATCAGAGACATTGTGGCGAAACACCTTCTGTACGGATATAAAATTTCAGGATTCGTAAGCGCTGAAGAAATCTCCGAAAATCTTTCTTATCCGGTGCTCGGAACAATGCAGAATCTTGAAGATGTTCTGGGCAGGGAAAGACCGGATATTGTGATTTATGCACTTGGAGTGAATGAACGGAATCATCTCAAGGATTCGATTGATCTCTGCGACAGGGAAGGAATTGAACTGAAGATTGTTCCCGGATTCACCGAGTTCATTGCTGCTCGCGGAAGGGTGGAGGGGATGGACGGAATACCTGTCATTTCCATCCGCGATATTCCTGTCAGATACGGTTACAATCTTTTTCTGAAAAGGATTTTTGATATAATATTTTCACTTACATTCATACTTGTCTTTTCCCCTGTATATATACTGATTGCATTTTTCATTAAAATTACATCGAAAGGCCCTGTATTCATTTTTCAGGAAAGGATTGGGCTTGATCACAGGAAATTCAGGATGATCAAATTCCGTTCCATGATTGTTCAGGAAAAAACTGCCTCCGACACTGTCTGGACTACAAAGGATGATCCTCGTGTGACGAGCATCGGCAGAATCATCCGAAAGACTTCTCTTGATGAAATTCCCCAGTTCTTCAATGTTCTTCGGGGAAATATGTCTGTAGTCGGACCGAGACCGGAAAGACCTCATTTTGTGGATCAGTTCAGGACTGAATATTCTCAGTACATGAGAAGGCACGGAGTAAAAGGCGGAATTACCGGATGGGCGCAGGTGCAGGGACTCAGAGGCGACACATCGATTGAAGAAAGGGTTGCAGCTGACATATATTATATAGAAAACTGGTCATTTTTCTTCGATATTAAAATTATTCTGATGACCCCTTTTACAGGATTCATCAACAAGAATGCGTATTAATAAATTTTATATTTTATATTTTCCGATGATTTCCTGAACCTTTCTTTCAAATTCCTCTTCAGTGGATGCGTGGATTTCATGCACTCTTTTGATTTTTGGAGTATAATTGACTTCAAGGGTTCCTTTGAATCCTTTAAATCCCTTTCTTCTGATATTTGTGGATATTTTCATATCATTCGGAATTTTAATCTGATCCATATTGGGTTTTGTCATCAGATCCTTGAATGTCTGAATGATCCAGTTGATGACCAGATACATTGCAAGCACGAGCATAAGACTGAAAAACAGAGAATCCATGTTTCAATTGTCGGAATCTTTTTTTAAATTCCTTCGCAGTATTTGAATTTCTTCATGGACAGATATCAGCTGTACTGATTTTTCCAGGAGTCTTTTTCCTTCCTGTGTATGATTCCACACATTCAGACCGCTTGGATGGGGAAGGGCTATCCATTCAAAGCTGATTCCGAATTTTTCTCCATTGAATTTTTTTCCGATGACATCTTTCAATGTGAATTTCCCGTTTCCTAAAATACTTTCAATTGCAAGTTTTCCTATAGGAATGACGAGTTTCGGTTCATGGTATCTGAATTCAAATTCCAGGTATCTGGAGCAGTTCTGAATTTCTTTTCTGTCCGGTTTCCTGTCTCCGCTTTTTTCCTTTCCCGGGAAACATCTGCAGACTGCAGACATATTCACATTTTTTCTGAATTCGGTCTCTTCTATTCCCGCCTGGTTCAGCCACTTAAAAAGAGTTTTTCCGGCAGTATAGGAAAACGGCATCATCTTTTCCTTTTCATGAATGCCTGGAGCCTGTCCGATGGATATGATCTTCGTCTTTTTTTCCAGAGATCCGATGATTACAGGTCCCTGCATCTTCTCACAGAGTCTGCATCCGGCCAGATGATTTCTGAAACTGACAAAATCAGAATATTCACTTTTCATGGTTCTATAATGATTTTCCATGCAGGATTTCCGGATGAGGATCTGGTTCTTTCAAAACTGTGCCTGTTCAGCCATTTTATGAAAAGATTTCTTGCTCTTGAAACCGATTCAGATTCCTTTTCACCGAAAAATTCCTCAGCTGAATCTGGACTGCCCGGGCCTGATTTTTTTTTTCCGTGAGAGACTGTAAAAAGCTCCTTGAAACTTTTCAGATACTCTGTGTTTTCCATAATCTGAAAATTCAGAAACCGCACTGCCAGACTCATATGTTCAACCCAGACCGGTTCATAAAGTGATTTCAGTTTCCAGTTTTCATCATTGATTCCGAGAAATTCCTTCACCGGCCCGAGAAGTTCTGAATAGTCGATTTCATCAAAAAGCTCAGAATAGTTTTTTTTCTTAGGCTCCATACCGGCTGCCTGCTGATAAATGCTCGGCTCAAACCGTCTGACTGCAAAATCAGAAATATGTCTGTCTGTATATGTTACGTTTTCTACAGGAAATATTTTAGCATGAAAATATATTCTGTCTGTAAGAACGGAGGCGGAATGATCCTGTCTTGCCGGACTTATGATCTCATCCTTTGAGGCGCCTCCCAGATATGCTGTCTCAAATTTTATCATATAAATAAACTGATTTTCATCTGCTTCAAAATGTTTGACGAGTGCCAGTTTCTGTATGTCTCTTTTGGGTCTTGCTTCAGGAAGTACATGGAATCCCTGGATTGCACCTGGAAAATTTTCAATTACTGCATTCAGGAACTGAAAGGCTGAATTCTTGTCCACTCCCATCAGAGGAACTGACGGCAGTACGTATCTTCTGTCAAGGACGATAAAAGGAGTTTTCAGATTGTCTACAAATACGGTGTGATCCGTTTTTCCGTGTCCGGTATATGAGCGAAGGAATCCGTTCAGATAAGCGGCATCATCTAGATTCATATATTTTCTCCTGTTTTATGATTCTGAATTCGAAAGGTTTCAATTTTTGAAAACCTGCAAAGACTGACTTTGAGCTGTGATTCAGAATAAATTCATAATCAGATTTTTTCCCCTTTCTTTTAATCAGTTCAGTATCTTTTCCTAAAAATCTGAATGGAAGTTTTTCCCGAATCAGAACCTTTCTGAAAAAATGTACAAAGGAAGCCGGTTCAAGTGAGGTTCCGACATAGTAGACTCTTCCTTTTTTGAACTGATTGACTGTGACTGCAGGGCGTCCGTGATAAAATTTATTCTTTGCTCTGTAACGGGCAAGAACCTCTGCAGTTTCCGGTTCAATGATTTCAGCTATTTTTCCTGTCTTATGGCTCAGGATGCCGAAACTTATATTGATTGTATTTTTTCCTAATGATTCGAATTTTCTGATTCTGATTCCGGCAAGTTCTTTAAAAGGCCCAGGAGGCACATCGTCAGTCATCCATCCGTTCATCATTTTGGTTCCGGCTCTGTATCCCAGTACAAGAATTCCTCCCTCAGATACAAATTTCTCGAGTTTTTTTACGAACTCCGTGTCGGTCTGAATGTAAAGAGGAAGCACAATCATCCTGTATTTTTCCAGGTCAGTTCCGGATGTCGGCAGAATATGAGTCGGAACATTTAAAATATTCAGACCGGCATACCAGGTAAAAAATTCCTTATCAAAGCCGATGTCCATAAAATCATTCACATTTTCTGTGAGACCTTCCGAAATCGGCTGGTATTTCAGATTTCTGACATTTTCAATATCATAAAGCACTGCTGTTTCAGCAGTATAATCTTCTGAGATGAAATCATTAGAAATTTCGTTTATTGCAGTGATTGTCTTCTGCAGCTCCAGGTACCTTTCTGTAATTCCCCTGTCATGATCGAGTATGCCGTAACAGAGCTGCTCCTGTCCTGTTCTGGCAGTTCTGTATCTGAAAAACACTATGTTCTCTGCACCGTTGAATGCGGCATTTGCCGTCCAGA
>JBPOJG010000166.1:0-18154 GCA_052033835.1 Spirochaetota bacterium
GAACCGCCCGCAGAATCTCCCTCCACTAAGAAGAGTTCCGATTTTTCAGGTGTCTTCTCTGAACAGTCGGCGAGTTTCCCCGGAAGACCTCCTCCTTCGAGGACAGTCTTTCTTCTTGTGAGATCTCTTGCCTTTCTGGCCGCTTCTCTGGCCTTTGCTGCAAGAATGCATTTCTCGAGAATCTTTTTGACTACGGAAGGATTTTCTTCAAAATAATTGACCAGGCCCTCTGAAACCATTGTCTGCATCTGTCCTTTGACTTCCGCATTGACTAGTTTTTCCTTTGTCTGAGAATTGAACTGAGGCTGAGGGATCTTGATGGAAATCACTGACGTCAGTCCTTCTTTGACGTCGTCCCCGGAAAGACCGAGAGGCTGCTTTTTGGAAAGATTGACATCCTTTTTCAGATAGTCGTTCAGTGTTCTTGTCAGTGCAGTCCGGAATCCTTCTAGATGAGTTCCTCCCAGACTGTTGTTGATTGCGTTTGTAAAACAGAATATGTTTTCAGAATAGGTGTCTGCATACTGAAGTGCAATCTCTGCCACTAATCCGTCTTTCAATCTTTCAAAATGAATGACCTTGTCATGGATTGGGTGTTTATTCTGATTCAGAAGATCTACAAAGGAAACAATCCCGCCCTCGTAGCAGAATTCGTCAGAATGAACTTCTTCCTTTCTGTGGTCCTCTATTCTTAAGTTCAGTCCCTTGTTCAGGAAAGCCATTTCTCTGAAACGGGAAGACAGAAGATCATACTGAAATTCGGTGGTTGTGAATATTGTGGAATCGGGACGGAAACGGACTGTGGTTCCGGACATAGACGCAGGACCTGCGATGTCCACCGGCTTGTCAGGCACACCTGTATAGTATTTCTGGTAGTATTTATTTCCTCTCTGGTGAACTTCCACTTCCAGCCATTCAGAAAGTGCATTGACCACACTCACACCCACACCGTGAAGACCGCCGGACACCTTATAGGCATCGTTTTCGAATTTACCGCCTGCGTGGAGAATTGTGAGAACAACCTCTATTGTGGAGACTTTTTTCTCCGGGTGGATATCGACTGGAATTCCTCGACCGTTGTCGGAAACTTCTATGATGTTTCCGGGAAGGATTTTGACGATAATATGAGTACAATGTCCGGCCATTGCCTCATCCACTGAGTTGTCCACGACTTCGTAGACCATCTTATGCAGACCGGACTCATCCTGGGTTCCAATGTACATTCCCGGGCGTTTTCGAACCGCCTCAAGACCTTCCAGAATTTTGATTTTCTCTGCACCGTATGTTTCCTGACTCATAGGATGAGTCTTTAAAACAGGCCTATTAACTCAATTAACTTTTTCCGAAACTCATCGTCTTTCTCGTTTTCCGCAATCTTTAAAAGATCGTCCTTTCCGGTGAAATTCGGCTTCTTTTTTTCCGGAATTTTTCTTCCTGACATAGGATTTCCGAGACGAAAACTCCAGTGTTCAATCACAGAGTCAGGAAAAAGCGAATTTGCATTTCGAAAAAAAATGGCCTTCAGAAATTCGAGCTCCATCCTGTAGGAATCGTGAGCGATGATCACCTTCAGCCTACCCTGATTGAAATCAGTCGGCCAGGAATTGTACAAAAAAGTCTTGCCTACAAGTTTCTCCCAGTTCTTCTCCAATGTCCGAAGTACATGCAGTTCCATCATCCTCTGCGAAAAGACGTCATTTCCAAATACACTCTTCAGATCCTCGAGAGTAGGACGCTTAAAGTTTTTCTTTCTTTCAAAAATCAAGTCAGGCCTCCTTTTAGATCTGAGATTTTAGATTTTAGATCTGAGATCTGCGATCATCAATCTAAAATCATAACTCCTTGAAAAAAGCATACTACTGATTTCCCTGATTCAGAATATGCAGAAGTCTTTTCATATTTTCCTGCATCTGATGCTTCATATTATTTCTGACAACAGGTTCTGCCAATTTCAACAGTCCCTTCAGTTCCATCCTGTCGGAGATTCGGATGAATGTTCCATCTGTATGTTCGGTAAACTCATAAAGATCTTGGAAATAAACGGCAGAACTTTCGCAGGAGGCAGTAAACGATTTGTCCTTCTCAAAACTTTCCACCCTGTACAGATTCTTCAACTGAAAGAGTTCAAATCCCACACTGATTTCAAATACAGGCAGTCCCGTATCCGAATCACGGATTCTTCTGGAATGTTTTACACTGGAATTGTATTCAGTCATTGACTCCAGATTCCATAGATACGAAAATACAGCAGACAGGGGCTTTCTTGCCAATCCTTCAACGGAAGTTTCAATCATAATATTTCTCTATAAAAAGAGAATCGTTTTAAATCGAGAAAAATTTCGATTTTCGATTTTAGATTTTAGATCTGAGATCTTCAATCAGAGATTAATCCTTTGCATCGAGAAATCCTTCTTCGTTTACGATGTATTTTCCGTTGTACAGATCATCTCTGTAGGAAGAAAGCCACTCTGCAAATGAACTGAAATTGGACGCTTCAGGGCCAGTCCCTCTTTCCCAGAAAAGAATCTGCCCCTTCTTTCCTTTTGGACCCGGTTCCATATCAATGCAGATGCAGTTTCCGCCACCGTCTTCGAGCACTGGAATCCAGTTTCTGCTCCAGGGAACATTCTGAATGATTCCGATATCGCAGTCCATGATATACAATTTATCTACAGGATATTTATTTATATTTTCCTGAAACGATTCAGTCTTTGACTTCCACTTCCTTGCAGCTGATCCTATTTTCATATAGGAATAGTCTGTAAGATACAGATCTCCGTCATGAATCAGAACGGATTCTCTGTAATCTTCCGGAAGTCTGAATCCAAGCTGTTTTTCAAACTCAATTACATCCGACTCGGAAGCACCTGCCTCCAGCGAAGAAAAAAGGTATTCTGAATTTTTCTCCAGAAAACGTTCAATGTCTGTCCAGATTTCGCGAATAGTCATAAGGCTAAGTTCAGGGATTGGAGCTGTATGTCAAGTCAGGGAGATTTTAGATTTTAGATTTGAGGAGTATTCTCGATAATAAAAAATTTTACTTCTTTTGGGATAAACTTTGATATTTTCGAAGCCTCTATTATTTTATTCATCAGTTCAGGACTCGCCTTCACTGATTTTTTCAAAAAACCTTTCTGTAAATCCTCCATAAGAATTTCATATTTCAAGAGCCTTGATTCTCTGAAAAAAACGACCGATTCTTTTGTGATCCGAGGATGCTCTCCCGACTGAATAATACACGTTTGATCTTTGTCGGAACGGTTGGATGTGATATTGACCGCTGCTGCTGTCACCAGCTCAGAATCAATTGCGAGGATAAAATACAGATGCCGAATCTGTGATGAATTGGAAGCATCAAAATAAGTGTCCCCGACTTCAAGCTTCATATTTCTTTAAGAATGATTGAACCTGATTCTGCTCCCGAACGATCTCCTTAATTCCACGAATTTCCTCGGCTGATTTACCTAGAATACTCAGAAGATCTTCTACATCAATTGGGATGCTGGAATTGCCTGGATCACTCCATTCAGGAACAAAAACTGGATTATGACCGTAATCAATCAATTTTGCAACTGTAAAATGTGCAAACTTGCGGTGGATAAATTCCAGAACATCCTCTTCTGCCTCTGAAAGTTTTCCAATTTTTCTTTCCTGTTTGAGGATAATTTTTTTAGATTTCTTTTCAAGATACGCAGAAAAAGGTTCTTCCATCGAAGGACTTTTCAATATATCATAAGTTCTGCTTACCACAGGACCGTAAGGAAGAGATGACAGCCTATCACCTGTAATAGGAAAACTGTATTCCTTTAAACATTCCCTGTCTGCAAAATAGAGCATCTTAATCAGATGCAGAACTCCAAGTTCTTTGGATGGAGATTTGGAAAGAAGAAATGCAATTGCATCCAATGTCTTTTCAGGATTGAATCTGAATTCCAGCATAATCAGCCTCCGGAAACACTATATATTATTTAAGTAATTCTGTAAAGAGAAAAATGGATTTCAGATTTTAGATCTGAGATTTTGGATCTGAGATCTGAGATTTTGGATCTGAGATTTTAGATTTTAGATCTGAGATTTTAGATTTTAGATCTGAGATCTGCGATCTTCAATCTAAAATCATAACTCCCCCTTGAATGCTCTGTCCTGCAGGGTCGCAAAAAGTGCATCGAGTTCCGATAAGGAATTCTTGTGCTGAGTTTTGAGTTTTTCTACACTGGCCACGCGGTCTGCAAATTTTTCCTGGAGAGCGAGGGGTGGGACGGGGATCGTGATCTTAGTCAGATCGCCTATATTTATATGCGGTGCTGCGGATCCACCGACCATTTGAGTGATATGTTTATACATGGAAGGATGAATAAGAACAAGCCATAGATATTCTGAAATAACTTTTTTTACATCCGCCCGAAACAGCATCATTCTTTGTCCAAGACAGACTTCTCTAGTCTCAATTACACGTCCTGCATTTCCAAATCTAGCACCTTCTCTGCAATAAATAATATCTCCTTTCTGAGGCTTTCCTCTTTTTATCCTCTGATTATATTCATTGTCATCAAGATATTTTGTATCGTTAAATACAATATATCCTTCTTGTATATCAGAACTGCGAATGCAAAAATATTGAGTTTTTTCATTGGAATACTTTGGCGTAGAATGAGGACAGTCAATTATTTTCTCACAAACGTTTGATATTTTATCAATATTTTTCCAGCCTTTTTCATTTTTCACTGGATCGCCGAACATTTCCAGAAATATGGATTGGGTCAATGTATCCAGTTCTGCGATGGCAAGTTTTCGTTTTGTGCGGAGTTCATCTGCCTTGTCCAGTATTTCCGCAATACGTTTCTGTTCTGAGAGGGGAGGGAGGGGGATGAGGATTTTGGAAGTAAACTTTCTGCTTATTCCTCCGACAGTAGCACCACGAAAATCTGAAAGAATATATTTTTTACCATTCTCTGAATTTAAAAAATGGAAAACGTAGGAGTAAAATGCTTTTTCATTATCAACGGACAATACAAAGATATGTTCATTTACTGCTGCCAAAGGAAAAGGAAAATCTTCTTTAACTAAACTTACCTTCCCTGTAGTTGCACCATCTTTAACGATTAAAATATCATGATGCTCGAGTTTACCTTGTTTCATTTTGCTAAAGAAATTCATTGGTATTTTTTTGATATTCGAAAAATTAAAACCTCCCTCACTGTTCAAATGCTCAGCACCAATACTCGGGATATCTCCTGTTTCAGAAGAAACCCCTCCTTTAGGTCTAGAACCACTTTCTAGTTTCTTCAGAACTTCATCCAATTTGATCAACAGAATTTTCATATAATTAACCTTTCATCTTCAGTGAGATTCAACTTTATAAACTCTTTTGCAAAAGAAGGGATATAATTATCAAATATAATAACTTGAATTTTAGATTTGTTTTTATTACAAAAATCTATAATGTATTTATAAATAGAATTCAATCTTTCAGGATCTAACCCAAATTCACCTATGTGTTCGCTTAGGCCATCAATGATCAAAAGACTTGGAAGTTTGAGATTGAAATCGATAGCTGTTTCTTGATGAGAAAAAGCATAGGCTACATTTACTAATGTGCATAACCCAGGGGAACTTAATTTGTCAAACTCTCTCCCATGAAAAGTTGGTAAATATTTTTTCATATCTATGGTACTATCTTTATCCTCTCCAAAATCAGGAGGATTAAGACTCTCTAAAATTGCATTATACTTTCGAATCAAAGCTTTCGTTTTTTCTTTTGAATCCGAGTATTTAATCTTCTGTAATTCTAATTGATTCTCTAATTCTAATTCTCTTGTCTTATGAATCGTCAATTCTTGAATTGATTTATCAAACTTATTAAAGATATTCAAGAAAGATTCCAGCTTCAATTTTCTTTCTTTTAATGTTGCTCTTTCTTCAGCTAGCTTAGATACTGTATCAATTTGGCTTGAAATAGAAGCGGATGATTTGAAATCTAATTCTTCCTGAATTTTCTTTTCCTCTTGCTTTATTTCGGAAATTTGTTTTCGAAGAAATTCAATTCGTTTCTTCCGGGATTCAATTAGATCAGATATTTCAGAAATTTCACTTTCTATTCTTTGTTGCTCTCTAACCAACTCTTCTCTGGTAGTTTCTGATCGAGAAGGCTGAAGGCACAGATAACATTGAGAATCATCTACTCTAGACTGGTCTAGCTGATTGCCACACCGAGGGCAAACAACGAAATCAATCTCTGAAAGGTGCTTTTTTGATGTAATAGACTTTGCAATTTTTTCTGATTGAGATTGTAACTGAGAGGATAGAAGGGTAAGTCCATTGATTGACTCATCTTCTCTCACTAACTCAATATTTACCTTTCTTGCCTGTTCCTGCAAGGAAAATAATTTTTTATTTAAATCCTCAGTTTCAGAGTCCTTTTCGATTTTTTTGCTAAATTCTATTGATTGTCTTTCTAAGTCTTGTATTCCTTGAGATATATCGTGATAATCTTTAATTATTTTTGCTCTATTTTCCAATTCTGTATTCGATAAAAAATTATTAAAAAATTCTGTTTCATTTGATAGAACTCTTATTTTACTTTTAACATTACGTAGTTCTTCCTGCAGTCTTGCCATTTCTATATCGTATATTCCATACAAGATTTCAAAAACATATCTTCTCTTTATATCTTTGAATGGATGATTATGTTCAAAGACGTTGGTACCAATGCCTTCCTGAGTAAGAACGCAATAAAATAAATAATCATTTATCGTCACCGGAGTCGGCTCGCTCTCAATTTTTGTCAATGATGCTGGAACTTCTAGAGCAGGTAATTCAAGTTTATCAAGAAGCCAATTCAAATATGTTTTTGTTTTTTGTTCCGTTCTTTTGGAAAATGGCAGTCGCAGAAAATCCTTTTCACCTGCTACATCAATAAGTGCAGTCGAAGTCGAAACGAATGGTCTAACAATCGTAAATAAATTGTTATTTACGCTTATTATACTTTCCAGACTAGAAATTTTTTTCGTTTCAGGCGGCAAATCTTCCAGTGAACCTCCCAATACCGCTTTTATTAATCTAAGCAAAGTTGTTTTGCCTGTTGCAATAGAACCTACAACTATATTTAACCCCGAGTCAAAAGAAATTTCTCTTTTTGTACCCTGAAGTTTTATTTTTTCAATTCTAAGTATCATAGTTTATCTCCCCACGAAGCATTGGTTACCTCAGGTACAAACTCATAGATTAAATTTTTTAATGCATTGCCACTAAGGTTTAAATGTTTTTTCAACAATTTAATTCTTCGAATCGTTTCTTGCCAAACGGGTTCATTTGCTATTTTCCGACTGATATTTATGCCTTTATCGGTAGTTTGAAATCCTTTATCGGAGTAGCTAATTAATTGTTTTCCAACCAATCTTCCGATAATGGCATAGTGAGAAGGATCCCATGGACCAAATTTATATCGAACCATTTTACTTTCAATATTTGTCTCTAGAGAAATGATCTTAGTAATATCATCGATTGGTAGGTTTCTATGCTTAGTCAAAATACGTATTAAGTATTCTGAATATTGAAGCAAAAAATCTAGTTTAGCTAATTTCGTCCTTCCTTCAAGAAATTTTTTTGCACTAGAGAAAGAGGTGATCAGGAGCAATATGCGCGCTTCACTTTCCAAACTTGGCTGAAACAAGTCAAGCTTCATAGCTTCCCCCAAAATTTATAAAGCATTCATCAGCATAATCACATATTGCACCTAAAAGTAAAAGAGGATCTGATTCTAATACATTATTTTTATCGATTGATTGAGATGATTTGTTAAAATCATCCAACAAATCATTCCATATTTGAATCGCTGGATCCGCTATATCTTTATATTTTGAAAGCCTGGAATCAGCCTGAATTTTGAGTCTAATTTTTAAATCTGAAACAAATTGGTCTTTATGTGCTGGATTTTGGATTTTTTTTTCGATCAGATATTTTTGCATATTTGCTTTTAATAAGCTGGCATTTTCTATAATCTCTTGAGTCGCACCTCCATTTATCAGTTTCCTTTCAAGATTAGAACCAGAAGAATTTGAAGCTGTATTCATAACTCTTTCTAAAAGGAAACTAGATTTTACCAATAAGTTTTCAGTCAATTGAATAAGGGAATCTTTTGTCAATCTCTTAAAATCAAACTTATTATTTTTATAGGCGTTTTTGGAATTCAGATAATCAGGCCATTCTTCCCTTTTTATCTGTTCTGCTCGCATACGAGTTTCAATAGAATCAATCAATTTAGTCTCAAGTTTAATAATTGAACTGCGATTCAGAGAACCATTTAAGGAATGAATCAAATCTCTATTACTAGCATTTATCGACTGTCTATTTGGTGGAGACGGCAAAATTATAATTTTCGATAAAAATTCATTGGCTTCTTTAGCTTCGGTGTTGAATGCTGAGCATACTTTCTTAATAATATTATAATTTATTATATTATTTTTAAGATTACTGATATCATCTTTTTTATCTAATGCCCCTTCTAGTAGCAATTCCAAAGAATAGTCGATAGACAATTTCTTTATAACACTATATGTCCTATATAAACTTCTCAACCCTCCGCTTTTTCCGATAACTTCAGTAAGTTTCCAAGTGCCTAGTTCTGGATTTTTTGTTTTCACTTGGATAAAACGCCAATCATTCTCCCCTTCAATAATTATATCTTCAAAATGTTCCATAATTATGGATTTAATAGAAGGATTCGTTATACAGAAAAGACAAAAAGGTAAAGCAATCTGTGCTTGATAATGAAATCTTGAAAATGAATCAGACCCAGAATCATCGGGAGGTATTATACTTGCTATACTTTTACTCATTGCGCATCCTCCAAGCCTAATTCATCCAGATAGCATTTCATACTTCAATAATGTTCAGATCTTCGGTCAACGCCTTCACGTATTCTAGTGAAGTGCATAGACAGTTTTATCAGAAGCAGATAGAATCCAAAATTACTTAAACTGAAAATTCTGCGTGACTCTATAGAATCTCTGCTGACAAATTGACTGGAAATATGATTTATTCTCTCAAAAAAGGAAATATAGTCCTCTTCTAAATATCTGCTTTTAGGGAAAAACATAATTTGTGTAATTTTCTGATTTTTAATATCTTTTATATGATTATCAATTTTATCTTTAGAAACATTATTCTTCTCCAGCAATGCAGTATATTTGCTGAGTTTTATTAAAGGACAGTAGACAAGAAAGCTAGGAAAAAATCTGAAGTTGCTCGGATCGGTATCACAGGTATTGGAAAGAATCAATACTGCAGAGTTCTCTACTCTCTGATCAGGCAGCGAAATCAGAGGAAAATCATTCATAGCATCACCTTGAAAAATTGCAGAACTGTTCAAGGTCGAGAAAAAAATATTTGGATCATTTGATGGAAAATTTTTCAACTCACTGTATAATTCGTCCTGGGATTCTGCAGAGAGATATTTTGGGAGATATACAGATATATTTTCTTCTAAATTCATAGCAGATCATAAAAATTATCATGAACTATCCGAGCAATTTCCGGATCTAAGTCAACCGAATCTCTGATCAGTTTTTCGGAAAAAGATTTCAGTGTTTGAAAATTCTCTTCATCTGTATTGACTTTCGGAACGGGGCGAGCAGCAGAATCACTGTCCGTAAAAATAATGCTGCTGCCAAAAATATCCTGCGCTTTATTGGATGAATAGTCGCACGGGTTCGCAAAAGAGCTGATCTCTGAGAAATTCAGAACTGATGCAGTGAATGCAGGAAGCAGCATTTGGCAAATAGTTTTAGTGCTGTCATTCATTTTCAAACTCCGGTTCCAATTCAGTAATGAATTTATCATGCAGAATAGAAAAAAACATAGTCTTTATCAGTTTATGAGATTCGTCCACCGATTCTAAAAGACTGTCTATATCTAACTGCGATTGTTCAAAGAAAGTATCAATATCAATTAATGAACCTGACAGTGCTTTATCCTCAAGGATAAAGGATGCATTATTGGCTATCAGAACAATTGTATTAAAAATCCCTTTTGAAATCATTGTCCTGAAATGCAAATTCTGACTGTAGTGGTTCTCTCCTAAAAACTGAATTTCCAATTTAATCTTTGAAGATATATCGGAAGCAGGAAATATGTTCACATACCTTAATCCAACTCTGTCAATTTTGGTTACAGCTTGAATGTCCCAGATTTTCTTCAATAGGTATTTCACTTCCTCAAACAAGGACAGCCAACTTATATAGGAAACAGGATGAACAAGAATTACGTTAGGTCCAATCTGCAAAATATACTCTTTAGTGCTTAACCGGTAATATGGCTGATACTTTAAACTTGGATCATTTTGTCGAACAGTATCAGGAAGTTCCATTATTGGTAAATTACTGAAATCTGAAAACTTGTCCCTTACTAGATTAAAAAAAACTCCAAAAATTGCATCACGAGGAATGTCACTTTGAAACCGAAGTTCAAAAGACACTGTATGAATTGGAGTTTTCCTGAGCTTTTTTGGCAAAGTTTTCATAAGAAATAGGATATTTTCCCAGTAATTTCTGTCAACAGAATATGTCAAAAATTCCTCTAAAACAGCAAACCTGTTACATTATTCTTCTATAAAATTTTGCACACATCACATATATGACCCAGTCGAATTCTATCTTTGGGATTCATAAATCAGTCTCATATCTTTTTGAATAAAAGGAAGAATTTGGGCGGAAACGGATTCTGGTATCATCCCTTCAATTTTCCCGACAGCTCCTTCATCCCTTTTTCGATCTCAGTTTCTATTTTTGAAAGGGAAGCAAGAATTTCATTCGGATGTCTGTGAACAATCTCTTCATGCACAACTTCTTTATAACGATTTATGGATAGATCATATCCCTGTTTCTGAATCTCATCCTTCGGAACACAGAAACTCTGAGCAGTTCTTGGTCTTTTTCTTTCAGATGAATTTTTTTCCTTCCATCTCTTCAGAATATCGGGCAGATTATTTTTTTCATGTTCTGTCTTTGACAGAGGAGTTTCAGGAGACACTCCCAGCTTATCCTCAGAGAGAAGCAGACTGCGTTTGTCGTCGAGACTGAACCCGTCTGACTGCATATCATAAAACCATATATGATCTGTTCCTCCTGAATTTGTCTTTGTGAAAATCAGAATGGCTGTGGACACTCCTGCGTAAGGCTTGAACACACCTCCGGGCAGAGAAATGACTGCTTCCAGTTTCTGCTCTTCCACCAGAATTTTTCGAATGGACTGATGCGCGTTCGAAGATCCGAAAAGTACACCGTCCGGCACAATGACTGCAGCTCGACCGCCTGTTTTCAGAAGTTTGATGAACAGAGCCAGAAAAAGAAGTTCTGTTTTTTTTGTTTTTACAATGGAAAGAAGATCCTTTGCTGTATTTTCATAGTCCAGAGATCCTGCAAACGGGGGATTTGTAAGAATCAAAGTACAGAATTCTTCATCACCTGAATGTTCCTGCGATAATGAATCTTTATACCGAATATCAGGATTTTCTATCCCGTGCAGAAGAAGATTCATGCTTCCGATTCTGAGCATTGTATTGTCAAAATCAAATGCATGAAACATATTTTCATGAAAATGCTTTTTCAGTTTCGGATCACGGAGAGCTTCCGGATGGAATTTTCTAATATATTCATTGACGGCTACTGGGAATCCGCAGGTACCTCCGGCGGGATCACACATAATATCCTGCGGGCCAGGTTCTATAATGTAGACCATCAGCTCAATGATATGTCTGGGGGTTCGGAACTGACCGTTCTGTCCTGCAGATGCAATCTTTCCAAGCATATACTCATAGAGATCGCCCTTGATGTCTCTGGATTCCATAGGAATTGTATCCAGAAGATCCACCACCTTGGAAAGAAGTCCCGGCGAGGGAATTGTAAAACGGGCTCCTTCCATATGCTTAGAATATGTGGAGCTTTCTCCTCCCATCGTCCTCATAAACGGAAAGATATGTTCACTTACTACTGTGTGCATATCTGCAGGAGAAAAGTTTTTAAATTTTGACCACCTGTAATCTTCGTAAGATCTTTTTTTAGTATCCTTTCCTTCGGGAAAAATTCTTTTTTCCATTGCTTTTTTGAGACGTGCTGCCTTGTTCTCTTCTAAAGTATGCAGATCATCCAGTCTTTTGATGAACAGAAGATACGTAATCTGTTCAATCACTTCCAGAGGATTTGAAATACCGCCTGACCAGAAAGAATTCCAGACAGCATCTATTTTGTTTTTCAGATCACCTGTTATCATGCTGTAGCACGCTCCTCGACCTGATGCAGAAGGTCAATAAGTTGATCAATCTCTTCTGAAGAAAAAAGATCTTCCGGCCCCGAAGGAGCAATGTCTGTAAAGGGAGATTCATACAGAATTTCAGGTTTCATGATGCCATGTTCGGTCAGATAGTTCAGAATCATATCCAAAAATTCGATCTGATTGGAATTGAGTCCTTTGCTGATCAGGAATTCTCCCAAAGCCGCTTTGGCAGCACCTCTGTCCAGTCCAACAAGTGAGCGGACAAAAATCCCGAGTCCCTCAGACTCTTCTTTAACTTTTTCAATTTCTTTTTCTCCCGCCACTCCATTTTCCTGAAGAATTTTTTCCAGTTCTTCCAGATCCAGATTTGTCAGTTTTTTATTGAAGCGAAGTTTGCTGACGGAAATATGATCCAAATGTTTTTTCAGAAACTCTCTAGCCTTATGCCGGAATTTCTCAAACTCTCCAATTGTCAGACCAGGCAGGTCAATAATCCTCGTATTCCCAAAACTGTCTTCAAAATCTGTATACACAGGAAGTCTCTTTTTCTTTTCAATCAGCCTGATCAGAAGCCGCAGATTTTTCCTCACTGTTTCAAGCATTGAAAGAGTGACTCCTTCCCACCATTCTTCAGACTGGACGGATTGAATCAGCACAATGTTTTCCCGAATCATAGGGACTGAAATTTTTTCTTCCAGAAGTGCTGCAATCTCCGTCAGGTTTTTTTTCAGACTTGCAAAAGCAGGTTCCGATTTGAGATAAGCCCGCTGCAGTTTCAGCATCATCAGATCAAATCTTTTTGCCTCCTCTCCGTCTGATTTCAGCTCATTCGGAAGTCCTGCAATTTCAGAAGAAAGCACTGAATAGTCATCAGGCTTCAGAGATTTCCATTCTTCCGGACGAATATATTTCTCAATAATTTTTCTTTTCGGTCTGACAATGAAATTATCAGTATTTAGGGATAATATTTCATTATGAAGAACTGCGATGATATCTTCTTTAATTTTTGCTGTCTCTTCAGGATTCACTGAGGCAGCAAAAACGGAATCACCGAAGTCGGGACCGTTCAAATACTCCAGGATTTCCAGTCTGTGCTGAAATATTTTCCCGGATATGGACTCGGTATTTCCGGCATCTTTTGTTTTCGGATTTGCATTGAAATATTCCAGATTGCCGCAAAAATCAAAAAGATAGAAATCTTTTTTATCCAGTCCAGGACCGAAAAGATTTTCACAGAGCCTTGTTCCCCGTCCCATCATCTGCCAGAATTTTGTCTTGGATCTTACTGTCTTAAAGAATACCAGATTCAGAACTTCAGGAACATCAATTCCTGTATCCATCATATCTACAGATACAGCGATCTGCGGAAAAGAGTCCTTTTTGGAAAAATCATCAATCAGACTTTGCGCATATTCAACATCATAGGTAATGATTCTCGCAAAACTTCCCTTATAGTGAGGATAATTTGCATCGAACCGTTCCTGTATGAATTTTGCATGATCTGTATTCTTTGCAAAAATAATTGTTTTTCCCAGTCGGTCACCTGCTTCAACCTTGTGTCCGTTCATCATCAAATATTCGAGAACTTTATCTACAGTATCAACATTAAAAAACCATTTATTGACTGACTCGGAATCTATGTGTTCCGGTTTTTCTTCATCCCAGTCCACTTCATCCCATTGTTCCTTTTCTTCTTCCGAGAGCTGATCATAACTTATGCCTTCTCTTTGATATTTTAATGGAACAGAGACGGAAACCGGAGGTACCAGAAATTTGTCTTTCACTGCATCTTCCAGAGAATATGCATCCGTAGGAACTCCAGTTTCTAAACTGAATATAGAATAAGTATTTTTATCTATTTCATCCTTTGGAGTGGCGGTCAGTCCTATGAGCAGAGAATCAAAATAATCGAATATTACTTTGTATTTATGAAATATTGATCTGTGAGCTTCATCAATGACAATCAGATCAAAATATCCTACTCCGAATTTTCTGTCTCCCGAATTTGCAGAATCACTGCCGTTAATAAGTCCGATCATTGTCTGATAGGTGGATACGTAAACCCTGCCGGATGATTCTTTTTCTGTAACCAAGTTCACTGGAGATGAATCCGGCAGATGTTTTTTAAATGCATTGACTGCCTGATTTACCAAAGGAACTCGGTCAGCAAGAAAAAGTATTCGTTTTACCCATCTGCACCGAATCATAAGTTCCGCTGCGGCTATGACTGTCCTTGTTTTTCCTGCACCTGTAGCCATCACGAGGAGAGTTTTTCTTTCTCTGTCATTTTCAAATGCTTCGGACATTCTTGTTATTGCTCTGATCTGATAGTATCTGTTGACTATTTCTTTATTTATTTCTGAAGTAACTAAAGATTCGCGCATTTCTCTTTTTTGTATCAGATACTCAAGTTCAGATTTTTTATAAAACCCCTGTATCTCTCTCAGAGGATAATTCAAATCA
Organism: Spirochaetota bacterium; assembly: GCA_052033835.1. Taxonomy (GTDB): domain Bacteria; phylum Spirochaetota; class Leptospiria; order Leptospirales; family Leptospiraceae; genus DAORDI01. Next base: position 14,734 of record JBPOJG010000166.1, read on the forward strand.
TCCCAAATATAATGCTGATATCCGTTTGAAAGAAAGATTACCGGTCTCTGTCCAAATTCCTTTTCCAGACAGTCTGCGTAGAGTTTTGCCTGCTGCTGACCGATCAAAGGATCTTTTTTAGTCCTTTTCGCTTCTACAAGGCATAGAGGTTTTCCGTCATCTCCCCACAGGACATAATCGACCTTGCCGACACCATCCTGATTCGGCATCCCGTGAACCGGCACTTCACAGTTTTTATCAAAGTCTAAAATCCATCCTGCTTCTTTCAAAAGCAGATCAATAAAACTGTCTCTAGTTTCTTCTTCCGAATAGTTGTGAGAGTCTGGAATTGATGCTGACCTGTTTCTTATCTCTTCGATTTCAGCCCTCAATTTCTCCAGTTCTTCATTCAATGAATTTTTGTCCCGAAGGAGGTTTGAGAGATTTTCATCTTTTTCTTTCAGTTTCTTTTCCAAATTCAGAAGTTCTTCCTGAGTCTGCCGAGGAATGGGACTGGTTCTTGGAAGATTTTCCGGAATAAAACTGAGTGAAGGTTCCGGCTTGTTTTTCCGGCTGTAGGTTCTTCCAAGCCAATACAAAAAATGAAATAATTCTCTCAATGCAGTTATTGAATCTTGTATTTGAACCTGCTTTGTGCTGTGAACAGCCATATTTCCAAGCTGGATAATGATCTTCGTCTTATTGAAAAGAGACTCTCCGGTTAATTGCTTAAAAGAAGGATTGTGCACAAGCGAACTTAAATTATCATTGTATGGCAGAGTCAGCGAATTGTCATATTTATAGAGCCAGCCGACTGCCAACTCCAAGGTTCTTCTACAGTAAAAACAGGCTGTCCTTGGATCAGCGATTCCTGAATTTTCTGCCTTAAGTGCAGATTCAAAAAGAAAGTTCCATTCAGACTGAAGAAATTGAAAGTGTGTGCCCATATATAATCCTAATTTATGGAGAATATATTATTTTAAGGACAATAAAATGTAAAGCAATTTACAAGAAGCCGAATTGAAGCACAAATCAGATTTAATGCGTTGGAAGGCAATTACCGCAGGTAAATCGGTGCAAACAGAAAGCATTGACAGATCTGCTCTTGTCCGAAACATAAGCCGACAGAGACCGATATGCCTGAACCGCTGAAAAATATGTTTGATGAAAAGTTTGTTTCTGAACTGGCAGATGATATTCGGAAAGTTTACAGCAGATTTGATTCTCGGAAATTTATCGATGATGTGTTTGACCGGGACTGGAAAAAAAAAGAACTGAAGGAACGGATGCGGCATATCACCGAATGTCTGAAAGCACATCTGCCTGAACCTTATGAAAAGGCTGTTTCCATTCTTGTGGAAGTGACAAAAGAACACAGGTCAGTCAGGAAAAAGAACGATGAAATCAGCTTCTGCGATATGGTATTTCCAGATTTTGCGGAAAAATACGGAATAGATCATTATAATATATCTGTAAAGGCAATGGAAGAATTCACAAAGGTTTCGAGTTCCGAGTTTGCAGTGAGAGAGTTCATTATAAAATATCCTAAAAAGATGCATAAGCAGCTGATGCAGTGGGCAAAAGACAGAGATCCTTCGGTCAGACGTCTCGCGAGCGAAGGTTCAAGACCGAGACTGCCCTGGGCAATCGCTCTTCCTGAATTTAAAAAAGATCCTTCTCCTATCCTTCCTGTTCTTGAAATTCTCAAGGATGATCCTGAACTGTTCGTGAGAAGAAGTGCTGCAAACAGCCTGAATGATATTTCCAAGGACAATCCTGAAATCACTTTGAGCATCGCAGAACAGTGGATAGGCAGATCGGAAAATACAGACTGGATTCTGAAACACGCACTGAGAGGTCTTCTGAAAAAAGGGAATCCCCGTGCACTGAAACTCTTTGGATTTGACAGTAAAAAACTTGATATTCAAATATCAGATCTTCGTGTGAACAGTAAATTAAAGATCGGGGAGAACCTGAACTTTTCATTCAGACTTGTTACCGGAAAAAAAGAGAGAAAACTGAGACTGGAATATGCAGTTGATTATGTGAAAGCAAAAGGCAAAGTATCGAGAAAGGTATTTCAGATTTCAGAAAAGATATATCCCCCAGAAAGAGATTTTGAGATTCAGGGAAAACAGTCTTTCAGAAATATGACGACTCGAATTCATTATCCGGGAAAACACAGTCTGTCTGTTCTGGTCAACGGACAGAGTTTCGCTGAAGCATCTTTTGATCTGCTGGATATGGACAGAAAATAATGTCATTCAGAAACCCTTGTAAAGATATGTCCCGGCATAGTGCATCCTTAGCCGAATCCATAAGGAGAAAATCGATGACGAGAATATTATTCACTGCAGTCGCAGCACCCTTCAAAAGTCTCAGATTACACTCTGCTGTTCAGCAGAACACAAGCTATTCAGGAATAAGGTAAATATATGATATGTATAAAATGCAATACATTCCATCGCGGATTCGCAGGAAGACTCTGCCCTGTATGCTCAGAACCTCTTCAGTTCGAAACTGAAAAAAACAGAAATACTCTGATTCTCCAAAAATTCAGGGAATATGCAGAACTCTGGCAGAAAAAGGGACTCATTTCAAAATCCTCCGCAAATGAAATCAGTTCTGCAGTGGAAAAAGAACTGCAGGTTCCTTCCGTCACTGAAACATTTCAGGAATCGCCCGGAATCATTGAACTTTTTTTCAGATGGCTTCGAAATCTTCTGACCGCATTTTTCAGCGGATTTGCTGGAATCATTGAACCCGAAGAAAAGTCTTATTCAAAATATATTCATTCTTCAGACAGGAAAAGAAAACGGGCTGATTCCGGTTTTGATTCTCTCACTGAATCCGCTTTCGGTGAAGAAGGTGAAAAATTTTCAGGGATCGATGCAGTCTCTGATCTGGACAGAAAAAGAAAGTCAGGCAGGTCAGACGTCGGCGAGACTGAACTGATATGGTCAGGACTGAAGCCGCTTTTCAATGAGTATATCTGGTGGTTCATCGGAACTGTTCTTGTTCTGGCAGGATCTGTAATGGGCATCAGAGAAGCATGGATGTCTCTTTCCGGAATGTACAGACATTTCACCGTGGCGGGGGGAGTGCTTCTGTATCAGATTCTTTTCTGCGGACTGGGGATTTTTCTCGGATCAAAATCAAAAGCAACAGGAAAAATTCTTTCCGGAATCTCACTTCTTCTTTTTCCTGTTCTATTCTCTGCCGCATCGGATATAGTATCATTAAATTTCATTATTGGAACTGCTTCTGTCGGTGGGTTCTCAATGGGTTCTGTTTTTCTTCTGAAACTCATTTCCTCGCAGTTTGAAACGGATCTGAAAAAACTCATCCTGCCCGTTCTTCCCGCAGGCATCATTCTGGCATTTCTTCCGTCCTTAGGACAGGGGTACAGTGCCGCAGGAGCCTTCTTCGCTGCACTCATTCC
>JBPOJG010000107.1:0-3760 GCA_052033835.1 Spirochaetota bacterium
TGCAGGGCCTTGTTCGAGGGATAGGTTCTGCCTTGCTTCGCTCTTAGGCTTAATCTGCATTCTGTCCGGATTCCCTTCTGTCAAACCTGATTCAGATCCAACAAAATGTCACCCTTAAATCTAATGGGCTCCGCTCAGTGAACGAGCAATTCCGAAGTGCAACCGACCTACAATCAGCCAGTGAGAAAAAACTTTCCGCACTGGAAGAATCCAACCAGAAACTGAAGACTGAAAACAGGAAATTGCAGGAACTTGTGGAGTCGCACGGCCGTGCGTCCCTACGTTTGGAGGAACGCCTGAATGCATTAGAAAAAGCGACAGCGATGCATATGTCGCGAAAGTGATGGGGGTCTTAGCCAGCTTCCAAACCGGTGAAGGGCGAAGCCCTAGTGTTGTCAGGTAGCAGTTGGCAGGGATTTTCAAGGGACACAGTCCCTTGAAATTTCCGATAGGATACCCCAGCCCAGATCGCGCAAGCGAAGAAGTAGTTGAAAATGCCAATTTCACTAGGCAACTTTTTTCAAAGGACGAATGTTGAAATTCATTTTTTTCATTTTGTCCTTTGCTGTTTCAATGTCAAAATGAGTCTGCAGTCTAAGCCAGAACTCAGGAGAGTTGCCAAAGAACAAAGAAAGTCTGAGTGCTGTATCAACGGTGATCGAGCGTTTGCCTTTGAGTATCTGGCTGATCCGAATGGGGGTAACTTTGATTTCCCTCGCAAGGACAGCCGCCGTAATTCCATAAGGAATGAGAAATTCTTCTTTCAGAATTTCACCTGGGTGAATAGGCGGAATTTTTTTCATAATAATTACCTCAATTTACTTTTTAGTGATAGTCAACGATTTCCACTTGCTCTGCATTTCCGTCATTCCAATAAAAACAGATTCGCCACTGATCGTTTACGGGAATACTGTATTGCCCCTTTCTGTCTCCAGATAGAGAGTGCAGGCGATTCCCAGGCGGAGAATTTAAATCCGTTACATCTTTTGCAGCGTCAATTAAAAGAAGTTTCAGATACATTAATCTTTGCAGCGAGGCAGGAAATTTTTTGGAGTAAGTTCTGCTCCATACTTTCTTTGTTTCTCTATCGAAGAATGATTGTATCACTTTCTCAAAGTATCGAGAGACGATATTTCAGTCAATCGAAAAAGCGCACTCATTTTTCGCAAAAAACATTCGGGCGAATGTCGCGCCCACAGGAGAACAAAATGAACACGCAGTCCTTGTTCTTCTGCGGTGAGAAGGAGCGTTTGCGCAATATCTGAGAGTCGGAACGGGATTTAGATGCAAGTAGGAATGAGACAGTTTATTTCTTGCAAACTGCTGAAAGACTGAATTTTGTGATATTTGGAGAATCTGATATGTTCAAACTTCTTTTTGCTTCTTTCATTTCCTTATTCATTGCTTTTTATGCAGACAGTATGTATGCAGAGGATCTGCATAAGGCGAAATCCTGGAACTACTTTGCCTATGGGGGACAGTTTACTGCAACCGATCTGATGCCGATTCTATTTCGTCAAAAAACTGATTATAAAGATTCCTATATTGCTGTATTCGGTGCAAACAGAGAGACTGATTTCAGAATTCGTTTTTTGCAGTTTGAAACTGAGCTGAACATAGTGAAACATTTCGGCGAGATGAATCATCTGGAGGGAAACGGTCTGTATTCTGCTCGGGTAAAAAATCTTTTTTATCTTCCGATGAGTTTTGCTTTTGGGGAAGGACTTTCGATTGCATCTGAAAATCCCAGACTCGAAAATAAATCGAAAGGGATTTATTTTGAAAACTGGCAGTTTCTGATTCAGTCCAAGGGAATTGAATCTAGAAATGTTCTTAATTATATTATGGTGGAATTGGATTATGGAATTTCGAAGTCTTTCTATGACTCTAAGATTTTTATGAGAATTCACCACAGGTCAGGAGTTTTCGGACTTCTCTGTCCTCCTGATCCTGCCTGTGGATCAAATTTTGTTTCCTACGGAATCAAATTCACGCTTTAATACATATTCACTGATTTGCTTTTAAAATGCTTTGAAAGTTATCCATTGTGAAGACTAACCTCTTCTAAACCTAGCATCCATTTGATAAGTTTGGCGAGGCGTTTAACAACCCCTTGCAGGCTGTGAAGCTGAAAAGATCCCGTCTTTCTTACCTTCAAATTACTCAGACCTTCCTCCTAAGGTTCTTCTTCCTCGTCTTCTTCTTCTTCTTCTTCCTCGTCTTCGTCTTCGTCTTCTTCTTCTTCTTCTTCGTCTTCTTCGTCTTCTTCCTCGTCTTCTTCCTCGTCTTCTTCTTCCTCGTTTACTTCTTCCTCAGGCTCCTTTTCTTTTTCCCATGCATCCCAATCTACTTCTTCTTCAGGTTCGTCTTCATCCGGAACAAAATCTCCGTCTTCTTGAGCATACTCTTCCAATTCCGCATCTTCCCAATCTTCTAAATTAGCATCAGGATCTTCATATTCGGAGGCAGTATTGACAAATTCATCAGGAAGTACTTCATTATAATCGATTACCGTATGTTTAGGAAAGGAAGAAAAGAAAGAATCATTTCTATATTCTTCCGGTTTGTATGTTTCTGTTTCTGGTCTACTTCCAAAACTCTTTTTAGTATCATTGCTCCATGCGTTCTTTGCATTTTTTTCGGCTTTTTCATCGATATCGGAAACCAATCTCCAGCAGTCGCTAGTCAGTTTTTCGTTTGCAAGATAATTATAAGGCATATAACAATAGCCTTTATCACCCCATTCTTTTCCCCAGGAGTTTCTTACGATGAATACTTCATCCGGATCAGAATATCCGACTATAAGCATAGCGTGCCCGCCATGAGATTCTCTTCCTGCTTCCTTAGGAGAAGGCATTGGAACGAATCCGCCGTTTTCTTCACTTTCGTCAAAAGATTGGAACGTTAACGTTCCGAAAATAATAGGGTGACCCAGTGCCAGAACTTCTTTCATCGTTTTAAGATCGGTAGGAATTGACTGCATATCCTTGATTTTAAATCTCTGAGCTGCTTCGTAAGCTTTTTTATCAGGTTTTTTATTTACATGAGCTTTGTCAAATGTCCAGAGTTTTTCAGGACAGGCACCAAGCTTCTGAAGACTTTCCACTCCATACTGAATTACGCTTCCTTCATCTTCAATTTCACCACCGCCCCTTGCTCTTGCATTGTAATAGATGAACATACGGCTGATATCATACGCTTTTTCTCCCATTGCCTGCTTGAGCAGATATTCACAGGCACCTGCAATGGCGTTTGCAGCACAGCTGTTTGTCTGCCCCTGATTCTCCACAGGCGTCATGAATTTTCTCATATCCACCTTTGGAGGAAGTTTCTTTACTTTGCCCTTGCTGCATACTTTTGCGCTTGAGGCAGGTTTCATCGGCTTGTAGCCTGACCCCTTTTTGCCTGATCCCTCTTTGTCACCTGATAAAAAATCTAAAAATCCCAATTTAGTTCTCCTTGATAGCCGCTTTTGATTTCCATAATTTGAGGGAAAAAAGCAACCTGCAATATTATAAATTCATAAATTAAATTTATGAATTTATGGCTTAGCAAAATACATCATAGTCAATTCAATTTTTAAACTTCTTGTAAATTTTCGATTCCGTGAAAATAAGCTGCTTGTTTTTTATAAGGACAGGAGGCATAAAACATATTCCAAAAAAATGGCAGGCAGTAAAGTATACTGATTATAAAGATTCCTATATTGCTGTATTCGGTGCAAACAGAGAGACTGATTTCAGAATTCGTTTTTTGCAGT
>JBPOJG010000014.1:0-3312 GCA_052033835.1 Spirochaetota bacterium
GATTACATGGTACGGTGAAAGCAAGGCACTGACTGAAAAATTTCTCAAGGAAAATGCCGGTTCAATTCCTCTGACTGTCATCCGTCCACCAGTCGTCTACGGACCGCGGGATTATGCCCTGCTTGAACTCTTTAAGGCTTCAAAGCTGGGACTGAATCTGATTCCAGGACATAAAAATAAATATATAAGCATTATATATATCAGAGACTTAATTAACGGGATATATGAAGCCTGCATCTCTGAAAAAACACTGGGCAAAACATATTTTCTTTCTAATGAAGAATATTATCCTCAGCATCATCTCGGAGAGATCATCATTCAGAAAATGAGGAAGAAACCTAAAAATATCATCATCCCATGGATCATTATGCAGCTTGTTTCAAATCTGCTTGAGTTTTTGGGAAAACTGTCTGGAAAAAAGGTTATACTGAACCGACAGAAACTTCTCGAAATCGGTCAGAATTACTGGATATGCACCAGTGCGCGCGCAAAAATGGATTTCGGCTTTCAGACAAAGACAAAACTGGAAGACGGGATTGGCGAAACACTCAAATGGTATAAAGAAAACAAATGGCTTTGAGACAGTCCTTAAGTAAAAACGACAAGGATGCGAACAGACTGAAAAAAACCTTGGCGGATTTTACTGTTCAGCGCCGTCAGAGTGATGATATATTCTCATTCTGTAATGATCTTTATGAAAGTATTGAATATAAGAAAGCTTACGGACACCATCAGTACGGTAGAGTGATACAGTCTAAAAATTCAGACCGCTCTGTAGTAGAAGATGCAGTTACATCAGATCATAAGGAAATGATTATGATGGGTTCCAACTCTTATCTTGGACTTCATATTCATCCAAGGGTAATCTCTGCCGCAAAAAATGCGCTCGACAGATATGGAGCCGGAGCCGGCTCTCCTCCTCATTTTTCAGGGACTTACGATATTCACAGAGAATTGGAGAGAAATCTTGCTCTTCTAAAAGGGAGTGAGGATGCAATTGTCTTTCCCTCAGGATATTCAACAAATCTAGGAATACTTTCTGCCTTTCTAAATAGCAATGATACATTAATTATAGATAAGTTTGCTCACGCTTCCATCATAGACGGTGGAATTCTCTCTAGAGCCAGAATTGCAACATTCAGACACAATGATATGGAGTCTCTCGAAAAGGCTCTAATCAGAACAAAGAACAGTTCGGGCGACCGACTCATTGCCGTGGAAGGGGTCTACTCTGTTGACGGTGATATTGCTCCTTTGGATAAGATTTACTCTCTTGTAAAAAAATATGGCGCCAAGCTGATGATAGATGATGCACATGGCACCGGAGTGCTTGGAAGGAACGGAAGGGGAACTGCAGAACATTTTGGTCTGGAAGGAAAAATTGATCTTGTGATGGGAACCTTCAGTAAAGCTCTTGGCGGAATCGGAGGATTCGTCTGTGCAAAGAAGGAAGTGATCCGCTATCTGCGTTTCTATTCACGTTCCTATTTTTTTGCTGCGTCAGTTTCTCCTGTACAGGCTGCCGCACTGAATGAAGCAGTTCTTGTTCTGACTGAAGAGCCTAATTGGCATATACGGCTTAATGAAAATATACAATTTTTTCATTCAGAACTCAGAAAAAGAGCATTCAATCTGGAAAATTGTCAGACAGCAATTACTCCTGTAATCATCGGTAACAGTTATACTGCAGAGGAAGTGACGAATTTTCTTCATGACAGAGGGGTCTTCGTAAACTGTGTTCCATATCCCGCATCACCCAGAAAAAAAGAAAGAATAAGAATGTCAGTGTCTGCACTTCATACAAAAGAGGATCTGAAAAAAGTCATCCAACTTCTCGAAGAAGCAAGAAAGCTCTTCTCTTTCTAAAATTGAAAATAGATGAACTGCTTCATTTCAAAATTTCTCAGATTGTACATCAGCACAATAAATACAGAGACTGCAAATGCAGAAACCATTGAAGGAAGTTCTGTCCAGAGTTTTGCTGTCTTCTTCTGAAATTTTTCCGAAACAAACTGAAGAAGATACATTAACATTATAATCCATACTGAATACATAGGGACGTTGATGAAATCAGTTCTTCCAGCAAAGAGTCCGTTCAGTATTTTCATAAACTGAGTCATATTTTCTGAGCGAAAAATGATCCATCCGAAAATAATGAGATGAAATGTAATGATCCATCTGAAGAAATTGAATCTGTATTTTTTCTGACCATCTTTGTATACCATTCTTTCAAATGCCATTAAGAATCCGTTATACAGTCCCCATAGAATAAAATTCCAGCCTGCACCGTGCCAGAGTCCGCAGAGAAACATTGTGAGGATAAGATTCCTGTAGACTCTCTCTTTGCTTCCTCCAAGAGGGATATACAGATAATCTCTAAGCCAGGAACCGAGAGACACATGCCATCTTCTCCAGAATTCACTGACGGAACAGGAGATATAAGGAGAATTAAAATTCACAGTGAGATGAAATCCGAGGAGCATTGCTGATCCGAGTGCAATATCCGTGTATCCCGAAAAATCGCCGTAGATTTGGACTCCGTATGCATACACTGCAGTCCACGTTTCTGCAGAACTGAAAAGTTCAGGATTGGAATAGACAGGATTGACGATGTTTGATCCGATCCAGTCTGCAGCGAGTTTCTTGGAAAGACCGACGAGGATCAGCAGAACTCCCTGTGCCAGTTTGAATTCAGTCACTGCAAAATGACGGAAGAATGTATTGATCTGAGGAAGAAATTCCTTTGCTCTCACGATCGGACCGGCAACAAGCTGCGGAAAAAAAGATACATAGAAACAGAAACGAAGAAAACTTTTCTCAGCAGGGATGATTCCTCTGTAGACATCAATGGTGTATGACATTGTCTGAAATGTATAAAAGGAAATGCCCGCCGGAAGGAGGATATCCATCGGCTTCAGAAAATTTCCGTATCCTGCATAGGATAATGCATTTCCAATATTTTCCATGAAAAAATTTGTATATTTAAAAAAGGCAAGAAGTCCAAGATTTACAAAGACTGATATAATAAGGTATTTTTTTCTGGCCTTGAGGTCGGTCTGTTCCATTTTCCTGGAAAGGATATAATCTAATGCGGCAGAAAAAATGAGTATCCCTACAGGCCAGATCTGCCAGGAAGCATAAAACAGAATCGAGGCCGCCGTCAGGAGCATAGTCTTTAACGAAGGTGAGAGTCCTCCGAACAGAATAAAAACAGTAAGGGATATTAGAAAAATGTAATATTCCGCAGAATTAAAATTGACAATCTTTCTGTTTTCCTTCCATGAATTCTGAACTCGCTTTGTTTCAAGATCA
>JBPOJG010000006.1:0-18212 GCA_052033835.1 Spirochaetota bacterium
CTGCGAAATCTCAGGCACGCCGGCCACAACTCAGCATCTTACCTCCTACACAGTATCAGCGACAAACGGAAGCGGGACAGGGACTGCTGTCATCGGAATCATGATTGCGAGCAATACAACCGCAACATTGGTATACGGTCAGGGTGGAAATTTTAATACTGGATCACCTGGGACAAGTTCAACAACCCTCAACGGTCCTGCAAAAATTATATTTGATGCAAATAATAATGCCTATATAGCAGATCAGACAAATAATAGGGTTCTTTATTATCCAGCAGGGTCGACCACTGCCACTGCGGTTTACGGCCAGGGGGGAAATATGGGGACAAGCGCAACCGGATGCACTGCAACAGGAACGACTAACCCTATTGCTCTGTCTTTGGACAGCAGCAATAATCTGTACATTGCAGAAAACGGCACCGGACACCGCGTGATTATCTATCCGTCTGGATCTACTGCAGCTGCTACTGGCGTTATAGGTCAGCCTAATCTCACAACCTGTACCGGTGCATCATCTCAGACTGTAGTCGGGATACTGGAATCCATTCTAATGGATTCTTCCAATGGGCTTTATATTTCCGAGAATACTGCCAACAGGGTTCTGTATTTTCCCGCAGGAAGTTCTACTGCCAATCGAGTGATCGGTCAGGTGAACTATTCAAACACAACAATAAATGCAGGTGGTGGTGTCGGACCAAGCGGATTCAACAAACCGACCGCGATGGCTATGGATTCCTCAGGCGGGCTGTATGTGGGAGATCAGAATAATAACAGGGTTCTGTATTTTCCCGCAGGAAGTTCCACTGCAACTAGAGTTTACGGACAGACAAATTTCTCCGGCAATTCTTCAGGAACCACTGCGTCTACGATGAATCTGCCCTTGGGAATTGCTTTAGATTCAATGAATGGTTTGTATGTATCCGAATGGAACAATCACAGAATTCTGTATTTCCCATCAGGGAGTACAGTTGCAACAAGAGTTTTCGGTCAGCCGAATTTTACTACTGGCACCTTCTCCACCACTGCATTCGGACTGAAAAATCCGGGTGGATTGACAATCAGAAACGATGGCTCTCTTTGTGTCGGCGACTATGGAAACAACAGAGTCCTCTGCTACTAATCAGCTGGCTCGACGTGGATCAGTGCGTCTGTGATTCTGGGATTTGCTTTTCGGATTGCGTCTTTGACGGCGTGTCCGATAGCATGTCCCTCTCTGACTGTGATTTTTGCATCTACCAATACATGCAGATCCACGAAAAAATCGAACCCCATTTTTCTGACATAACATTTATGAAGTGTGATCACGCCTTCCACTGAAAATGCAACTGCTCTGACTTCTTCTATAATTTCCTTGGAAGGCGCTCCATCCATAATCTCAGAAAATGCAGGAGTAAACAGACTGTATGCATTGAATGCAATGATGAACGCAGCAAAAAGAGCAGCCCAGTCATCCGCACTCTCCCAGCCCTTTCCCATAAAAAGCGCAACAGAAATACCTACAAACGCAGCAGCCGATGTAATCGCGTCACTTCTGTGATGCCATGCATCTGTCTTGACTGCAGTACTCTGCACCTCCTCCCCTACCTGAAGAACTTTCCGGAACAGAAATTCCTTTGTGAACACAACTCCTGCAAGAACTGCCAGAGTGAAGGGTTTTGGAAGTTCATGAGGAGTCATGATTCCATGTACACTTTGTATTGCGATCACCACAGCGGCAGCAATAAGAGACAGAGACACGATCACAGCTGCAATCGGTTCTGCCTTTCCGTGACCGTATGGATGATTTTCATCTCTCGGTATTGCCGAAATTTTCAGACCGACCAGAACAACAAACGAACTCAATACATCCGATGTCGACTCAATTGCATCAGCAACAAGTGCATAAGAATTTCCAAATATTCCTGCTGCCCCTTTGCACAAAGCAAGCAGTGCATTCGCCAAAATGCCTACTGCCGCCGATCTCATTCCCTTTTCAGCCGGATGGTTCATATTGTCCTCATTGCAAAAAGTATATCCATGCAGATTTAATTTCAACCCTTTTATCTCTTCTTCAGAAGAAATATTGAATCTCATCAAGAATGAGAATGATTATATGTATACTTTGGGATATATAATCACTCTTCCTCTTCCACAGAGTCCTGAATCAGTCTGGCACCTGCTTTGAAGCTGATATAACTCCAGACCCAGGTGATCAGAATCGATACTTTGTTCTTGAACCCTACCTGATAAAACAGATGAATGAACATCCATCCGAGCCAGCCCAGAAGTCCTGACATTTTGAGTTTACCCATCTCAGCAACTGCATCCTTTCTTCCGATTGTTGCCATACTTCCTTTGTCAAAATATTCAAATCCCTTTTCTCTTTTCTTTCCTTTGATTTCGGATCTGATGAGGCTCGCGACATATCTGCCCTGCTGCATTGCTACAGGAGAAACACCTGGAAGAGGCCTTCCGAGTTTCTTATCCATAAAGGAACCCATATCCCCAATGACAAAAATTTCAGGATATCCTGGAACAGAACAGAATTCATCCACAACAACACGTCCGCTTTTGTCCAGTTCGACGTTCAGTTTTTCACCGAACGGATTTGCGGATACACCCGCTGCCCATATAATTAAATTTGATTTCAAAATCCTGTCAGGAAGATGCACACCATGCTCATCAATCTTCATCACCCTTGTATTCAGAAGGATCCGCACTCCTCTCTTCTCGAGTTCCCGTTTTGTCACTTCAGATGATTTCTCAGAAAACGGTGCAAGAAGTCTAGGACCCGCCTCAATCAGTGTGATCTCACTCAACGCAGGATCAATAAAACGGAAATCACTTCGAATGATCTGATGAGAGAGTTCTGCAATAGCACCCGCCATCTCAACTCCAGTCGGACCTCCTCCGATCACAGCATAACTCATAAGTGCCCGTGCCCGTTCAGGATTCGCTTCGAGTTCCGCCTTTTCAAAACTCATAAGGATCTTTGATCTGATTTTCAGAGCATCTCTGAGATTTTTCAGTCCTACTGTATATTTTTCCCATTCATTGTGACCGAAATAACTTGTGCGGGCTCCCATTGCAAGAATGAGATAATCATAAGATATTGTAGTATGTGCGAGACTTATTTTCCTGTGCTCTTTATTTATATCGAGAATTTCTCCCATCACAACCTGCACATTTTTCATGTCGGTTGTGAGAGATCTGATCGGAATCGCAATGTCTGCCGGACTCAAGACAGAACTCGCCACCTGATACAGAAGGGGCTGAAAAAGATGATGATTTGTCCTGTCAATGAGAGTGACCTTTACTCCCTTTACATTTCCGAATTTCTGCACGGCCTGAAGACCTGCAAATCCTGCACCTGCAATCACGATATGTGTTTCTGTCATCTTTTCCCTCGAAAACTCAGAATTTAGAAATTCAAGTCTTCTTTCAATAACTTTTTCACGGAATGGAAGACTAAGTCTGTCCTCATATTCCCGGATTTCTATACATACAGATCTGCCATATTGAGAGTGAAGTCGGGCAGGACATTCTCTCCGGACAGAACAGCCGATTCACCCTGAATCCTTTCCATTTCAGAATTTCTTCTGTATATATAATATGTTTTATTTTCCACATCAATAAGCCAGCCAAGACAGCATCCGTTTTCCATCCATTCAGTCATCTTGGACTGAAGAACAGCCAATGAATCTGATTTAGATCTGAGTTCCAGAACAAAATCAGGGCAAAGCGGAGGAAAGGCAGATTTTTTATCAGCACTCAAGGCATTCCATCTGCTGTTTTCAATAAATGCAATATCAGGAGATCGAATCGCAGAACTGGGCAGAACAAATGCAGTGGATGAATCAAAAAAGATACCTCTATTGTACCGATGATTCCAGGATTCAAAATAAAAACCAAGTCTCATATTCCATCTGCCTGTTTCTCCGCCTGTCGGTGACATAATGATGATATCTCCCTTAGAAGTCCTTTCCACCCTGCTCTCCGGATTATTTCTGCAGATCTCTGCAAACCTCTCATCATCTGCAGGAACAGCACTGACTGGAATCAGAAATGTAATCATAGATTTACTGTATCATCCCGCCGTCTGACTGTAAAGAAATTTTCTCGAACTGTTCCGCAAAGTACATCGGAAGATTTCCTTTGCTCTTGGCATAAATCTCGCCTCTGTATTCCAGATTAAACAGCTCGGAAACGTCAGTCTTTACAGATTCAGAAATATTGACTTTTCCGGGAACGCCTGATGATTCAAGACGGCTTGCGGTATTCACTGTATCTCCCCAGACATCAAATGAAAACTTGGATTTTCCGATGACACCGGCCGCAACAGGTCCCTTGTGAATACCGATCCGAATATCCCAGTAGGATTTTCCGAGTGAAGACATCTCATTTTTTCTGTTCAGAATGAAGTCTCTGATCTCAAGAGATGCAGAAACGCACCGAAAGGAAAAATCTGTTCCCGTATGCAGAAGCCCTCCTGCGAACATATAGGCATCTCCTATTGTCTTCAGTTTCTCCAGTTTATATTTTTTTATAATGCTGTCAAATTCAGTAAAACAGAAATCCAGTTCCATGATCAGTTCTTCTGCACTCATTTTTTCAGAAAGAAGAGTAAATCCTGCAAAATCAGTAAATACAATGACAGCATTCGGGATATGGCGGGGAACAGTTTTTCCGTTCAGCTTCAGTTCGGATGCAACCTCTTCAGGAAGAATATTCAGAAGAAGACTGTCCGATTTCTTCTGCTCAGTCTCCGCTTTCTCCTCTGCCAGAAGCAGTGACTTATAAAAATATACTCCTTCCAGGATAATGACCGCAAAGACAACAGCCTCGTTAAGAATATTCAGCATTCGGACACTTTCCGGTGTAAACAAAATCCAAGGAGTGATCATCCCTGAATGATTAATAATGAAATATTCAGTAAGTATAATGATCACAGTTATGAATATGTATTTTTTCTCATTTCTGTTGAATATGAAAAAAGGCGCAATCATCGTACCGAAAAAAAACAGATCGATTCTGCTGTCCCGTCCTTCAAACACATTCATCATCCCCAGCTGAAGAATTCCCGTAAAACTGAAGAGCATTTTTGCATAGAAATATTTCCGCCGGCTGTTCAGAAGAATCACCCCTGAATAACAGAGGACATTCCATAAAATCCCGAGTTCTGCTGCCAGATGCACTCCTGTTTCAAAAATCAGATAGATCCAGAGATAGGGAAGAGTAAAAATAATGAACACAAGAGAGAGCGTATTCAGTATCTGAATGAATCTGGCATCATGAGAACTCAATGATGAGTCAATGCCTGAGAACGGCAGTTTCAGGATAAAATTTCTGATCCTTCTAAACATCTTCAAGAAGATCGCCCTTTAAAACAGACTCTCTGAGTTCTCTTCTCAGTATCTTTCCGGAAGGATTTCGGGGAATACTCTCTAAAATATAAAGTTTTTTAGGAATTTTATAGGACGCAATCCTGCCTGAGAGATAGAACTTCAAATCCTTCAAGCTCATCCGTTTTCCTTTTTTCAGAACAATGAAGGCTGCCGGAATTTCTCCATACTCTTCCTCCGGGATTCCCGCCACTGCAAAATCATGTATATCAGAATGTTCTGAAAGATGATTTTCTATTTCCGCAGGATAGATATTTTCCGCTTTTGAAAGAATCATATCAGTCTTTCTGTCCAGAAGATAGAGATAACCCTCAGAATCCATCTTTCCGATATCACCAGTATGAAAAAATCCGTCAGAATCAAAGGACGCTGTATTCACATCAGGCTTGTTCCAGTATCCCGAAAAAAGATATTCTCCCCTTATGCATACCTCTCCCGCATCTCCGGCTTCGCAGAACTCGCCTCTTTCATTCTTAATGCAGATTTCCATTCCGGGAGAAGGTTTTCCGACTGACTTCATCCTTCTGATATATTTTTCATTATTTTTGTTGTTAAAATAATTGTTATTCTCATCAAACCTGAGGAGACTGGCAATTCCGCTTGTTTCAGTAAGTCCGTAAGCCCTAGTAAAGCTGCACTTGAATATCTGATTTGCCTTTTCAAGCACTGAGTCGGAGACAGCAGATCCTCCATATTGAATATTTCTGAGAAAAGGAAACTGATCATTTTCAATTCCGGGAAGAGCAGTAAGAAACTGAATCATTGCAGGAACCAGAAGAGCATTTGTCACATTCTTCTGAATCATAATATCACGAACCTGAACAGGATCAAATTTCGGAAGAAGAATATTCAATGCTCCTGAATGAATCCCGAGGAGATAATAACCCACCCCGCCGATATGAAAAAAGGGAGCACAGACCAGATTCACTGAATCTGCACCGAATCCGGGCAGCTCCAGTCCAAGACTTCTCACAACTGAAAGCAGGTTTGCATTGGACAGAGGAACCCCTTTGGGCAGTCCAGAGGTTCCCGAAGTGTAAAGCTGGACAAAGATATCCTCAGGTGCAATTCTGGATTCAGACCGACGTGAAATATCATCTGCACTCTGAATGAAATCAAAGGAAGAAATACATATAATATCATTATTTTGAGATATTTTCAATTCCATTTCCTTAAATTCCTTTCCGCTTAGAAGATACCTGGAGCCAGAATCCCGAATGATCTGAATCAGTTCAGGTTCAGCAAGTCTCCAGTTCAGAAAAACGGGAACAGCTCCAATAACAGATGCCCCGTTCAGAAGATGAACAGACTCCATCGAATTGAAATCCAAAACAGAAAATCTGTCTCCTTTCTCGATTCCGTTCTTCATCAGAAATTCTGCTCCGCTCAGAGCAAAACCCCAAAGATCTTCATAGGAATAAGTCCTGCCGGAAAAACAAACCGCCGGTCTCTCCGGATGAACTCTGAAACGATAATAGAGAAGTTCTGAAACAGTATTCATAAAATGATCTTTCCTTCAATCGCAGACTGTATTGACCATCCAAGCTCAAAACCTCCCGAAACAGGAAGATGCACGCCGGTCACAAAGGAACTGAGAGGGCTTGCCAGAAAACTGACAGCAAATGCGACCTCCTCCGCTGCACCGGACCGCCCAACGCAGTTCATTCCCGAAAATATATTTCGAATGTCTTCTGAATAATTATTATGTATACCAGGAGTATCAATGATTCCGGGAGAAATGATATTTGCAGTAATCCCGTTTCTGCCTTCCTCCACTGAAAGCGTATTGAAGAGCGAGACAAGCAGATTCTTTTTGGCTGAATAAAAAGACTGCCCGGGACCAAAGACGGAGGCTGCGGCAGAACTGATTCCTATCCATCTTCCGAACCGGTTTTTTCTCTGATTTTCCAAAACAGATGGAAGGATATGAATTAAATACAAAATATCCTCATTTAAATTTTCCCAGTCCGAAGGATACTGTGCGGAAATTTTTTTCGGTCTGCTCCTTTTGGAAAAATTGGCAACGATAATGTCCGGCATACCCCATTCCTGAAATCTTTCACTGAGCTGTCTGATTCCTTCTTCAGTCGTCAGATCGGATTCCAGAAAAGAATGACCTTCTCCATACATTTTTCCTTCGAGAATTTTCAGATCCTCCGTTTTTCTGGAAACGGAAAGAACAGATGCTCCCTGATCTGCAAGCATAAGGGCTGACGCTGCACCGATCCCCTTCCCTGCCCCGGCCACAAAAACTCGTCTGCCCTTAAGTGAAACTTTTCTGATAAATTCCTGATTCATATTTCCCTGTACAATGCAGCTCCTGCTGAATAACCTGCCCCTGCCGTCACAAACAGCACAAGGTTTCCCTTGGAAATTTTTCCGTTTCTTTTGGCAGAATCATAGGAATACGGCAGAGTTCCCGTGACTATGTTTGCAGTTTCACTGAGAGTCACAATCATTTTCTCAGATGGAATTTTCAAATTGGAACAGACTGCTTTCATAATTAAAAGATTGGCCTGATGGGGAATGAATACATCCACATCTTCCGCAGAGCAGCCCGCTTCGGAAAGAACCTGCAGAGACAGCTCAGTCATTACCCTGACAGCATCATTAAATATTATCCTGCCGTCCACATTCATTTTAACATAATGAAGACCCTTCTCTGCAGTTTCAGATGATGCCGGCATCTCGCTTCCTCCTGCAGGAGTATAGAGATTTCGAAGCCCCGCTCCGTCCGACCAGAGTCTGCAGTACAGAATTCCAAAATCAGGACTGCAGTCGGTCAGAACAAAAGCACCTGCACCGTCCGCAAAGATCGGAAGAAATCTCAGATCAGTAGGATCAGTGAAACGGGATTTGACGTCGGCCCCGATGACCAGGACATATTTCATTCCAGAAGAAATCAGCCTTGCCCCATGTTCAAGTCCATACATAAATCCGGCACATGCATTCTGCTTGTCCTCAGACGGACAGTCTGCTCCAATGATTTTCTGTACATTGCAGGCAGATGCAGGGGATGTCCAGTCAGCACTTGAACTGCAGAAAATGATCCTGTCCAGATCGGGCGCAGAGATTCCTGCATCCAAAAGAGCCAGTTTCGCAGCCTCCGCTCCCAGAATGCTCGCACCCTGCCCCTCTTCCGCAAAATGCCTGCTCTTAATTCCGAGATTCTCTCGTATCCATGCGTCAGTCGTATTGATTCCGCTCTTTTTAATGATTTCATCATTAGATATGGGACGCCCGGGAAGAAACATACCTGATCCGGCAATTCTCACTCCCGGCAGAATCAGATCTCTTCTCCTGTTTACATTTTCCAAATCAGACCTCCGTAAGAAATTCCCCCTCCAGCTGCATTCATCATGATATATTTATCTCTCTGTATTTTTTTTTCATTCAATATTTTCTCTATGGAAAGAAAGAGTCCAGTCTGTCCGCAGTTTGCAGTCTCTGCAGAAAGATCGAGCATTCTTTCATAAGGAATGCCGGCTGCCTCTGCCGAAACCTCATTCATTTTTCTGCCCGCCTGATTTGTAATCAGCCAATCAATCATTTCCGGAGTTATGCCGGAATATTTATAAAGAATTCTAGGAATTTTTTTCCTGAACTGGATAAATTTTTCATTCAAAGAGGATGAAATCCTGAAAGTATAATGATGATCGAGAATTGATTTCTCAGTCGGCGGCAAAATTCCCGGCACGCCCATCTGTTCAGAATACTCTCCGTCGGAGTCCAGATAGAAGGAATGAATTCCTGTATCTTTTTTTTCAGAGTATGAGAGAAGAACGGCAGCACCTGCATCTCCAGCATGATAATATAATTC
Source organism: Spirochaetota bacterium (assembly GCA_052033835.1). Taxonomy (GTDB): domain Bacteria; phylum Spirochaetota; class Leptospiria; order Leptospirales; family Leptospiraceae; genus DAORDI01. Next base: position 9,202 of record JBPOJG010000006.1, read on the forward strand.
ACCATTCGCAGTCTTGGAAAGAGTTTCTCCCGACAGAATCAGAACATCCATGCCTGTCAGATTCACTGTCTGCGCACCGTTAAAGAGAGCATAGATGCCGGAAGCACAGCCTGACTTCATTTCATAAGATGCACATTTCAGGCCGAGTCTGCCGGAAAGAACTGCCCCAAGAGAAGTGGTGTATTTGTGAGAGGTTGTACTGACAGCAATCAGAAGACCTATGTCCTTTTTATGAATTCCGTGTTTTTGAAAAAGTGCAAGGGCGGCACCCTCCATCAGATCAGCGGAAGTCAGTTCTTTTCCAGTCAGCTCTTCGCCCGGAACTCTCACCATATATCTCCTCTCATATCCGTATGTTTTTTTATAATAATCAGGATCAAGACCCTTCATCTGCATTGCATTTTTCCAGTCAGAACCGTAAAGAATCCCATGAATGTCTTCATTCCCATACCAGCAGCCATCCGGAGAAAAATATTTTTCTGAATGTTTTATCATTACATTTCTAATATATCTTCCACTGATTCCCAAACTCACTGAAGTCCTGCCTTTTTCAGAAGCAGGGGGAAAACCTCTCCGAAACATTCCACACCCATATGCATTGGATCAATAAAATATTCACACTTAGACTCGCCAAGATTCATATTATAATAGATAAAGTTACTGTTCTTTTCCGCACTCTGCATAAATGAGGTCCATTCCTTTCCGCTCATCACTTCCTGTGCATAATTCTTAAGTTCAGGATGCAGTGCGGGGAACCAGAATACAATCGGAATTCTGTTTTTTTCTGCAAGAAGAACAGTCCTCTCGAAATAATGCCTCAGATCAGGATTGACAGAATAACCTCTGAAGGCATCCCTGAGTCCAAGCAAAAGTGTCTGAAATGCAAACATATTTCCAATTTTCTCAGACCCGACCTGCGAAGACGGAGGCAAAGATACAGAAATGCTTCCATCCTTGAGATAACCGATCATAAATTTTCTGAAATAGTCCTTTCCGATTTCATTTTCAGGAAGAGGACGTCCGAGACGAAAACGAGTCAGTGCAAAGAGCCTGCTTGTGAAGTACCGCTTTAAATGTATATATGGAATATCCTCCCAGTGCTTCAACACAAAGTCCAATGACAGAGTTTCAGTGATTTCCAGATCACTCCACCGACTCACTGAATTGAATGAATTTGGAGCAAGCTCCATAATGATAAGATCAGGCTTCAGTCCTGAATCAAGCATATGAACGAGACGGACAAAATGCCCAAGCACAGAAGAACCTGGAGCTGTAAAATTTACAATCTCCCAGTCTGCCAGAGACTGTCTTTCTTCTAAAGACTGTTTATTATCTGAATGATGATATTCAGACGATTTACTGAAATAAAAACCGTAGGATACAGAGGAACCGAAACTGAGGGCTGTCTTTTTTTTCTGCCGAACAACAGATTTCAGAAGTTCTGCCGCCGGAAAATCTCTGTTCAGTGATTCATAAAAATAATCAGGGCCTTTTCTGACACAGCAGTTCTGAACTGCCGGAATCAGTACAATTTTATCCGCAGCAAGAAGTGCGAAAACGATAATCACAGGGAGAAATTTGAAAAAAAACTTCCTCATTCAGCTAAAATGCAGCTTTTTTAGGTTTTATCAATATTTTTTTATTGAAACTGATTTTTTATTTAGAATTACTTGTTATAATAAGAAACGCACATTGACATAATTGCAGACTATATCTGCGACAGTTGCGTAATGGCTATTGTCTTTAGAAGGAGAAGAAATGAGAAAACCTTTTATCATCATTCTGCTGATTTTCAATTCCTGCATTTTTGATGTTTTCAAAATTCTTTACCCTCCGCCCTCTGAAGGCTTAAACATTATGTGGTTTTTTTACTGGGGAACAGCACAGCAGGCAAGCAAAACCTATCCTTCCGAATGCACATCTTCATCACTTGCACCCTATTCTTCCTGTGAAAATGCAGAAACAATCTCCGGAAACGGCTGTGTGGACGGAAACATCAGCAAGGGGACTGTAAATTTCTACAAGTACAGTTCTGACTCCGTCAAGACAGTCTTTTTTAACATCACCCCTAACTATGAATCATATACAAAAAACTGTCTTACTGTCTACAAAGCAGATAAAACTGTTTCTACAAACTCGCCGACCTCAGACATAGAAAGCTCAGCCTCTCTCAGTTCCTGCCCCGGAAATGTAAAAACAGATATCAATGCAAATTCATTCAAATGTATCTCAGTTCACTCTCTCTGCGATTCAAACTATATACTGAGATATACCGCAGCCGCATCATTGGAAGCAAAACCGATTTCAGGAACTGCAAATGCAGCGCTGCCCTCGAGAACAGAGACATCTGTTTCTTACACCCAAATCTCAGGAACCGATGCACCGATTTCCACATCGAAACTGAAAACTGCTGTTCCGATCGGTTTTAACTTCAGATATTTTGGGGAAACCTTTTCAAATGTTTACATTAATTATGGACTGTTGAAATTTGATTCAAATTACTCTACAGGAGCAGAATCGAAAATTCTTGCCTGGAGCACAAGTCTTGTAAACGACTGCAGATCTGCCGTAGAATATTCAACCTCAGGTGTACAGCCGAACAGAGTCTTCACAGTCCAATGGAAAAATATAGCTCATGATGATGAAAGAAATTATTCCGAACAGAGGGAAAGGCTCAATTTTCAAATAAAACTATATGAATCATCCAATATCATAGAACTGATATACGGACCGAGAATCAAGTCATCAAATGACCCATACTTCAGTTCTGCATACATACAAATCATCAGTCCTAACTATAAAATATTTATGAACGGAAAGAACGGATCAACTACAGACATTGGAGGCTATAAATCATATGAATTCCCAAACACAGGTACAGTATACAGATTCACCCCGGTACAATAAAGGAAAAAAATGAAAACACTTATTTTAATGATAATTCTATCCTTATTTTCAAACTGTCTGTTTCTTTCCTCCGACAATACGGATGACACATCTACAACCTCAATGATATGGTACTGGTTCATCAGTTCCAACCCGAACAGATATCAGTACGGATCAGGTTCATCCACTTCAACATGCATCACAACAAGCACATCTGTGCCCTTCGGAAGCTGCGAATCTGCAGAATCTCTTGCATCCAATTCCTGCAGAACAGACAGTCTGATAAAGGGCACAATCAAATTCTACAAATATCAGCCGAATACTGCCGAAACAGTTTCGTTCATTACAGGTCTGAGTGATAAATATTACTTGAAAAACTGCGTTGCTGCGTTCAAGGAAAACAAAATGATCACGACGAACTCAACTCTTGCCGATCTGGAAACATTTCAGAGCGTGACATCGTGCCAGTCTCAGACGTCAGTCTCGATGAGCCAATCATCTTTCAGATGCATATCAGTTCATTCTTACTGTGACGGTTTTTTTGATATCAGACTTTTCAGTAATCCATCCTCATCCACTGTTTCAGCTTCAGGCACAGCCAACTCTGCATTTCCCGCATGGACAATAACATCAGCCGCCTACTCCCCTCTTTCCACAGCGTATACGGCTCCTGTTTTCGGAGAAGACTCAAATGCTGCGGTTCCGCTGGGATTTAATTTCACATTTTTCGGAGAATCAGTAAACAGCATTTATATCTATCCTACGGGAAAACTGAGCCTGAGCACATCAAACACATCATCATCTAAGATCTACCCCTGGCATTCGGATAAACTTTATGCTGACTGCGGTTCTCAGGTTTCATACTATACACAGAACCCGGATCAGCAGGGTTCCAGAATGTTCACTGCAGAGTGGAAAAATATTATGTACAGAGATGACAGACTTGACAAGACCGAAAACCCAGTCCGAATCAGCTTTCAGGTAAAACTCTATGAAACATCAAATAAGATAGAGTTTCATTATGGAGAAATGACCGGTCAGAATACCAAGTCAAAAGAAAAAGCTTCCATTGGCATCAGCACATTCAACTCACCGAGTCCGGGATTTATGAACGGAAAAAGCGGTTCACTGAATGATAAAAATGATTACAATTATACTGGGTTTCCAGTGACAGGAACAGTATACAGATTTACACCCTAAAATGATATTTACTTCACTTGAATTTCTCATCCTCTTCCTGGTAACGTATATCGCATACTGGCTTTCTCCAGGAAAATTGAGAATCTATATTCTGCTGACCTCTTCCGTAATTTTTTACGCAAGCTGGAGCATTCCTTTTCTGATTCATTTTTTTATAATAATCACAATAAACTACTATATAATGGAATATTATAGAAAAAAAAAGGAGGATTGGGTATTCTTTTCAGCACTTGGAATCGATATTCTGAATCTTGTCTTTTTTAAATATTTTTATTTTCTTTCAGATGTGCTGGGGCGACTGCTTGGACTGAACATTCTGCTGGAATCCAATCTTCGATCAGCGCATAAATTGCTTGATATAAAAATACTCCTGCCGCTGGGAATCAGCTTTTATACATTTCAGATCATAGCGTACTGCATAGATCTGAAAAAGGGTACATATTCAGAAAAACACAGTCTGACAGAAGTCCTGCTTTTTATCAGTTTTTTCCCTCAGCTGATTGCAGGACCGATTATGAGATCTTCTGAACTTCTGCCTCAGATTTCGCAAATGAAATATTCAACGCAGTGTCAGCCTGACGAGGATGATATGAAATCAGGAATCTGGCTTATTCTGTTCGGAACAGTGAAGAAAATATTCATCTCAGATAATATCATAAATATTCTGATCCGGTTCAAGAATATGAATCCTGAACAGATTTCCGGAGCAGACGTATGGATTCTGTGTGTTTGCTTCCTGATTATGCTTTACTCTGATTTTTCCGCATATTCCGATCTGGCTACCGGTCTGGGGAAAATGCTCGGATTCCAAATTCCACCGAATTTCCGTGCTCCGTTTTGCATGAGTTCCTTCACTGATCTCTGGAAAAGATGGCATCTTACATTTTCATCGTGGATTAGAGACTATATCTTTATCTCTTTGGGAGGCAATAGAGTTTCTGAACTTTCCATCTATAGAAATATTTTCATCACTTTCACGTTTGCCGGTCTTTGGCATGGGGCATCATACACGTTCTTAATATGGGGCGTTCTGATGGGACTTTTCCTCTCTGTAGAGGTGTTCCTGCAGAGACGGGGTTTTGAGGAAATACCGAAGAATATTTTCACAAAAGTGTCAAAACGAGTATTTATTTGGATAATTTATCTTTCCTCGGGAGTATTCTTTTTCGCCCCTGACTGGAATTTTGCTGTAGTCTGCATCGGAAATATGTTTAGTATTAATGCATTCGGCAAAACACAGATTTTACCATTCCAGAGGGGAGAAATTATTACTTCGATGGTGGGCATACTTTTTTTTCACTGGATCGAATTTGACCGTTCCCATTTTCAAAGAATCCGCATCTATGAAAGTATATCCCTCCCTCTTCTAATCATTGCCATATTTCTGATTATTTCCCAGACCGTTACCGAAAAAAAAGAGTTCTTCTATTTCCAGTTTTAAATGAGTTCCTGCATAAGTTCTGAAAACTTGATTTGCAGAAAGAATAGTCACTGAATTCTATCTGCAGATTTGCAGGATCTCCTCTCCATCAAAAAAAGTTCAATTTTTCCCGAAAATTTAAACTTTTTTTAACGGAATGGAACAATTCTGTACAGGTATAATTAAGGAGCATACATTGAATACCGAGCAGATAAATTTACAGATGTTTTCTGAAAAAATTTCCAGAGAGATGGATACGGGCAAAAATGGGGTATCAACCTTGCTGATACCTGAAGGACTGATCAAAGATTTTAAAAGAAATTCCAAACGATTCAAATCTATAGGTGATTATTTTTCCCATCTAATCTCTGTTTATCGTATCCCGTTAAAAACGTTCGCAAATGATCCGCGTGGTTTAAAAAAGCAGTATCAAAATATGAATCTGAGTCTTATAAAAATAAATTTTCGCCCAATGAATCAAGATTGGGCTGAACTCGGCACATTTTCTATTGCCTGTGGTCGAAGCAGATGCCTCCTGTTTGTAATACTTTTGATGATGGATATTGGCGGCTGGGCAAATTCTCTCAAAATGATCGGTATCCCGAAAGATTACCCCTTCTCCGATCGATTGCAATGGGAGTTCTTAAGCACCTTTGGAGTCGATAAAATTAAGAACACTTGCAAAAGGGAATTTTCTGCGATTATGAAAGAATCAGAATCTAAGCCAGGCACCAGTTGAAGAAATTAATTTACAGCTGTGCACTGACCTGAGATAATCAGAAAAGAAGGAACTCCTAATCTTCAAAGAATTTCCGTAGACAAATGAGATATCTCGTAATGCCGCAGGTAAATGATAGAATGGAATTCTCGCATCAATATGATGGGGGGTATGCAGAAAAATATTATGGGCAAAAAAATTAATGATTTTTGGAATATGATAATTTGTAACGCATTCAACCTGCCCGTAAAAACGCGTCCATCCTTCCCTTTTCCATTCTATATCCGGACTTATATGGTGCATATATACAATAATGCCTATTGTATAATTCCAAATCAAAAACGGAATCAGTTGAAGCTTGCTGAACATCCAAAAACCATCCCTAATATCAAAGTCTCCTGATTGAGTTCCTGCAAAATAAAAGGAGCAGAAAGAGGAGACAAGCATAAAAATCACAATCAGGTATATATCTCTTTTAGCCTTAAAATTCGGAGCCGGATGAAGAATAAGCCCTTGGAGCCACATTTTAAAAAGGTAGTAGATCCCACCGCCGACTACAGACCAGTAGATCCGGTGCATAACCTTGTCAAACATAGACATTTTCAAATATCTCTCCTTCGTGCGCGGATGCCAGGCAAGATCCGCTTTCAGTTTGCAAGTATTTCCATGATGAAGCCTGTTATGTCCATAGACCCATTGATGAAAAGGAACCAGCGAGGGAAGCATACACAGTTGACCAATCCACCAGGAAAATGTCCTGTTCCTGAAAAGTGCTCCATGAGCGGCATCATGAGAAAGCTGAAAGAGTGCTAGAATAGAAAGACCTTGCAGAATCCAAAGAGGGATTAGAACAAATATATTATCATTTTTTATAATCAAAACACTCAACAGTATAAACAGAAAAACATCTCTGATAACATAGTATAAACTTTTACTGAAGGACGATTCCAGATTCTTTCTGCTGATGCATTTTCTTACGGATGATATACTGGGACTGTTCATATTATCTTCACTGCCATACTTCCCGGTCTGTGGGAATTCGCCTTCATTTTATTCAGAGCTTCATTGACCTGATCAAACGGATAAGTCTCTGCAAGAATCGGTTTTACTTTATTTTCGATCACCAGCTGATTCAGTTTTCTGCATTCTTCTGTATCAGCAAAATGTGATCCCTGCAGTCTCTTCTGATCCGCCCCAAAATCTCTCAGATCAAATGAACCGGCATAACCTCCTGTTCCTCCGCAAACCACAGTCATTCCGCCCTTTCTGCAGACATACATTGAAACAGGGAGAGTTGATTCACCCGGATGTTCAATCACAATTGCCGGTCTTTTTCCGCCCACAGAACTCAGAATTTCCTCTTCAAACCTCTCCGTTTCCTTTCTCCAAAAACTTTCCTTGGACATTGAATCCTTTGAGATTTTCCCCCAATGAGAAAAGTCATTTCTGTATACAACTCCTTCTGCACCGAGTCTCAGACAGAAATCTCTTTTTTCCGGATCACTCACTGCCGCGACAGGAACACCCCCAAATACTCTTGTCAGCTGAATTGCCATTGAGCCAAGACCTCCGGCCCCGCCCCAAATCAGCACAACATCATTTTTTTTTACATTATTCGGAAACCAATGAGTAAGCATACGATAAGCGGTTGCACCGCTCAGCATATACACTGATGATTCCTCCCAGCTGAGATGCTCAGGTTTGGGCAGACACTGATGAGCTTTTACTTTTGCAAACTGAGCAAGAGATCCATAATTTGTTTCATATCCCCAAGCCCTGCATGTCTCAGACATCACAGGATCACCTCCGTTTCGTATCCACGGATCAGATTCATCCCAGAAACCTGCATGAACGACAACAGGGTCTCCAAACCGAAGATGCCTGACGGATCTTCCTGTTCTGCATACTATGCCTGAAGCATCCGATCCAGGAATATGAAAGTCCTCAGACTCACCTCTCTTTTTTCTGTAATCAATTACATTAAACGGTATCCCGGATACTGACCAGACATTATTATAATTTATTCCTGCAGATTTGACTGCAATCAGCACCTCATCATCTTTAATTTCAGGAACATCCACAACTTCTCGTCTCAATTCTCCCAAATGCTCTGTACGAAGAACATATGCTGTCATCTTTTCAGGAATATCTGCAGGCGAATCAGGGAAAGATCCCAAGGGAATCGGATCACTTGATTTCATTAAAAAATATTACAAAGATTCTTTCACTGATTGGACAAACCCAGTTTTTTACAGAGAACATTCAGGTGTTGGCGTTCATCTCCGTTCAATACGGACATACATCTGTCTATCTCAGAAAAATGTCCGGGAAGAATTTCCTCCATCAGTTTTTTCCCCTTCGGTGTAAGGCAGATAGTCAGATATCTTTTGTCCTTATTTTCTCTTGTGCTCTTAATGAACCCGTCTCTCTGCAGATTTCTGATTACGGTGGTCAGATTCGAGGCAGACTTGAGTATCTTCTGACCTATCTGTTTCTGACAGAGTGGGCCGAGATGGTACAGAGCCTCCATTACACCGAACTGACTTAAGGTAAGTTTATGTTCCAGAAGGGACCGCCCTACTTTGGCTGCAACAGTATCAGAAGCGCGAAGCAGGGTAATATAAGCCTGAAGGGAAGACTTTGCGGCTTCCGTTTCTTCCGGAACATTTTTCATTTCAGGAAATCGCCTTCAGTGAATTTGGCTGTCCGGTTGCCGCAAGAACAGCTCTCCAAAGGAAACTTCTTTCCGGCTTCAGCACTTTTCTTTCGCTTACTGCAATTTCAATC
>JBPOJG010000300.1:0-2546 GCA_052033835.1 Spirochaetota bacterium
GTCTTTTTATATTCATCCTCCGTCAGGACAGCTCTCTCTTCTCTTTCAGGCTTCACTGATCAGGACATGAATCCGGAAAGGAACTCAAAGAAAACACTGCGTCAGAGGGAATGATTCCTTGCCGCACCCCGAAGTCTGTAAAAGCGTAAAAATGAAGTTCATGCTGAAGACGCGGAGGCACAGAGCGCCGGTTTGCGCATAAGCGCAAAGGACAGGATAAAAAAAGTTGCCAACGAATCACGCGGATATACGCAAATAAATATGAAAGCAGTATCCGCGAAGATTAGCGAAATTCGCGGGCAAAAAAAGAATCAGGGGTGTGGGTTTCCCGGAAGATGATGGGATGAGGCAAAAAACCGGTACCCCCTTGCTTTTCCTGTCTTAGTTCAGCAAAGCAGACAGATTCAGTCCGAAAAGGAAATTCAGGCAAGACTTCAATGGAATGAATATAAAAGATCGTTTATCATTACTTCTATGAATGTGATAAAAGAGATTCAGGAAAAAATGAACAGAGAACAGAGCAGCTTGCTCCCTATCTTCAAAAAAAAGAACTGTAAAATCAGCATTCCTGAATAGATTAAATTCAATCTGAATATTTTTTATATCATTCGCAGTATTTCTCCAGATGCAAAATAAAATATGCAGGCAGATATTTCCTAAAAAATAAATAAGTTTATAAAAAAAGTGTCACAGTATAAGCGGAAAAAGCTGTCTCGAGAAACATTCCTCGAGACAGCATAAAGTTTTTCGGAAAGAAGAATCGAAAATATATGAAGCACTCAGCCAAAATGCAGTCAATCTCAAATCAGTGCATTCAAGAAGAGTTTCACACAAAATCAATGTTGTCAATGCTTACATTTATTAAGTATCTGTCAATGATTTTTATCATTGATTTTCTTTTTTTTCATTTCAGAATGGACGTATGAAGGAAAAGCCTTATCACCACAAAGATCTGAAAAACAGAATTATGAAAGAAGCTCTCCGTATCCTGCAGAGCGAGGGAATTCATGGACTCAGCCTGAGAAAAATTGCCAAAAGACTTGGGACAAGCCACGCAGCGCCTCACAGACATTTTCAGGATAAAAATCAGCTTCTGGCAGAGATTTCAGAAAAAGGGTTTCATATTCTTAAAAAAATGATTATGCAGAATATGGAAGCGGAGACTCTTCCGTCAAAAAGACTGAAAAAATACGGGGAATCTTATATTGCATTTGCTGCCGAATATCCTCAGTATTTCAGAGTTATGTTCGGTGAAAACTTTTATGAGAAAAACAGTTATCCTGAATGTGAAAAGGCTGGAATGGATACATTTAACCTGCTCCTGTCAGTCATTTCAGAATGTATGGACAAAAAAGAGATTCCCAAAGGCAATCCTCTTGCTTCTGCAATCTCTGCCTGGTCTGCAGTTCATGGTCTGTCTTCTCTCATCGTTGACAGCAGGCTCGAAATATTCCAGGAGATGAAATTTAATACAGATACTTCATTTCTCGCAGATATAGTCTGTTCAGACATCCTGAACGGAATGCTGACCAAAAAGAAAAAGACCCTTAACGTCAAAAAAACTTGACCTGAGATCCTACTGCATTTCAGAATTTCAAAGATACTGTATCTGGATGTAATATGAAACTCTTAAAAATTATTTTTCTTTCTTTCCTTATCCTCTGCTGCAGTAAAAAACAGATGCCGACATCTGAAAAGCAGAATGAGACAGACAATGTCACCTTCGAACTGGAAGTGCTCAGGGTAATGGACGACAGACTCCCCAGTCTGAACAATGAGGATATGAAAGAAATCCTGAATGAGGCCGAAAGGATACTGAAAGCCAAATTGGGAAATGAATCAAAGTTCAAATTCAAAGACAATGGAATTATATCTGCTAAGGAATTTTTTTCTAAACAGAATTATAAAAATACTGATATATATAAAAAGGACAGAACCTGGAAACTGAATATAGAATCAGACAGAAAGGAAATTCGAAAATTTCTGTCTCAGAAAAAGATCCTTAAGAATACATCCAAGTTTCTGAAAGACTGGTCACTCGACTCACTGAATCAGTTTTTTCCAGGCTCTAAAACCTATGATCAGGCTGCAAAAAATCTCAATACAGTGTATGCCGATAAGATTGAATGGCTGAAATCTCTGAAAATAGCAGAAAAGGACAGCCTTGTCATACTGCCTGCCGAAGATTTTCAGTCTTATGTGGAATGGCAGACACTTATGTTCGAACAGGATCATTATGATATTATCTTTACAAATAGTCTTATTATAAATGATTTTACAGCATCCCCCTACCCGCACACTATTTCCAAACATGCTAAAATAGGCGGATCTTCATTTAACAGCCCAAAAAGAAAAGCAATGGCCGGTGCCAGTCTGCTCGTGAGCACACTTGAGGACTTTGGACGGATAAAAGGACTCAGCAGTCCTCTTGAAATTGAAAGACAGGAACGCAACAGAATCATCGGAGGATTTCTCCTTGCACATGAAATCGGTCATGCATTCTATAAAATTCCTGATGTTTACGATCATACGGACTCATGCCTGAT
>JBPOJG010000062.1:0-21538 GCA_052033835.1 Spirochaetota bacterium
TACGCGTTAGGTTCGACCTGACGTTCAGAAAATGTTCTTCCTCCGGAAAGAAATACTAAAGGATTGTATAAAAGCTCTCCGGGCAGAGGATAGATTTCATTTCCTCCGGAATTTACTTTCTGTCCAAATTCACGGAAACGGAAATTCTTTTCTCTTTCAGACTGCATTGCACCCACTTTCAGAGTGGATTTCAGGCCTGCCCACTGATTGAAAGGAATCTCATAAGAAAGATTCCATGCTCTCACATTGTCCTCTGATCTCGAAAAGAATCTTGTTCCGTCAGGGTTGTTTCCAAGCCTTGTATAATTTTCGAGATACCTGACACCGTTAGATCCGATCACAGTTCCAGGAGGATCCGATCTTCTCCATACCTGCTGCTGAAGATTCGGCTCATCTCTGACTGCCTGCGAATAATTTATGTTCCATTCCAGCTTGTGCGGTCTGTCGGTAAAGTTCAGAGCATGAGTTCCTCCGAACACTGAATTCAAAAGTGACCTGCTCGTGAAAATATTTGTGAGTGAAAGAAACTGGAAATTATCGATATAATTTATACCGGATGCATCTCTCACCTGCTTGTCCGAATTCACAGAATACATATTCTTCCAGTATATGCTGTGTCCTTTTGTAGGCTCAAGTGCAACGTTCAGATTGTTTCCCCAAAGCGTATCTTCATTGTATACCTTTGTATCCTGTTCCTGAACTTTTGTAATGTAATTTGTACTCTGTACTCCAGTTGCAATCAGGTTTCCAGGTATATATCTTCTGGACTTGTCCTCTTTGAATCTGAATGTATTGCTGTGAGATGTTCCAAACAGGATACCCAGTCTTGCTCCTCCTTCTGTAATCTTGAAAGTATTTCCAATGGAGAAACTGAAGTTTTTATCATAAGGAGCATCCATTTTTTTTGGTGTCCAGCCTTGAGCGAACTCTGAAGTGGAAAGAGATACAAACTGAGGCGGTATCCCTCCAAATCTGTTTCCAGGTTCAAACACAACCTGCTCAGGCATACCTGCAATGAGGGAAGGAAGTTTCTGATCAGGCGTCACCCTTCCGAGCATATCACCGCCCTTGAATGTCAGAAAAGGATTCCCTGTTGTCTGCCAGTTTCTCGAAACTCCGAAACTCAGATTCATAGTAAACTTGTCAGGGTATTCCTGAGTTTCCACCTTCACAAGACCGCCCGAAAATTCAGCAGAATCTTCCGGAAGAAATGTCTTTATGATTCTGATATTTTTAATTAAATTTGCAGGAAATATATCCAATGGAACGACTCTTTTGTCCGGTTCTGTGGAAGGGAGAAGTGAATTATTAAGCATTGTGTTCGAGTATCTCTCGCCGAGACCTCTTACGAATACATATTTCCCTCCAATCAGAGTAATACCAGTCACCCTTTTGGCGACCTCCCCTGCAGAACTGTCAGGACTTTTACGTATCGATTCCTGGCTGATCCCGTCAGAAACTGAACCGCTTTTTCTCTGCAGTGCCAGAAGTGAAGCATCTGTATTGTTTGCAGCTCTTCCGGTCACTTCCACGGTTTCGAGTGTTTTGATGCCGAAAGTCACATTCAGACTGACTGTGCTTCCCGGTTTCACGTTCACCGATTTTTTCTGACCGTCATATCCGAACATCTGAAACTCGACTAGACTGCTCCCGTCCGGGACTTCCAAAGTATATTTCCCGTCGAAGTCAGTCTTCGTAAATTTCTTATGATTCCTGACTGCAACTGTCGCTCCGAATACGGGCTTGCCTGTATCAGAGTCAATCACCGTTCCCTGAATGATTCCTTCTGCAGAAAGGCCTGCAGAAAAGAATAAAACAGCCCAAAGCTTCACAGCTTTTGTATGTAATTTTAATGATTGAAGAACTGTCTTCAATGTTTTCATTTTGCCACCACGCATACTTTAAATTGATTCCTGTGTTCTATCACAAGTCGGACAGAATCGATTTCGATTTCATCCCTGCCGGATTCTAAAAGAACCTTTTTCAGCACATGTCCTCTGAGGCTGTGCAGTTCTCTAGGTTTCTCCGACCATATAAATTTCTTTATTGTAAAATTTTTTCCTTTCAGGAGTGCGTTCAGATCAGTGAATGCAAGGTCTCTTCTGATCTTTGTAATCTTCCATGCTTCATTTGTATCCATATAGGAAGTCAAAGTATTTTCATCCACAGTGTTTGGAAGAAATATTTCCTTGTACTCCTTTTCGCTGCAGTAAAAATCCGGTTCTGCTCCTGTTTTGAGAATCGATATGCTCTCTAAAAATTTCCGGACTGCGTCTTCTCTGGATGATGCTGAATTTTCAATTGTATATTCTTTTCGAATTTGGCTTCGATACTGTTCCTTTATCCTCTGGATCCTTTCTTCCTCTGATTCTGCTTTGCCTTTTCCGCAGGCAAAAAAGATTAAGCCTGCTAAACCGATCAAAATCAGTCTGCAGGCAATATTCAATCTGTGCATTATGGAAACTCCTGTATTTGAAACGTGAAAAAAACTGCCGGAATTTCTCCGACAGTCTTTTGTATATACAGAATCATTAAATATTATCTTGCTCTGTAGACAGTCCAGTCTGCCCACCATTTTCCAGTTCCCGCAGTTCCGCCGCCCGCACCGGAAATTGTGGAAGTATAGTCAGGCTTCGATGCTCCAAAGCCGCATGCATCAGCAACGCTTCCTTGACTTGTAATCGGCAGTGCAGTCACAGCAGTTGAACTTACATTTGTAAAATCACAGGTTCCTCCGCTCGCAGCCTTGTCCGCTTTGATGTTTGCAAATGTAGAAGCTGTTGCTGGGAATCCTGCATCATTCTGACATGTAATCCCTGTTGCAAAATTATATGTCACACCGTTGCTGAAGGACCCCTGAAGACCTTCTCTATGTCTTTGAGAACGTCCTCCTGTCACCTGCTGACCGATTACAGTATAATCACTTACAGTAGGAGCAGAACATCTTTTAGGAGAATCACATGCAGCCTGACCGCTTCCTGAATTGATACCGTCCATTTCAAATCCATGAGGATCAGTCGAAACAGACCCGCCGCAGCTGGTAGGATATTTATGCCCGATCAGATACTGCAGAGTTCCCTGATATCCTTCATCAATATCGAAGTCGTCATCGAGACCGCCTGTTGCGAGCCAATACTTTCCTGTAAATTTACCGCCCCACATTTCAAAAGAATCATCAAGACCTCTATGAGCCTGAAGATATTCCAATTTTGTTCCTGAACCGACAGTATACAGAGAGAAACTGTTCAGTTCATCTCCAGGAGCAACCTCATTACCTGCAAATTCTACAATTGTATATTCTAAAGAACCTGAACTGTCAGCATCGTTAGTACCGCTTCCGTAATTCTGAGGTGTTGTTCCTTCAGTAGTGGAGGATCTGGTTCCGACTGCATTTCCGATCAGAACGATTCCACCCCAGTCACCCGGATATCTCGAACCCGGAGCCTGTGAAGAAGTAAAACATACCGGAGCTGCTTTTGTGCCTTTAGTGATCAGTTTTCCACCCTGCAGAACAAAAAGAGAAGAACCTCTGTTTCCGAATATGACCGAACCGGCTTCAACAGTAAGAGTTACACCGCTTTTTACAGTGACTGTTCCGGAAAGCTGTGCTCCGCCGCTGATTGTTTTGTTCGCAGAGATGTCTCCGCTGATTGTTTCAGGAGTGGAAGCAAGACTTTTTCCGTCGCAGATGTTTTCCCCAGTTGTCGGGCTGGAAAGATTATAAGTTCCCTTAACAACTGTCTCAACGCTGCTGATTGTGATTTTCAGACCTGTTTCACCGGATACAGTAATTTGGTCCTTATCCTTATTGTTTTTTACATTTACAGCAAAAGAGGCAGATCCGACTGACTTAGTGTACTGTGCTGTTGTATATGCCGCGATTGCACTGCATGTCGTAGCACTTGTTCCGACGTCTGAACGGACTGCAGAAAAGGAAACATTTCCTGATGCTGCTTTTACCTTATATGTCACAGTAAACTGACCGTCTATTGTTGTACCGACAGTAGTGACTGCTGAAACGTTGTCTGTCTGGCATTTTGTAAATTCATTAATATCACCCTGACCGGAAGTGAGAATATCGTTGCTTGATCCTGTCTTGATTGATATACGTCCGTCTCTGATCGGTGTTCCAGTGGTTTCCTGAAGGAACCCTACTACTGTTACAGTAGCCTCATACTGCTGACTTAATACAAATGCTGCACCCAGAAGTGCATTTCTTTTGGATGTATCATCCTTTTTGGAAGGGCAATACAGCAAAAATGCCGCTGCGGCCATTATTGAATATAATTTTAACTTCATTCTGTTCTCCTACGAGATTTCCCCCTGGATCTACCAGAGTTCTGTATTGTTTATCTTCGATTTTTGTTACAGACTGATGACGGAAAAATGTAAATTTATGGTAACTACTCGGCCTGAAGACTTTGTAGTTACAATTTATAGACTGAGAGATTTTTCAATTCTGGAACAGAAGCAGCTTCATTCATTTCATCATCCGATATATTATATAGTTCATTATATGTATTTATAATTTTACAGCTGCCTGACAGATCAGCATTTATAATGCATTCTCACCCTACGCACGAATCGGTGCTGTGACCTTGGATATTTCCCAGCCTATTTTCTTTCCCAGAATCTGCAAAAAATGCAGTATTGAATAAAATTCGCCTCCAAAAAACGCAGAATTGGAAAATGGACTTAGTCAATGCATATAAAAGGACTTCAGATTCAGCGGAATTGACTGTTTCCGAGCCTGATCTGCGGTTACAAAAAACCTTCATTCCTCAAAAAGTAATTTTTGTGTAATAATTTCGTAACAGAAAAATTCTACTCTGAGTCCAGACATCAGATATGATGAATACAACATAAGGATTTCAGACATTCTGGAATATGGTTTCGGAAATTCTGAAGTAAGAATTTATGAAAAACATTATCAAAATCCGTACAAGACTCATTGTTTACACACTCATTCTGTGTGGAGCATTCTATTATATATCTCCTGCACTTGCTCAGAACGGGACAGCTCCTGCACAGAACACTGCAACTGTGCCTGCAAAAACAGCAGAAAATAAACCTGCAGAAACAGCCAGCATCTCTGAAAAGACCAAACCGATGGCTCAGCCAAAATCGCCCGGCCTGATAGATCTCTTCCTTGCAGGAGGATGGTCAATGTGGCCTCTCCTTCTCGCGTCTGTAATCGGTATGGGTGTGGCTATTGAGAGAACCTATTTTTTTATCAGAACCAAGCTGATTGTAAAAGGGTTCAATCAGGCACTGATAGATAAAATCGAACAGGGCGGACTCCCTGAAGCTGAAAAATACCTGGCAGAAACCAAGGACCAGAAAATCTCAGATGTACTGAGCAACGGTCTGGATGTATCCCAAAAAGATTCGGAACTGTTCGTGAAAGGAATTGAAAGAGAAGCAGGTGAAGTGATTACTCTTCTCGAAAGAGGCTTGGCAATTCTCGCTGCAGTCTCCACTATCGCTCCTCTGATCGGATTTCTAGGAACAGTTTCGGGTATGATCAATGCATTTGATGCAATTGCAAACGCAGATCAGGTAAATGCAAAAGTAGTCGCAGCAGGTATCAAGGAAGCACTGATCACTACAGCTGCAGGTCTTATTGTAGCCATTCCGGTAATGTCATTTCACCAGGTTCTGACTGGAAAAGTAAACGGGTTTGCTGCCGATGTGGAAGAAGCTGCAAACAGAATCTACAAGGAACTGCTGAAGATGCAGGCTAAAAAGGCATAATTATGATTTCATTAAAAAAGAAAGTAGAACTGGAGGAAATATCGGCTGCGTCCATGTCGGATATGGCCTTCCTTCTTCTGGTCTTTTTTATGGTCACTGCGGTATTTTTTGTGAAGGAAGGATTCAACATACAGCTTCCCAGAAAAAACTCCAAACCTACAGAAGTTCTGAGAGAGAATGTTTTTGAGTTTCAGGTAAACGGAGAAAACATTGTTATGAAAAATGTCAAAGCAGGCGAGAAAAATTTCAAGTCTGCTCTTGAACTGAAGGAAGAACTGACTAAACTGGAAATTCCGAACCTTCCTGAAAAACTGGCTCTCATTACAGCTTCAGGTGAAACAAAGTACGGCAGTATGCTCGATGTAATGTCTGCAGTCAGGATGAAAGGATTTCAGAAAGTTTCAGTGAAAAAGAGGAAAATATGATTAAGAGAAAAAAAGCATCCCCAAGCATCCCTGTCAGTTCAATGGCAGATATAGCATTCCTTCTTTTGGTATTCTTTATGGTGACGTCTGTTCTCGATTCAGACCCTGATGTTCCAATTCAGCTTCCCGAGGTTCAGGGCGGTGAGCAGCTGAAGGAAAAAATAGCAAATATCTATTTGGGCGGGGACAAATCGGTTCATTATAATACAATGAAAATGACTCTGCCTGAAGCAATAAATCATGTGAGAGCAAAGATTATCACAAACCCGGAAATGAAAGTTCTGATTCATGCAGACAGAAACATCCCTTTTTCCGATGTTGATTCTGTTTTTGAAAAATTGAAGGAAATCGGAGCTACCAAAATATCTTTAGTAACGCAGACTAACCCAGGAGGAGGCTGATATGTCTACCGACTTGAAACCAAAGGAACAACAGGAAGAAGAAAAGATAGTATTTGATGCAAGGGTACCGAAATTACCTGAAAGATCATTTAAAGAAAATACATATCGTTTCATAGACAGAAACAGATTAAATCTTGGAGTCTCAATTTCAGCTACTCTGCAGATACTGATGATCCTTTTCTGGCATACGCCAAAGCTGGATTTCAGCAAGGCAGAAAAACCGATGGACGATGTGGCTTTTGTGGACAATGTTTCGATCAAGGATCCGAATGCAAACGATTCTGTCGCAAACGACGGTGAAATTGAATTGACTGACAAGAAAAAAACGGACGAAAAAGAAGATCCGAGAATTTCCGGCGCACAGGATCTCGACTTTGCAGGTGCTACTCCTCCTGTGGATCTGAATCCAGGAATTGAACCTGAGTACACTGCGGAAGCAAGAGAAAACGGAATCACTGGAATTGTGACAATTCAGATCGTTATTGCAGACAGCGGTGAAGTTCTTCAGGCAAGGGCAATCGGAAAAAAAATTGGAGGCGGACTCGAAGAATCGGCAGAGAGAGCATATAAGAAGAAAAGATTTGCTCCATCGATTCTCGACGGCAAACCTCTGACAGTCAGGGTCAATATCCCAGTCAGATTCAAGATTCAATAATCCTTCCTCTTTTCATAAAAACTTCTGTCCATTCTTTGTATTGATGTCTGCAGGAGTTTTAGTTCTCACCTTACGCAGGTGGGGCGTTTTTGGCAGGAACGCCTGCCGGCGTTTCTCTAATGCTTCGTAAAAATTATAGGTTCTATACATTATATTCTTTTTGCGTAAGGTGAGTTAGTTTTTAAACAGTCCAGTCATACATCAGTCTCTGCATAAATTTCCTGCATCGAGAGATTTATTCCAATGGAATCAATATTTACGGATTTGTCGATGCCGTCAAAGATACTGTATTCCCAAAAATCTTCTTTTTTCCGAAAATACTTTTCAGCAAGAATCTGATTCTGTGAAATAAGAATATATTCTTCGAGAGACTCAATCTTTCTGTAATTTCGAAACTTCTCTCCTCTGTCGTATTTTTCTGTGGAATCGGAAAGCACTTCAATAATGCATTTTGGATTTTTGACTGTATCCAGATGATCATCAGTAAATAGAATATTTCCGCATACAATCATAATATCCGGGTATGTATAAAGTCCCTTGGAAACATTCACCCTCAGGTCAGCCATAAATACTTTGCACTCTTTCTGCTTCAACAGGTTTTTTAAGCTGGAAGCTATATTTAATGAAATGATATTGTGTTTTAACGATGCACCAGTCATAGCATAAATTTCTCCGTCCAAAAGTTCATTTCTGAATTCAGAATTTCTGTCTATTTCCAGATACTCCTGCTCAGTATAGAAAGGTTTCTTTTCTGCAAGTCCCATAAAGAACAGATTGGATTAGAAATATTGAAATCTCAAGCGTTTTTTCCCTGAAAGTCTGCACAAAAGACTTGACTGAGTATGCGCATCGTTAAAGAATCAAAGCCGATACAGACTGACGTGACCTCCGCAAAAACGGGACACGTTAAATTTATTCGCAAGAGGCAGTCAATATGGGATTTATGGATTCTTTAAAAAGTATGGTCGGAGCTGGAGCACCAGGAGTGGAAGTAAAGCTCCTGAAAGAAAAAGCTTCTGTTCAGGAACCGGTAAAAGGCATAGCCGTTCTGACAGGCGGAGAATATCCTGTCACAATCGAAAAGGTTATTCTGCAGATGCTTATGGTGGAAGAAATTCCAGGCAAGGACAAACCGAAGGAGACTTTGGTGAAAGTCGGAACGATGTCAATGAACGATTTCATTCTTGATCCGAAAGAAAAAGTATCTCTTCCGTTTCAGGTCAAAATCCCCAAGGACAATCTGATCAGTTCCAATTCGATCAAACATTATGTTCAAGTCACTCTGGATGTTTCCGGTCAGGACCCTTTCGGCGTCTGCGAAATTCAGGTGATCTGACCTACTCCCAGCAGTTTTTCTTTTCAGAATTGATTCTGTCGGGAAGAGAGAGGATTCTGAATCTGTCTGTCTTCTCGATCAGCTGAAGTCTCGAAAAAAGCAGAACATCTTCCTTCTTTCTGCTTTTGGACACTTCGGAATACAGTTTTTTCAGCTTCTTTACCTTCTGTCTGTATCCCTCTGAACCGAAACTTGCGAGAATCTTCAGTTCAGGTCTGATAATGATTCCGTATTTTGTTTTAAATATACTGTCATATCTTTTATCGTCAAGAGAGCAGAACATTGAACCTGTGCGGATGACCTCATCGAGTTCCATCACCTTCAGATGACCCGGACGGGGTTCTTCTTCCTTCGTGCGGGGAAGCACATTTTTATGAGTAAATCCCAGTTCATCTGCGACATCCACATTCGGTCCTGCTGCCACTGCAAAATATCCCAGACCGAATCCGTCTGCACATTTCGCTCTTGTCAGTGAGTTGGAAATGATCATCGGTTCAAAATTCAGACATTCCTGAAGTTCTCTGTATTTTGTTCCTTCAGAATACCATTTGTATCTGATTTCAGAAAATCTGGATTTGAGATCCTGATTCAGTTCACCGTAATAGGCCTTTCTTTCATCGGCCACTGTTCCTTTCACAAAAGGCACCTCAGTTCTGGGAAGATTTCTTTTTAAGAAAGCATTCAGCCATTCATTCCCTGTATTGGGCTCACCTTTATAAGCGGAATAATATACAACAGAAACGAGCAGAATAAAATTCAGTCCAAGGACAGTCTTTTCTGAAAACGACCATTCCTCATGAAGCCTTTCCTCAAATAAAAGAAGGAACATAAATACGGAAGGCAGAAGGAGACGAAATGCCATAAAGTCCCCTCCCATCTTGATCACATATCCGCCTGCGATGAATATCCCGATGATGTCTCTGAACAGAATCCAGTCAAACGATTTTTCTGAAACTGTGCTTCTGATATACAGAACAGCAAAAGAGCCAAGCAGTATCCCCAGATAAGGGGTATATTTTAATGTATGCTGAAGATAAAATATCCCGTCGGATATATTGACCTCTCCGCCCGCCTTAGCATAGTAGCTCATCGGAAAAATATCATTATAATAAAATAATCGAAATATATGATATCCTCCGACGAAGAAGGCAAGAGGGACAAAAAAACGGAAAATGGCACGGAATCCCAGACTGTTTTTCCAGACACTTAAGAGATACATAAATGAATAATACGCCGCAAAAAGAATAAACTCAGGCCGCACAAGATAAAGAAGTCCCATTACCGCAGAAAGTCCCGGTGAAAAGAATTTTTTCCTGTCCAGAACCTGAATGTAAAAAAGCACAAGAAGGAAATATGTCAGTGAATTTTCAAGACCGGAAGTAGTGAAATCAATAAACCCCAGATGCATTGCATATACGGAGGGAAGCAGAAAAAGATGAAGTTTCTGCGGGGTATGTTTTTTCATGAAATAGTAAAACAAAATAATTTGAGACAGAACAGAGAAGAAAAGCCCAAGCACAACGGCAATCTGAAAATGAGCAAGACTCGTAAAATATTTTACGGAAAGAATAAGGAACACCCAGAGAGGGTGTGTAAAACATTCCAGCCTGTTCCATTTATTGAAGCTGAGACCGTTCCCTGCAAAATAATTGTCGATATGCTTGAAACTGATGAATGCATCTTCAGTAATCCAGATTCTGTCAATTGCCCTGTAAAGAATCACTGAAATCAGAATCGTAAAGAACAGAATATTCAGAATAAAATTTCTGCTTCTCATTAACCTCTCCTTTTCGACCAGGCAAACCGGTCACTCAGATAATAATTGCCGAATGCAGCTGAAAGTATTCCAGCCAGATTTCCGGAAAAACTGCATCCGTAAAAACCGAAAATCTGATTTGCAGTGCAGATTCCCGCAAAACTTCTCCAGACCGAAATCTGCACAAGAAATCCGAGGACTGTGACAGCAGTAAAACGGGGAAAACTGACAAGGATTGCATTTTTCATATCCAGCCTTTTTTCCCGGAATGTCCAGGAATTGTTCAGAACAAAATTAAAGATCACGCTTAACACAAATCCAAACCCGACACTGAAGGATGAGACGGTATATATATTATCATTCATAGTGTGGAGGAAATATTTTTCTATGATTTCCATCCCGACCCACTGCCCCAGCAGATTCACAAGAACTCCTGCAAGTCCTGTAATGCAGAATTTGATGAATACGGGAGAAAGTATCCCGCCCATCCGAATGTCAGCCAGAGCAATCAGAAGATCTGCAAGAATCCGGATTCCTATTTTCGACTTGCCGAATCCTCTTTTTTTCAGAATATGGGGAACTTCAACAATCCTGAGATTTTTTCCCCTGCCCAGGAATTCCAGAAGAATTTTGTAACCTCTGGGATTAATCTCATGAACTTTCTTCAAGAAAAGTTCTCTTGTAATGATAAAATATCCAGACATGGGATCAGTGACTTGTACATTCAGAAAGAGTCTGCCCAGTCTTCCGAACAGTCTGCTCAAATTCCTTCTGAAAGGATTCATCTCTGAAAAGCCGGATTCATCTGTTCGAGATGCAATTACGATGTCAGAACTGAGAGAAGCAGAATACATCGCAGGAAGAAGTTTTTCCTCATGCTGAAGATCTGAATCCATCACAGCCAGCCTCACCCCGCCCGCCATGCCCATTCCGTGCAGAACGGCTGAACTTAAGCCCCTGTCTCCGATCCTTCTGAAGAGAATGATTCTCTCGGACATCTTTTCAAATTCTTCTCTGAGTTCCCATGTTCCGTCAGGAGAATCATCATCCACAATAATAATTTCGAAACTGATTCCTGCATTTTTCAGAACAGCACAGACCCTAGGTACAAGAATTCTCAGATTTTCTTTTTCATTGTATGCAGGAAGAATGACTGAGAGTTCAATCATATTAGATTTTTCTAATATAACTTAGGGAGAGATATGCTTCCTTGGTTGTGATGTAACTTCTGAAATTTCCAAGGAAATTGGAAAGGATATCATCATTGCTGAGTCCTCCCTTGGTATGGAACTGAGCGTAAGTAAACTGCCTGTGTCCCTCAAACGCAAGTTTGACTGCATTTGACTCATCGTGAATATAACTCAACTCGGACCGGAATATGAAACCGTTCCCATATCCGTATCCGATGAAATTCAGTGCCCTCTGCACATGGAAGTCTCTGAACTTGGAATATGAAAGAGGAATATAATATAATGAATTATCAAAACGGAATTTGGAAAAATGTGTCTGGTAACCTCCCCCAAGAGGAGTTTCCACTGTGGAGTAGCTGTAACTCAGACCGTTTCCTATGAAACCGTAAAAAACCGGTCTTGATCCGATCCACTGTACCACATCATAAAGCTGATATTTGAAATAATTATATCTGAATCCTATTCCCGCATAAAATCCGTCATTCTGTCCGAAAGGACCTGCAGATGCTCCTCCGAAATAGTATTTGAAATACATTTCAGTGCCTCTTTCATTCACTGTAGATTTTGCATGCCCGTCAGCAAAATTCTGAGTGCCTGTAAATGTATGAGCAGTGTCATTCAGATTCGGAGGGAACAGGGAGAATTTGCTTCCTTTCTCTGATGAGATCTGTCCAAGGAAAAAATCTTCATCTCTGGAATTGGCCGTTCTTACTGTCCAGCCTGTTCCGAAAACTCTGGCCTGAAAGGAAATTTTTTCGGAGAAATAACCGCCCTCGAGAATTCCAAAATTATAATTTCTGTCGTAAGTAATTCTAGATCCGCCCTTGAATCCGGAAAGATTCGGATATTTATTTCCAGTCTCAAAGATATGTTCACCGCCGTTTCTTGCACCTCCGGCACCCAAGTACCACTCAGCAGAAACCTGAGAAGAAACAGACAATAAAAGAAAGATGAGTAAGAAGAACACACAGGCATATTGACCCCTCCTGCTTATGTGTAAAGATTTTTATTTCAAGGTGAACTCGATGTTCAATAGAATTGATGGAGAAATAAATAGGGATTTTCAAGGGACGATAGTCCCTTGAAACCCCCGGTAGGGTTAACTCAGCTCGCGAAGCGAGCTGTCAAGCAGCCTTATAGACTGTTAAAAAAGTATTAATAGAGTTGTTGAAAACTAATTTTTCAACAACTCTATTTCACATGTGCTTGTTGAATTCGGGTTTCTGATTTTTATTGAAACGCCTGACTTCAAAATGAAGATGAGGACCTGTGGATCTGCCTGTGCTTCCCACTTCTGCAATTTTTTCTCTTTTGCGGACTCTCTGTCCTTTCTTGACTGAGAATTCACTCAAATGTCCGTACCTAGTCTCAAACCCAAGTATATGTTTGACTACGACCAGATTTCCGTATCCGCCTTTTTTACCTGCAAAGATCACCTCTCCGTCAGCAGAACTGTGAACATCAGTCCCTTCAGGAGCAGCAATATCAATTCCGCCGTGAAATGTCTTTTTCTTAGTAAAGGGATCCTTTCTGCTTCCATACCCTGAACTGAAATAACCTTCCTTGAGAGGAAGAGTAAATGCGAGTCCGTAAAAAAATGTCTTCTCTATTCTGCCCAGAGTTTTTCCGGGAACAAACCATTCTTTTCGGAAATGTTTTTCCTCCAGAAGAAGATCTTCTCTGAGTCTGTATTTTTCTGCAAGTCTGACTCGCCCCTCTTCATTGAAAGGAAAACTTTCCGTATCGTATATCCCTCTCATATTCGGAATATAAAGAACCATACCTGCATAAATATCCTGAGGTGAGCTCAGAGAATTGACAGATGAAAGTGTATCTATATCCATTCCTGTTCTTGCCATAATGACAAAGAATGTATCTTTTTCCTTTACTGTATATTTTACAAATCTCAGACTTCGGATCGGTTCTTTTGCTTTCGCCGACTTTGATACTTTGAGATTGTGCTTGATGTCATCTCTTAGAAGTTTCAGATCAGGATTTTCATAGTCCAGATTTTTCAGAACAGGTGCATCGAAAGAAAGAAGCGGGAAAAATACAGCCGGGTACAGAACAAGGAAGAACACACTGATCCGAAAACAAAATTTGTACAGCAGAATATTCTTCAATTCAGAATCTTACAGTGTAGGAAAGTTCTGCCATTCTGTTCTGAGTGGCAACCTCACTGAATCCGTCAGCAGCCCGAATCAGTCGTGGAATGATCAAAAGCCCGAGCACCAGTCCATGATACCGTCCTTCCATCAGATTCACATTGCTCGGTTCTCCCAGACTGGTAATCCATCTGGAATAACTTTTCTTCTTTGTAGTGGACTGTGCATAAAAAGAAATCACTCCCACTATCAGTATGTCCACAAGTGCATAAATAGCGGCTCTTTGATACATCTCCCCTTTCTGATAAAAAGGAGAACTGTATCCTGAATGGAGAATACCCAGAGAAGGAGCTATCATATTGAATCCCTGATTGAGTATATGACTTTTGGATCTGATTCGTTCAGCAGCTTCGTCCTTCTCTGTTTCAGCCTGAAGGACTTCCTGCTCAAGAATACTTCTGAGAACCTTGGCCTCACCCCTTCTCGGGGCTTCAATCCGAATCAGACTTGTTTCATTCTTCTTGCCCATTTTCCCTACATAAACTTCATACCGGTAAGGAGTATACCAGGCGGTTGAGTATCTGTAATTGAATCCTCTGGTCTTGTCCACGGGAACAGTGGCATTGTCGGAAAGTCGGTTCAGAAGCCGGACTACCTTGTAGTTGGCATCTTCCACATTTTCTGTGAGTTCAATTGTCTCATTTGCAGACAGACTGAGACCCAATATAAAAAGCAATAAAAAAAGATGTAATTTCATGATAAGAACATCCTTAAAGAAGTTTGTCTCCGAGAAGGAATGCAGTCAGAAGACCGAGAGAATTGTATGCCGCATGTGCAGATGCAGAAATCCAGATATTCCCAGTAAAAATATAAAAGGAAGCGAAAAAATATCCTACAATTGCAGTAATGAAAGGCACAAAAGGGGAAACACCGAAATTGTAATGCATCAATCCAAAAAGAATCGATGTGAAAAACAGACCGAATCTTGCATGACCTGATTTGACAAAATGAGTCAGAAGATAACCTCGGAAATACAGCTCTTCAAAAATCCCGGTCAGCATTCCCACAGAGTACACCGACCAGGCAAAAAGAGACACATTTCCTTTCATCTCAGTGAAAAGAATTTTCTGAAAATCTCCCACATGAGGTTTGTAGTCAATTAAATAAAAAACCGCAGAAAATAATGATACAATCACAAAAGTGAATCCTCCTGCAAGAAGTCCTCTGCCCACCGTCTGAAAACTCAGTTCGGCTCCAAGATCTGCTCCGGGGGCTTTCAGATACCTGCCGAAAAACAGGTAAGCCGGAAGAAGAAAACTCAATGCCCAAAGAATACTGTTGATCACAAGAATAAACGGATATTTTCCTATTACAAGTCTGTAATACTCCAGAGTCAGTTTATCAGGCTCTGCTTTGACTTCCTTCGCCAGGCTTTCGGAAAGAGATTTTTGGACTTTTTCCTTTTCAGAACTGCTCATCGCACTGTAAGAGTCCTTAAAATCATCAGGAAGGCGGTTGTAGTACAATGCAGACATCATAGAAAACTGCATAAACACAGTACTTGTGATCAGACAGAAAATAGTGATAATTATCTGAAGAAAACTGATATAAAAACGGTCTTTATTATTTGCAGGCAGATCTTCTACCATATATTCCACAATGAAAAAAAAACCGAAACTTCTGTCAAGATAAGGAATGAAGGTAAAATCGGATCATTCTGAAAGAAAATCCTGAAGAGAAAATTTTACATTCGGAAGAACCGAGGAAATGAACTCTTCTTCTTTGGATAGTATCCTGATTTCAGTGTATACAGATTCTTTCGGTGACCGGTACACTTCCATCTTCAAATCAGTCAAATTAAAGATGATATATTCAGGAACAGCTCCCTTGGCATAAACAGAAGCTTTCTTCCTGTCAAAAGAAAGTGATGTATTTGCAATTTCCACAACCAGAAGTGCGGAACTTGGATGCGATTTGGAATAATCACCCAACGGAAGGACAGATATATCCGGTTCGGGTTCAGAATCTTCAAATGAAATCGGATTTTCTGAACTCAATAGAAACTGATCTCCTAAAATTTTGAACAGATGCAGATTCAGTTTTCTCAGAATATGGGAATGAATTGGATTCTTCGGCATCTTGGAATAAATCACTCCTTCAATCAGTTCTGCCTTTTCCGGAATCAGTCCCTGATTGTACAGTAAATGATATGCCTCAACAGAAATCGTGACCCTGTTTTCTGAAGTTTGAACTGCTGCCGGACCCATAATTTAATTCTTTTGAATGAATGCGACTTTGTCAAGTCTCATTCATTCAAACATTTCCTTTTTTTCACCCCTAAAGCTCGCTTCGCTGCTGCGCTCGCTTTTAGGGGTGGAAATTCGTAAAAGTCTCGCAAACTTGCAAGCCACTGCCAGTTCGGAAGTTGGCTCGGCGAGCTGGAAACTGCCTAAAATCCCCATTTTTCAATCCATAAAAATAATTATTTAAGAATTATAATAGTGCTCAAAATCTGGAATATAACAAAGTCGCAATAAAAAAACGGGCAGGTAAAAGGTAAGTCACTCGTGACTGTAAGTAATTTTCAGAAGAGAGAAATCATCAATGATTTTTCCGAAGCCTGCGACACCTTCATATATCTTCTCAAGATCGGCGCCGGCTTCCTCAATTCTTCTCAAGAACTGAAACTCGTCTTCATTGATGACTCTTTCCCCGTTGATCATTTCCGGAAGTTCAATATCATCCCTTCCGTCAGAACCGCTGATCAGAACATCTCCAGGAGCAAGTTCAACAGTTCCCACTTTCACATTGTCGAGCCACTCAGGAAATCCAAGTTTTCTGTGAATGAAACATTCGACGAATGATGCTTTCCCGTCCCGAAAAAGAATCATCCAAGGATGATCTGCATTGATGAAATGAGTCATCCCATTCTCCTCCTCCACCAGACCGATAATGAAGGAAACAAGCATAGATCCGTCAAAGCTCTCAAATACCTTGTGAGTATCGTAGAAAGTGTCTCTGAGCCATTCTGATGGGCTCTGGCTTCTCATAAGAGCAGAATGTTCCGTCTTGTCGAGAATTGACTTCAGAACGGCTCCAAGCACCAGCGCACCGCCTGCCCCCTGAAGAGATTTTCCCATTGCATCTGAGTTTACAAACATATGATAGGTTCTGCCCTGCAGAGTCAGTGTCTTTGAAATATTCAGATCCCCGCCGATTTCCAGATTTTTATCCTTGAACTCAAAATTCTTCTTCTGCTTTGTGAAGAATTCTACAGTAAACCTTTGACTTTCCACTTCCAGTCTTCCCAGAGGTTCCAGAAGAAGGGATGTCAGAAAATAATCTCCCCTCTGTTCATACAGAATTCTGTTGAGTTCGTCTGTTCTCTGTCTGACTTTTTCTTCCAGATTTGAATTCAGATCTTTAATCTCGGAGTACATTGAACTCAGTCTGGCAATCACCTGATTCAGATGATATGCCTGAACAGAGAAATCATTCATTGCCGCAATAGGCAGCTTGACACTGAAGTCTCCCGTTCCGACTTTCTCCAAAGACCTGCTTACGGACAAGATTCCTCTTCTGACTGAGCTTCCAAGCGTATACGCAACGAAAATGATCGGAATTGAAAACATCACTGCAAGTAACAGCACGTGCAGTACCGGATTTTCCACATTCAGATAACCTTTATGCAGTGCATAAAGCATATATCCGAACAGAGTAAACGGCATCAGTACAAGACTGAAGACTGTAAGTATTATTCTTATATAATAATTAAAATTAGTAAGTTTTTCCGGTGGAATCTCCGATTCAAGCAGACATTCCCTCTCCATCAGAACAGAAAGAGACCTTTCTGTAATGAAAAAATATGCCATAAAGGAGAGAGGGGCGATCATGAGAATCACAAACGGAAGGATCTGAAGAACAAGAGCTGCTCGGTCAAATCCAATGATGAACGCGGTATGAATGACTGCCGGTGTAGCACCGCAGATCCACCGGATGACAATGACAGATCCTTCCCAGAAAGGATAACGCATCAGTCTGAGTTTCAGTCTCTGAATTTCCGCAGGGTCCTTTATTTCCGATTTTTCCAATTTACTGAATTGATTAAAAAAACCTCTGATGCAGAAATATCTCCAGAGGACTCCTGCAATCACAGTCATCCCGGCCCAGGAAAAACAGGTGATAAGCATAATGATCTGATTCTTTGCATCCAGACCGGAGGCAACTGCCCCTAGATAAATTGCAAAAGGCAGAGGTACAGTATGAGTAAAGAGCTCCAGCCTAAGCGTAAGATGCAGAAAAAATGAATTCAGACTCATATTGATTTGACTCAAACTATTAATGAGAACTGTTCCAAAAAAACAAGTATAAATCAGAAAACAAGGGACTTGACGAAAAATCCATTGTCCATCGAATTTGAACTCATGGAAAAAATGATCTGCGACAACTGCTCTGGAAGCCTCATCCCGGTAAAAGGAAACAAGAATGTATTCATCTGCGAGTACTGTAAATCCAAATATTATATGCAGAATCCGGGAGAGCCGATGCAGAAAATGGAAGGGTTTTCCATCAATAAACTCAAAGTTTTCATCATCACAGCAGCGGTTTCATTCTTCATTCTAGGATTCCTGTTTTTTCTTGCTTTAAAACCGTCTTCCTCTTCTTTTTCAAAAATAAACGTACCCAAGCCTGCAAAGGGAGTTTCCTCTTCTTCAGCAGGAAAGGAAAGCACTGAAGCGATTGATGCAAATCTTGCAGAAAACAAACCGACTGCAGAAATACTTTCCGAAAGTGAAGTCAGAGACAGCATCGGCAATTCTTATGCTTACTTTATGGTGAAGAATACAGGAAAAACGACAATAGACAAACCGATGATTGAGCTGAACTATTTTAATTCTGCCGAAAAACTTCTCAGATCAGAGCACGGATACGGATTCAAAAGCAGCATCAGTCCGGGAGATTTTACAGTTGTGACTGTCCTCGTAAAAAACCCTGTTCCCAAGGAAAAATATAAAATACAGTTCCAGCCTTCCCTTCCGTATACAGAAAGAGAAAAAGTTGACTTTGAAATAAAAGATCCGCAGCTGATTGCCCCTTCCACAAGAACAGACAACTATACGCTTCAGGGAATCATCAGAAACAAAGGAAACAGAAATGCAAAGTATCTGAGCATCAACGGAATACTGCTCTGTGAAAACGGGAAAATATGTTCAGTCAATTCCACCTATATTTCCAAGAAATCTCTGTCACCGAGTGAGTCGTCTGTTTTTACAATTGATTTCCATACGGTAGCAGGTGTTCCTAAAAAATTTCAGATTGAATATGACTGCATTGCTGAGTAAACAGCTGAAAAAATCGTAACTGCTCAGCCTAACGGCTGCACAGTTATAAATATCCTTCTTCAAGCGTTTGCTTTTAAAAAAGCAAGAAAAGGTTGGTCCCTATCGGGAGGATTTAGGGGCTTGCAGCCCCTAAGACCCCGCTTTTCGAGCTTTCATCTATAAATTCTATTACAATCTGTTTTTCATTGAGTAGTTACAAAAAATCTAGCCTTCATACGGCATAAAAAATAGTTTGAAATCATGCAGACAGCGATTGAAAAAGTAGAGAACCTGCTTGAAACACTTCCTTACATTCGTGAATTCAGAGAAAAAATCATAGTCATCAAATACGGCGGGGCAGCAATGATTCAGCCGGAACTGAAATCATCGTTCGCGAGAGACATTGTTCTTCTCCGTTATGTAGGAGCATTCCCCGTGGTCGTACACGGAGGCGGACCGGAAATCAACAATATACTGAAAGCACTCGACATAAAATCTGAATTCATTCAGGGACACAGAGTGACGGATGCACCCACAATGGAAGCAGTGGAAATGGTGCTCTCCGGTAAACTCAACAAGCAGATCACAAGCCTCATCAGTTCGCACGGAGGATCTTCTGTGGGGATCTCAGGAAGAGACGGAAATCTGGCCACTGCTGAAATCCATAAAGCAGAGGTGGAAGACAAGGAAGGAAATCTTCAGCTGATCGATCTTGGACTTGTCGGGAAAATTACAGAGGTCAGACCGGAACTCGTAAAAAGCCTGATTTCACAGGGTTTTATTCCTGTCATCTCTCCGGTTGCAGAAAACAAATCAGGACACGCACTGAACATAAATGCAGATACAATGGCAGGAGCTCTGGCAAGTGCTCTTAAGGCAGAAAAACTGATTCTTCTGACAGACACGGAAGGCGTTCTTATTGACGGTAAACTCAGAGACTCACTGACAGAACATGAAGTGAAGCATATGATTCAGTCAGGAAAAATTTCAGGCGGAATGATCCCTAAGTCCAACTGCTGCCTCGATGCTCTCAGAGGCGGAACAAAAAAAGCTCATATCATCGACGGCAGAAAACCGCATTCCATTCTTCTCGAACTTTTCACCGACCAGGGAATAGGCACAATGATTACATTATGAAATATTTATTTTTCATGATATTCATTCTGCAGAACTGCGCACCGGCAATTTATCCGAAGACCGATTCTTCTTTTAATGAAGTGATGTCTTATTCAGGAAAAAAGAAACCTTTTCCGAAGGACTCCATATATCTCGGATTTGAAGAGGATTTTGATTTTGATCCAAGACAGCTGGAAGCGTTTCCGAACGTTCAGTCGCTCGAAATTCGAAATAAGAATTTCGGAAACACCGAGGCCAAAAAACTTCCTTCCTGGAAAACACTGGAATATCTGAATCTGTCCGACAGCAGAGTGACAGAACTCTCATTCACTGAAAAATTTCCTAAACTGGCAAGCATCATACTGAACAGAACAAAGGTTTCAGAGATCAGTTCGATCAGCGGAAAAATCCCTCTGACAAAACTCGAAATGGCTGAGTCCTCTATTTCCAATCTTTCAGGAATAGAAAGATTCCCTTTCTTAAGAAGACTCGATATCAGGAAGACCCAGGTGAAAGACATTTCTGTTCTCTCAAAAAATAAAAAACTTTATGAATTCAGGGCGGGCGGAACAGAGATAAAAGACATCACAGCACTGTATGGAATGACTGAACTGACCTATTTTGAAGCAGACAAAGTTTCAGTGACAGAAGAATCCATCAAGACTTTACTGTCCTTCAATCCCTATGTAAAAATCGTGAGGAGAGGAAGATGAACCCGGAGATCAAGTCACTTGCAGAAAGAATTCTTTCCGGTGAAAGAAGAGCCCTTGCAAAAGCAATCACTCTGCTCGAAAGTACACTTCCAGATGACAGAAGATCTGCTGCGGATCTTCTCCACTCTCTTCCTTCTGAAAACAAAAATACAATCCGAATAGGAATCAGCGGAGTACCCGGTGCAGGAAAGTCCACTTTCATTGAAAGCTTCGGACTGTTCCTGATTTCACTCGGAAAAAAAGTGGCAGTGCTTGCAATTGATCCTTCTTCTCCCATCTCAGGCGGAAGCATTCTGGGAGACAAAACAAGGATGCCTGAACTGACTCAGAATGAAAATGCATTCATCCGTCCAAGTCCCTCAAAAGGAAGTCTGGGTGGAATTGCCGCCAGAACAAGGGAAACAATTCTTCTCTGCGAGGCAGCAGGTTTTGATGTGATCCTCGTGGAAACAGTAGGTGTCGGCCAGTCTGAAGTCGCAGTATCTGAAATCACAGACTTCTTTCTTGTGCTTCTCATCGGAGGGGCAGGAGACGAACTGCAGGGAATCAAAAAAGGCATTATGGAAATGGCCGATCTGATTCTGATCAACAAGGCTGACAATGCAGGAAAATTCTCTGCCGAAAATGCAAGAAACGAAGTCAATCAGGCCCTTCATTATATTCATCAGAGACGTCCCTACTGGAAATCAAAGGCACATACAATCAGCGCTCTTATGAAAATCGGTCTGGAAAAAGTCTGGGAAGAAATCACAGGGTTCAGATCCTC
>JBPOJG010000396.1:0-16306 GCA_052033835.1 Spirochaetota bacterium
AATGATTATGTATATCTTATTCCTTTCGTAGAATCTGATACTGAAATTTTTCTGAAGACAATTATTCCGAGCAGAAAAGCGGTAAAAGAATATTTGGGAGATGTCCATAAAGAAGAAAAATAAAACAGCATCACTGGAAAAAGAAGAGAAAGAGATTTTGGATTCTTTTGAAAAAGGAGAATGGAAGAAGGTTTCGAATCTAGGCAAGGAAATAAAAAAGTATTCCTCTTATGCAAAGGATACATTGAGAAAGGATAAGAGAATCAATATTCGTATTTCTGAAAATGATCTGGAACTGATACAGAGAAAGGCGATTGAGGAAGGTATCCCGTACCAGACCCTGATTTCCAGTTTACTGCATAAGTATACTCAGGGAAGGCTTGTGGAAAACAAGTAACCCTTTTCCGGCCGTTCGCATTTTCTCAAAAAGGTGAATCGGCATTAAAAAACGATTGACTCAAAGATCGTACCCTAAAATCTAGCTCTGGGGAGAAGTGTCAGAGTGGTCTATTGTGCATCGTTGGAAGCGATGTGTGTGATGAGCACCCCGGGTTCGAATCCCGGCTTCTCCGAAACCCTTCTATGACTGAAACCCACCTTGTATTTGCTAGAAAGTATCGCCCCCAGCTTTTCAAGGATGTCATTCATCAGGATATTCCTTTAAATGCCCTTCAGAATGCAATTCGCGGAAACA
The DNA here is from genome assembly GCA_052033835.1 of Spirochaetota bacterium. GTDB lineage: Bacteria > Spirochaetota > Leptospiria > Leptospirales > Leptospiraceae > DAORDI01. The sequence continues at coordinate 695 of JBPOJG010000396.1, forward strand.
GAATCGGTCATGCCTATATTTTCTTCGGACCGAGAGGCGTAGGAAAAACCACAATTGCGAGAATCCTCGCCAAACGTCTGAACTGCGAAAAACCAGACGGGACAGAACCCTGCAATGAATGCTCCTCCTGTCAGGAAATTCTGAGAGGCGTATCAAACGATGTCGTGGAAATTGACGCGGCAAGCAACAGAAGCATTGAAGATATCCGCGACCTGCGTGAAAATGTAAAATTCCATGCAATGGGCGGAAAGTACAGAGTCTACATCATAGACGAGGTTCATATGCTCACTCTTCCTGCATTCAATGCACTTCTGAAGACGCTCGAAGAACCTCCTAAACACGTTGTCTTTGTTCTCGCAACGACCGACTTTCACAAAGTGCCTGAAACGATTCTTTCGAGATGTCAGGAATTTGTATTCAAGAAAGTGTCCACAGTCCATCTTCAGGAGCATGTGGAAAAAATCTGCAGAATAGAAAATATTCAGTACGACAATGAAGGACTTTTCTGGATTGCCAAAAAAGGAGACGGATCTGTCAGAGACACTCTTTCCTTTATGGAACAGGCTGTCACATTTACGAACGGAAAACTCATAGGACTCTCCATTTCCAAAATGATCGGATACAGAGGAGTGGAAATTCAGATCCAGTTTCTCACTGACATTCTCGATTCAAATGATGCCGGCAAAGTATTCCTCACAGTGGAATCCATTTATTCCGAAGGCGGAGACCTTCAGAAATTTCTCTGGGACTTCATTGAATTTTCCCACACTGCCATTCTTCTGAAAGAAAACATCACAGACAGAGAGACACTGAACTATCCTCTAGAAGACATTCAGAAAATTCAGGCAGCCATTGCTCATTATGATTCCGAAAAACTGATTTTTCTTTCGGAAGAAATGTTTATGATCTATGAAAAACTTTCTTCGATGAGACTCAGAAATTCTTTTGAGATCAAGGTTTTCTTTGAGATCAGACTGAAACGTCTGACTGGACAGCTGAACAAACCTACTCTCTCAGGAGTTCTCGATAAAATCAGAACTCTTTCCGAACATCTGCAGAAGGATATACAGAAACTTCCTGATGTACCCACTGCTCTTCCCGTTTCAGCGATCCCCGAAAAAAAAGCAGAACCCAAGGTGGAAATTTTTTCCAAGGAAATGCTGGCATCTGGTCCGAAAAATGAGGACAGTCTCGAAGACTCCATCAAGAGCAGTTTCAAGGGAGTGGAAGTCAATCCAAATGATGTGCCCGATCTGAAGAACTGAAGTTTTTCAAAAATCCTCTTGACACTCCATTTTATTTTCGTTAAAAAAAATCTGTGCCGTCTCAGTCCAGAAAAGCAGATCTGATCGAATTCAATTCCGTCCTGACGGATATGATTTATATTCTCGAAAACGGTGAATTCTCCGGCCTTCCCGAAAAAACAATTCCCGATGTGCATCTGTATTGGAAAGAATCTGCAGCAGTGCCCAAGACAGAATCAGTCAAGGTCATCCCGAAGACGATATTCAATACGGATTTGGAAAAAAACTCATCCTGCAGACTCTGTTTAGGTAAACTCGCACCGATCCGTTCCTTCCGTCATATCGGATCAGTTCCAATCCTTGTGCTTCACTACACTGGAGAATTCCGAAAAAAGCAGAAACCTTTTTACAAGACAGACAGAAACGCAGTGTTCCGCACGGAAGAATCGGAAAATCTGATGGACAGACTTGTCAAAAAAGTGTTCGGATTTCCGATGAAAAATTTTTACTATCAGGAAATCCCCGCCTGCACATTCAATGCAGACAGCTCCTCGGATGCAGACTGGTCGGAAAGAATCAGAAACTGCATGATTCACGCAGAAGAAACTATAAAGACGCATAATATACGTGCAGTGATTATCACAGGTGCTGCGGCAGTACTTATGCTCGGAAAGGAAAAAGCCGGAGCAGAAACAGGAAAAATTTCCAAGTACAGATTCGGAAATACAGAAACGGAGGGAATTGTTCTCAGATCCCCGGAAGGAATGCTCGCACTTGAAGCCAAGAGAAAGGGTCTCGAAAAAAATAAAAACTCGGAAGAATACAAAAAGGCGAGAGAAGAAGAGAATCGAGTCAAGGAAGACACTGTAAAATATATGACAGAATTCAAGCAAAGGTTTTCTATTTGATCCGATACGCAGAAGTTGCGCTCAATATTCCTTTCAAGGCGGAGGATACTCTGACATACGCCATACCCCAGGATATGAAAAATATCCAGAAAGGGTGCCGGGTCGAGGTTCCTCTGAAAAACAGAAAAGAGAGTCTCGAAGGAGTTGTGCTTTCCATCGGAGACAGTATGCCCGCTTACGAATGCAGGGAGATCACGAGGCTCGTGGACAAAGTGCCTGTCATCAATTCAGAACAGATTGAACTTGCCTACTGGATGAAGGACTATTATCTGGCCTCCCTCGGAGAATGTCTCTACAAGATGATTCCTTCGGGAAGAAGGAACAGATCTTCTGAACCTGATATAGAATCCTTTTCTGAACTGCTTTCACTGAATGAAGAACAGAAATCAGCTTATGAAAAAGTAAGAGATTCATTTGGAACGGAATCCATCCATCTTCTGCACGGAGTCACAGGAAGCGGCAAGACTGAAGTTTACATTCATCTGTTGAATGATCTTCTGAAAAACACGGACAGATCTGCAATCCTTCTGGTTCCTGAAATCAGTCTGACATTTCAGATACTGAAAAGACTGCAGATGGTATTCGGAAATGCACTCGCCATTCTGCATTCAGGACTGCGGATTTCTGAAAAATTTCAGAACTATATGCAGCTTCAGAGAGGAGAAAAAAGAATCGCAGTCGGAACGAGAAGCGGTGTGTTTGCCCCTGTCAAAAATCTGGGACTCATCATCATTGATGAGGAGCATGACTTCTCCTATAAGGAACACAGTTCTCCCAGATACCACGCAAGACAGATTGCAATGCAGAGATGCAGAACAGCAAAATGTCCTCTTCTTCTCGGAACAGCCACACCTTCGATTGAGTCCTACTACTTTGCACTGAAAGGAAAGATCATTCTGCATGAACTGAAAAAAAGAGCAGTCTCTTCTTCTCTTCCTTCCGTAAGAATCATTTATAAAAAAGAAGACTCGGAAGTCATCAGTTCAGAGCTTCTGTTTCAGATAAAAAAAAGACTCGAGAAAAAGGAACAGACAGTCATCCTTCTGAACAGAAGAGGCCACAGTCCTCTTCTCTACAACAGAGAGACTAAGAAATTTATTGAATGTCCGAACTGCACTGCAAATCTCTGCTTTCATAAAAAAGGGACTGCCATCTGTCATCTCTGCGGATACACTGAGAAATTTGCAGTCCTTCAGAAAAGAGTAAAATCGGATCTGGAACTTTTAGGTGCAGGCACTCAGAAACTAGAAGAGTATATTCTCGAAAGATTTCCCGACTGCAGACTCGAAAGACTTGATCAGGATGCTGCCGGAAATAAGGACAAGGTGAGCGAAGTCATCGGCAGGCTCATTCACAGAGAACTCGATATTCTGACAGGTACTCAGATGATAGCAAAAGGTCTTGATGCAAGCCATGTCACCCTTGTAGGTGTAGTCAATTCAGGAATAGGACTCGGTCTTCCCGACTTCCGATCGGGAGAAAGAATTTTTTCTCTTCTCACTCAGGTGGCAGGCCGTGCAGGAAGAGCAGAACTTCCGGGAGAGGTCATCATAGAAGCATACAATACGGAACATCCGGTCATAAAACTTGCAGCCGAACAGAATTATAAGAAATTTTACGAATCCGAAATCGGGATACGAAAAAATATGTTTTATCCTCCTTTCAGCAGACTGGCAAGGCTCACAGTCAGAGGCAAAAAAGAAGAAAAAACCCGCGAATTCATCGAGACTTTAGGAGAGAATCTGAGGAAGGCCGTAGCCAAAGAAGCCTCGGAAAACACATTCATTCTCGGACCCGCAGAGTGTCCCTTTTACAGGGTGGATTCCAATTACCGACGACATATCATCCTGAAGACTCTCGATATTCAGAAAATTCGTGAAATTATCAAAAAAACTGTCTTGCCAATGAATCTGCCTTCCGGGCTTTATCTTGAAATAGACATTGACCCGGTGGATTTAGTCTGATGAAAATAGGATTTTTCGGAACCCCAGAACATTCTGCAGAACTTCTGCGTACACTTGCACGTGAGAAATACGAAATCAGTTTTGCAGCAGCAAACCCTGACAAACCTCAGGGAAGAGACAAAAAGCTCGAATTCCCTCCTGTAAAAAAGGCGGCACTCGAACTCGAAATTCCTGTCATTCAGCATCCTTCCGTGAAGACGGAAGAGGCAATACAGGATATTCTGTCCTATGAAGCGGATATATACATTGTATTTGCATTCGGCTCCATTATACCGAGAAAAATTTTCGATTATCCCAAGGGCGGAACAGTCAATCTGCACGGAAGCCTTCTTCCGCAGTTCAGAGGAGCCTCTCCTGTTCAGGCGGCTATCCTTGCAGGGTATAAGGAAACGGGAGTGACTCTTCAGTACATCACTGAAGAACTCGATGCAGGAGATATCATCTCCTCTGCCAAGGTGCCGATTGCAGACGATGACAATTTTGAAACTCTTTTAAATAAGATCAGCCTTTCCGGAACAGAACTCATTCTTTCTCTTCTGAAAAATTTTACCGGAAAAAAAGCTCCTGCAGTTTCACAGGATCACAGCCAGGCAACGTTCTGCAGAAAAATAAAACCCGAAGACAGAAAACTCAGCTTCTCCAAGTCAGCAGAAGAACTTCACAATCAGGTGAGAGCATTTAATCCGGGAAATATCTGCTTTACATCTTTCAGAGAAAAAAGGGTCAATGTATACCGAACCAGAATTTCTGAAAAAAAAGAAGGAAAGATCGGCAGTTTTACTGCAGTCGACAAAAAGACCCCAGGAATAATCTGCGGCGATGGAAGAGTTTTAATTCTTGAAGAACTTCAATTGGAAAATAAAAAGGTTATGAAAGGTCTTGATTTTATGAACGGATCAAGGCCTGCTGAAGGTGAGGATTTTAAATGAGCGAAAATACTGGAGAAAAGAAACTGAACCTGAAAGAGTATCTTCTGTTTTTCGGAGCAGGACTGTTTCTGTTTTTTCTTGCTGCGTTTGCAGTGGTAATGGTGAGAACCCGCGGCGGTTCCAAGGTGATGATGCCCGATTTAGTAGGTCAGAATTATACGGATATTCATAACGAACTGATGAGACTTCGTCTGAAGGTGCGTCTGGAGACAAGGAATTACTCAGATAAAAATGACGGTGAGATTCTTTACCAGTCCATCACTCCGGGCAAGACTATCGCATCTGGAAATAAACTGTATCTTACTATCAATGTAGGCGTAAACAGAATCGTCATTCCTGATCTGAAAGGTCAGCAGCTGACAAGTGCAAAATCGCTTCTCGAAAAAGTTCTGTCCGGCGAAACATATGTGACCCTGCCTCTGGGGGGAGTGACGTACATCCCTGCAGAAAACGGTGAGTCTCCCGGCACTGTAGTCGACCAAATTCCTGAGGCAGGAAAGATCACTACAAACAGAGAAAAAGTTTATCTTCTTGTAACAGAAGAAAAAACTCTGAACGGTCAGTCAGGACTCGACAGATTTGAAGGACAGCCTCTTCAGTTTGCTGCAATGAGTCTTTCCAAAAGAAAAAAACAGTTCAAAGTAAATGAAATCATTTCCACCAAAGACAGAAAGGAAAACGGTCTTGTAGCCAAATCAGAAAAAAGCGGCGAGGACTATCAATTTTCAGTCAATTTTTTCACACCGGACATTTCTTATCATTCAGGATTTGAGAAGATTGAATACAAGGTAGGAAAATCAGGAAAATTCAATGGAAGAATTGTATCAGAAGACATTGAAAAGGATGAGGGCAAAGAGGTCTTTCGAGAGCTGAATCTGAGTTCAGGCGAAACTTGGAAATTTGTACCGTTCCGAGTCGGAAATGCAAGACTGGAGCTGATTGATTCGGCTACAGGATCAAAAGAAAAATCTTTTGCATTCAATGCAGAGCTGCGAAAATGAAAATATCTGCATCTGTTCTTGCAGCAAAAATCACACGCCTTTCCGCTGATCTTCCTCATTTTTCGAAGGATGCAATTGACTATCTGCATATAGATGTAATGGACGGAAATTTTGTGCCTCAGCTGAGTTTTGGTGAGGCAATTACCCAGGAGATGAAAGAGCTTTCTTCCATTCCGCTCGACATTCATCTGATGGTCAATCATCCGGAAAGAGAAGCTGCAAAGTATTACTCCATGAAGCCTGCCTTCATTACATTTCATGCAGAGGCTACGAACTTCGGAGTCCGTCTTTCAGAAGAAATCCGTTCCAATGGAATCGGAGTCGGAGTGGCACTTAATCCGGGCACTCCGCTTTCTTCTGTAGAACATCTGCTTCCATATATAGATATGATTTTGATAATGACAGTTGATCCAGGATTTTACGGACAGAGTTTCGTAAAGGGCGGACTCGAAAAAATCGCAAAGGCCAGAGAGATGATACAGGGTAAAAATCATATCATCCAGGTGGACGGCGGCGTGAATTCTCAAAATATTAAGAACATATATGAGGCAGGTGCTCAAATCTGCGTTGCGGGATCAGCAGTTTTTAAGACTGGCAACCCCAATGAAAACGCACTGGCACTTAAAAAAAACAGCAAATGATATTTAAGAAATCTTTGAGAGAAGATTTCTTTTTGCTTCTTCAAACTCCGATTCAGTGATTGCACCGCTTTCTCGGAGTTTGTTCAGTTTTTCAATCTTTGCATACACATCCTCATCCTTACTCTCATTGTACATATCCTGAGCCGCCTTTTTTCCCTGTTCATACAGTTCTTTAAACTTCTGCTTCATTTCATCCACATTAAAACTGTCTAAGGTCCCGTTCCCGGCAAAATGAGAATCAAAAAGTTTCCCTACTGCATAAGTAGAAGCTCCAGAGAGTACAACCTGAGTCCCTATTCCAAGAGCAGTTCCGATTCCGGGAAATGCTTTCACTATGCTTGCCCCTGCACGCGCGATAGAAGATCCGATCACAGCAGAAATCAGAGACTTCCCTAAATTGCTGTTGAAATCCGCATTATAATGCACTGCGATCTGACGGATCATATTCAGCTGAACAGCACTCACTGCAGCAATGTCTAGAAGAGGGACAGGGATTGCACCTGCTGTCATTCCAAACGCAACATGTGTCAGAATGATATCCTGAGTTGATTTATTTTCCTGATTTTCCATAATCTCTCCTGAGAAAAAAGTATGCTCTATTATACTGAAAGGCGAAAATTAAATCAATCGTTTATTGAAATTCGAAATGTATTTTAAAGAATATCCACAGTGACAATGCTCATATCGTCAGCAAAAGTGCCGTCAATTCTGTTCATCCAGGACTTCAGCTCTTTTACCAGAAGAGAATGAAATTCCTGAGGCTCCAAGGTTCCGTATGTTCTGACAAATTCCCTGAATCTATCCTCACCGTAATTCTCATCCTCATTATTCGGCACTTCAAATACCCCGTCAGTATACAGAATAATTCTGTCTCCGGAACTGACAGGAATGGAATGTCTGCTGCTTTTCAGATCATCATATACTCCGATCAGCCTGCCCTTGAAACTGTATTCACGGATGGAATTATCATGTTTTGAAAATATAATGATCGGAGGATGACCTGCTTTTGAGATCGTAATTTTCTTCGTCTTCAGATTCAGAAACATAAACATTGCAGTAATGAAAGTATTGCTCCCGCTGTTCAGCATTGTTCTGTTGATCCCCTGCAGAATTTCAGCGGGATTGGAAGACTTTCTAGCCTCAAGATCCGCAGCCACTTTCAGCATAGATGCGACAAGCGCAGCAGGGACTCCATGCCCTGCGACGTCGGCCATGATAACACCCAGAGTAAAGTCATTTATCTTGTAAAAATCGTAAAAATCTCCGCCCACCTGAGTCATCGGCTCAAATGTAACGAAGACTCGCACCCCCTTCATTTCCGGCACGGACTTGGGAAGAATAGTCTCCTGAATCTGAGCCGCAATCCGGAGTTCATTTCTGATCTGGTTTAATGATATCTCGTTTTCATATCCTTTCCGGATATTGGCAATCATCTCATTAAAATTCATTGCTAAAAATCCGAATTCATCTTTCAGTTTCATTCGAATATTCACATTCATATTTCCTGCTGAAACCTGTCTCATTGCAGAAGTCAGTTCGTGAATCGGCTTGACTACAAGACTCGCAAGAAAATAAGAAAGAAATACAGCAAGAATCAGAGTGAAAAGAGAAACACCGAATACGGCAAAGAGCATAGTATTTCTGAAAGTAACAATATTTTCAGGTGATATCGTGAGTATGACAGCTCCAATACATTTATTCTGGGGCCCAAAAATCGGAGTGATGATATATAAAAATGTTCCGTATGCGGTTCTTCTCGGTTCAGATGACTGCACTACCCTGCACTCATTGATAGACTGCATAATGGAAGCCTTAAAATCGGCGGCTTCTTCAAACGGCCAGCCCGGCAGAGAGGAAGGTCTGCCTTTCGCTGAAAATGTTGCATTGACTCTGATTCTTTTCATCCCGGTTTCATTCATCACTGTAATTTCCTTCTGTGAATCCTTTTCATCGAGTTCACCGGAAAGCGTATTGATTTCAAGAGGACTGTTTTCAGTGACAACCAGAAGTCTCTGCCCATTCAGTGCAAGGCCTTTGTAGTCTGCATCCATCACTTCAAATTTAAAGACCTCGCCTCCGTGTTCAATTTTCAGATGATCCCTGTATTCTTTTGAATCCCAGGAAATGACCGGTTTCTCATCCCTGTCGAGAAAAAAGCGGATGCCGAAATATTCATTGTCCAGCCAGACCGAATCCTGCAGACTGATTTCAGAATCCAGAGTATAAACAAGCTTGTCTTCCTTTTTCAGATGAATGACTGAATAAATCCAGGTGATGTATTTTTCCTCCTGTTTGGACTTCCGTATAATTTCCATCGCATCTTCATATTCAGGATCATTTACTGCATCAGGATGAATGAAGCTGGAATAGGATGAACTGTCCAGACTCCTCGAAATAGTCTTGCCTATTGCAGTCTTCTGTTCTAGGAAATTCTGGAAAAATCTGCTGTATGCGATTCCGAAGAGCACTGACCCAGGAATACTTATGATAAAAAAGCTGAAAATAAATAATATTATAAAAAGCTTGTTCCTGAGATTCAGATTTAGGATGGATTCGTAAATACTGCTGAGCATTCTACCTGTCCGGTTCCCGAATTTTTATCAGAAGCAGCCATCCGATTAAAATCATAATGAATGAAACTGCAAAAATAGATCTGCCTCCTGACGACCAGTAGACAAGAGAATAAGTACCGGGCGCTCCGGCTCTGGCGAGAGATCCGAAACCTCTCATAATTCCCAAGTTTCTGCCCTGCTCATCTGCACCGCTGAACAGAGATGCCATAGAGGAAAGACCCGGATTCAAAAAAGCACTTCCTGCAGAAAGGAAACAGAGTCCGATAAAGACTGAATAAATATCGGAAGCAAAGGAAAGAATAAAGAAGCCCAGACCGAGAAGAAACAGTCCTGCAGTGCAGATTTTTTTCACAGGGATCTTTCCGGAAATTCGTCGGATAATCCCTCCCTGCACGAGCACAATAATTCCGCCCATCATCACAAAAGACATTCCGATCTGTTTCGGCGTAAACTGAAAGCTGTCGTTCAGATAAAAATTGAGACAGAATTCGAAACCTGAAAAACCGAACGTATATATAAAATATACCGCAATAACCTGTGCGATATCTGTTCCTCGAACTGATGAAAAAGAAAGCATAGGATGACGGCGAATCTCGCGTGAACCGGCAGGTGCAGTTTCATGGAAAAAAAACAGAGAACTGATAAGACAGAGAAGTGCAATCAGAACAGAAAGAAATGCGGGAACAGCAGCCGGATTTGAAAGCCCGCTCAAAAAAGGAAAATTCCATTCTGAAGAAATTCCGCCGAAAGGTGGACCGAAAACAAAACCAAGTCCAATCCCGGCACCGATCATTCCCATTCCCTTGGTTCTGTCTTTTTCATTTGTTGCATCAGCCATTGCCGCAGATGCAACGGAAATGCTGCCTCCCATCGCTCCTGTTACAGTTCTTGAAAGGATAAAGAGGGCAAAACTGCCAGAAAAAAGCCAGATCAGATATCCGAACAGATTTCCGAGCCCTGTCCACACCATCAGCGGTTTTCTTCCGTACCTGTCTGACAGTGAACCCCAAATCGGAGCAAATATAAACTGCAGAACTGCGTAAATACTTCCCAGAATTCCTCCTAGAAGGACTGTATTTCCGGATTCTTTCGGAGAAAAAGACGAAAACAGTTTCAGAAACTCTGCTGCCAGCGGATCACCGCTCTGCAGGTAAAAATTGAGAATTTTAGGGAAGATAGGAAATATGATCGAAAAGCCGAGCATATCAAGGAATACTATCAGGAAAAGTACAGTCGGATTTCCAAATTTCATAAATCTAAGGTAAGGAAAAAGAAATATGCAGGAAAAGCAATTGGAATATTCAGAAAGAAAGAAATTCTACAGGCAACTTACTGAATCCCTGATCCTTTCTTATCGTCTTTACGCAGCACAATACTCAACACTGGTATCTTCGCTTCCTTCAGAAAACTTGCAGGTGATGAAAAATCCAGTTTTTCAAAAAACACTTTCACTTCCTCATTGAATTTTTTTTCAAGTCCGTCCAAGTCCCGTGTGACTTTGCCTGCAAGTTTACGGATCAGATTCATTTTTTCGGAATCATCGGTTGCACCGACCGCCTTCATCCTTTCAGTCCACCCTAGAATCTCACTGGAAGTTTTTTTCAGGTTTTCTTCATTTGTCTTGATAATTCCTATTCCGATATCGATCAGAGATTCGATTGAAAGTTTCATTGCCCGTTCCGAAATTAATTGATAAATCCAGTTTTTTTAAACAACTCTCACTTTCCAGAATTTTTTCTTGTGGGTAAAAAGGACTTTTCCATAATCTGCTCATGCTTATTATTTTTAGACTGGCATTTCTGCTTCTTCTGATTTCATGTTCCACTGTCGGCGACAGACTCGCAGAGGAAGCTTACAGCGGCAATCTGGATACGGTAAAGACCCTTTCGGACAAAGGTCTTAAAAACGATTTACGAAACGACAAGGGGTGGACAGCACTTATGGCAGCTTCTGAATCAGGAGAAATGCTTGTAGTAAAATACCTGCTGGAAACCGACGCAAACCCGAATCTTCGAAACAGTCTCGGGGACACCGCAATGCACAGAGCAGCTGTCCGAGGGAATCTGGAAATCATCAGAACGCTGCACGGAGCAGGTGCCTACCCCAATCTGAGAAATGAATCAGGCGCCACTCCTCTGATGAAAGCCGCAGAGGAAGGCTCTCCTAAGCACAAGGAAATTATCTCATTTCTAGTCAGTGTCGGAGCCGGCATCAATGAGAAAGACTTTGACGGAAACACTGCTCTGGCAAGGTCAGTCCGAAAACAGAAAACAGATATGGTAAAATTCCTTATCGGGTTGAAAGCCGATCCTAAGGCGGAAAACAAATTCGGAGAACCGCCTATGCTTGCGGCGAGAGAACTGAAAAGCAGAGAACTGATTGAGATTCTGAAGTCTGCAGGCGCAAAATGACTTTCAGATTTTACATCCTGAATTTAGTAATTTCTTGCAATTTCTAATCTGAAAGCAAATCTGACAAATGACTCTAAGGAGAATCCTATTTCATGCATACTAAATATTACCTCTTGATCCTGAGCATATTTGTATTTCACAGTACAAATCTGTTTTCTCAGAGAACTTTAGAAATCCCAAAGGATGACAAAAGCAAAAAAGAAAAAGCAAAGAAGACAGCCAAGGAAACAATCGAAACAAAAGCTGCTGAAAAAATGAGTGACGAGGCGAAAAAACTCGAAACAGAAGCAGGCAAAAGGCTTTCCTCTCTCATCAAGGCTGATTCAAAAAAGGTTCAGGTTTTCAAAGGAGTCAGCGTTCAGAGATTCAGTATCGGCGAAGAGGGCAGACTGACTGGAGACAGTATTGAATTCGGACCTGAAGCAGGACTTGCCGGCAGTTCAGGCGTTTCGAGATTTATTGCAGGATTTATTCAGGACAGTTTCTCTTACTCACAGGAAGACTCAGAAACACTTGCTCAGTATGTTCTTTTTTATAATTACAAACACAGAGGAAATCTGGACTACATCAGCTCCAATTTTGTAAAGCCGCTCACAGCTTCCTCGAAAAAAGAAAAACTGGGCTTTCCTGAAAAAGGAGAATGGAAGGGCAAATCACAGATCGTTCTTCCCACCGAGAAAAACGCATTAAAAAATGGAGGACTTGATCTGGCTCTGTTTGAACTGGAAGATCAGGTAAATGCTGATGTGGAAAACCACAAAGGCGGTGCAGAAACAAAAAAGAAATTTTCCGCCCTTCAGAACCGCAAGCTCAAGACTGAAAAAGATGAGGCAGCTGATAAGTCTAACTCTTATTCCAGAAAGGAAAAAGAACTGACTGACAGAAAAAAGCAGATTGAAGACAGACTGAAAGAACTTGCAAAAGATCCTGAGAAAAGCAGAGCAGAAACAGCAAAACTGGAAGCAGAAAAAAGAAAAATAGAGTCAGATCTGCCGACAGTCTCTTCAGATAAAAAAGATTTTGAAGCAAAAATGGAGCAGCTCACAAGAAGAGAAGATATGAGAAAACTTGGATTCTCCTCTGAAAAAGAATATGCTGCCTACTCTGCTTCTAAAAAGAAAACAGATGATCCAAAGAAGGATCCTCTTGCAAATGACGGAAAGAATACAAAACCGGAAGAAGAAAAGCATGTACCTGCTCCGGAAGAACTTTCTGAAAAATACAATCATGCCTATCATTCCAAGACAGGCATCATTGCAGGAAGGGAATCACTTCTTATCCCTCAGACTGGAATCATTACAATCGGCTACCAGCTTCCTGTGACAGAAAAATCAGAACTGATGCTTTATCTGATCGGTCCAGGAGAGTTCGAAGTAGTGAAAACAAGTGAGGGAATAAAACTTCACAATAAATCTCCTATGGTTTTTCATGAAGGAAAACTTTTTGTATTTGAAGAACTGACCGGAAAAGTGTATCTGAGTCAGCTGAATACAAATCTGGAAATCGAAAGCAGAAGTTCTGATCCTATTGAAGCAGACACATATCTTTCATTCACTTCAGAGACTGTATCAGTCCACAGAAGAAAAAAGATAAACACAGCTGACGATGTTCGTCATTTCAGAAAAAAAGATCTTTCGCTGATCACAAATTCGGCAAAACCGGAAACAAAAAAATAAAACCCATAACATCATGAAACTGCAAAGTTTCATGATGTTATATTCAACCCGCAGTAAACCCCCCGTCGACCGGAAGCACAGCACCATTTACAAAAGAAGCTGAATCAGAAGAGATCCATACGATTGCATTTGCAATTTCTTCTGCAGACGCGATCCTTTTTACAGGGTTTGCATCAATGATTTTCTGCCTTGCTTTTTCCGGATCAGGGCTGCTGCTGAAAATCCAGTCGAGCATCTCTGTCTGAAATGTTCCCGGGCAGACCGCATTGACTCGAATCCCCTTTGAACCGTATTCTAAGGCTGCAGATTTTGAAAGACCGATAAGTGCATGTTTTGTGGCAGAATAAATGCCTGCACCGAAGGCAACACCGACAATTCCCGCTGCAGAAGATACATTGACAATACTTCCCTTTCCTTTTTTCAGCATTTCAGGGATACAGTATTTCATACAGAGCCAGGCTCCTTTCAGATTGATATCGACTATCTCCTGAAATTCATCTGTATTCAAATCGGCAATTCTCCCCTTTTTACCTGAAACAGCTGCATTATTGACCAGGATATCAGCTGATCCGAATCTGTCCAAGGCCGTCCAGACAAGTGATTGAACATCTCTTTCGTTCGTAATATCTGTCTTCACAAATACTGCCTTGGGATGAATTGATCTCAGCATTTCGAGAGTTTCATTTCCTTCCTTCTCTCTTCGACCGCAGAAGACGACATTTGCTTTCTGTCTGGCGTATTCAGCACATACTGAGCGACCGAGCCCTGAACCGCCTCCTGTAACAATAACCGTTTTATTTTCAAGATAGGACATATTTCTAAAATTGAGATAAAATAAAAAAAAGAAAGCTTTTTTGAATGAAAAACCAGTGTTACTATATAAAAATTGGATCGTCTATTTACAGTAGAGTAAGACAGGAAGGAGGAAGAATAAAATGAGACTGATTTTCAAAAGCATTACATTTTTTTCAGTTCTTCTGATCAGTTTTTTTTCTGCCTGTACATTCAAGAAAAAAGCAGCGATAAAAATTCTGATCCCTCTCACTTCCTCATCTGCTGCAAATTCATCTGTTTCCGGTAAATTGACCTCACTCGTTCCTTCCACAGGAGCCCTTTCTCCTTCATTTTCGTCCACTGTTTACAGTTATACTATGACCGTCGGATCATCAGTCAGTTCGATTCAGTTTACTCCGACTGCCTCGGACAGTTCCGTTTCCATTTCCATCAACGGAACCTCAGTCTCTTCGGGAACTGCATCTTCTGCAGTTTCTTTGACATCAGGCACAAATACAGTGACTGTGACTGTCGGAGTTTCAGTCACATATACAATTACAATCACTAGGACTTCGTCTTCGGCCAGCCCCAGCCTGACTTCACTCACAGCGTCCCCTATGAGTTTTTATCCTACTTTTTCTTCTGCAACCACTTCTTATGCTGCAACGGTTTCCAATTCAGTCAGTTCAATCACTCTCACTCCTGCAGTTTCTGATACATCTGCGGTCATTACTGTAAACGGAGCAGCAGTTGCTTCCGGATCAGCATCCAGTGCCGTCAGCCTGTCTTCGGGAAACAATTCAATTCCAATTACAGTAACTGCAGCAGACGGATCAGTTACAAGTTATACACTGACTGTTTACAGACTGAGTGCATCGCAGAGAAGACTGTTTGTAACCTCTTCCACAACAAATGGAAATATTGGAGGAGTTACAGGAGCCGATACACTCTGCAGTTCAGATGCAAATAAACCCACTGATGGGGGAACTTACAAGGCTGTACTTGTGGATGCAAGCCTGAACAGAAGAGCCTGTTCATCTGCAAACTGCACACTGGTTACAGAGAATATCAACTGGGTGCTGGGCGCCAATATCACCTATCTCAGATCCTTGGATGGAGCTGTCATTTTCACAACAAACAGTGCAGGAATTTTCCCATTTGGAACAGCGTCTGCATCGACAGATACAGGTTCAAATCAATATTTTACCGGCCTCAGTTCTAATTGGACACTGAACGGTTCACATTGTACATCCTGGACAAGCAATACAGGTTCAGGAAGGATTGGATCTTCAAACCAGACAGGAGGAACAATGATCGAGAACGGGGGCGGCGGATGCAATACTTCAAAAAAACTGCTCTGCGCAGAACAGTAGGTATGCTCAGATCTTCAGCAGTTCACTTCTCAAACTGAGAAATATCAGTACCGCATCGAAATTTTTTTATTGATTCTCACCTTTTTTAGAATAAAGACTCTTTATAAAATAGGGGATC
>JBPOJG010000520.1:0-39654 GCA_052033835.1 Spirochaetota bacterium
GGATGAAGAAGAAATTCTGACTGCCTCAGCATTCAGGATGATTGAATCTGTCCGAATAAAGGATTCCGAATTCTGGGGACGGCTCTGGAACGGTGTTATGATCTGCATTCTTTCCGAAGGGGAATGGGTAAGATCTCTTTCATTTAAGAACCGATTCTCTCCCTGGGACAGAATGGAAGATATTCTGAAATCCAAATTCGAACATTCTCCAGGATACCATGATAAAATAATGATGAAAGGAAAATCTCTGGATGAATGGATGCGTTCAGGAAATATCCGAATTTTTCTGGAAGAGCTCTCTGTGTCAGACTGGATCACTCCCGGAGAACCCGATCAGAGTATTCTGTATTCTTCTTCGAGTGTATTCGGCGGCAAAATGTTCGGAGTTTTTACTGAAAATGAACTGAAAACAATCTCTGACTGGATAATCTCTCTGAAAGAAAAATCTGTTCCGGAATGGAACAGTTCAACAGAAAGAAAATATACATATAATTTAAAAGTATACATTAAAGATTTTCAAATTCAGACAACTTTCAAAATGCCTGCTGCTGACACAAGAAAAATCATATTTCATCAAATGAAAAAAAAATCAGCTTCTTTCAATCCCCGAAAACTGATGCATAAACTCATTCAGAAGAAAAATTTTCCTGAATCCGTAAATGAATCCAGACTGTATATAAAAAATATACTGGATCAGACAGAAAAAAAACTGAATTCGGGAAAGCTGAAAAAGGAAAATCTGATTCCTTTTCAGAAGAACGCTCTTCAAAACTGGCTGCAGAAAAGAATGTCTGATCAGGTGAATAAGACCCTTCCGATCAGTGCAGAACTTCTGGGAAAGGCTTCGTCAAAAAAGGATGCTGTCTGGGTTCTTGTGCAGCTTTCTCCGGCGGCTCTTGCAGACGGGGGCTGGCTTCAGAGAGCTGCTTCATCAGAATTATCCGGCTCAGCAGAAACAGGAATTCTGCATGAAATTTACAAGGATGAACTTGGTGTAGGAGTTTTGAATCAGCATCATGGAATCATTATGAAAAATACTCTGAAGAACTGCGGAAAGGAACTGTTCCCGATCAGCAAGAATGACTTTTATCAGGATCCGGATATTATAGATGAAGCATTTAATATGCCTGCATACTGGCTTTCCATTTCAGAACACCAGAAAGAATTCTTTCCTGAACTGCTGGGACTGAACCTTGCAGTAGAAATCGCAGGACTTGGAAAAGGATACGCTTTAATGATTGATTTTCTGAAATTTCACGGAATAAGCCCCTATTTTTTCAGTCTGCACAATACAGTTGACAATGCAGCATCCGGTCATACTGCTCTCTCGGTGAAAGCGATCGAATCCTGGACAGATTCATTGATTGAACAGAATGCCGATATAGAAGCAAACTGGAGAAGGATCTGGACTGGTTTTTTTTCCTATGAAACAGCAGGCAGACCTCTTACGATGGCCTTTCTGAAGAAGTTCGGATGGAAAGTCTTTCTGCAGAAATTGATATCTCTATGGTAATTTTATGCCTACAATATTTGCTCACTCACTGATCCCGGCATCATTAAAATTTGCACTTCAGAAGGAACTCATTTCCGGAAGACTTTTTCTTTTGGGTATCCTATCCTCGATGGTCCCGGACCTGGATGTGATAACATTCAAATTTGGAATTCCCTACGGATCACAGTGGGGGCACAGAGGATTTACTCATTCCATTTTCTTTGCATTCTGCTTGGGACTTATCGCTTCGGCAGCCGCGAGACTTTTGCTTTCCGGAAGATTGACTGCATTTATATATATTTTTGTATCTTCTGTATCCCACCCAATTCTGGATTCATTTACAAACGGAGGCAAGGGTTGTGCACTCTATTGGCCTTTCATTACAGACAGAATCTTTTTTTCCTGGAGACCGATAGAAGTTTCTCCGATCGGGGCAAGGTTTTTCAGCGAAAAAGGACTGGCAGTCATCTATTCCGAAATCTGCTGGGTAGGGATACCTGTGCTTGTGGTGAGTTTATTGGTATATTTTATAAATAGGATATATTTAAAAATTAAAACAGACTTTCCAAAGAAATCCTGATACTTTCATTAAACCTAGGACTGATCATTTCATTTTTTGAATAGGTTTTCATTTCAGAATATCTTCCATTCCTAGGTTTAATATAAACTTCCACAGTACTGTTGTTTAGGTTGAAAAGCCAGTATTCAGGAATAAGTGCATCTGCATAAACATTTGCCATCTCTCTGTCCTCTGCGAGTGACCTCTATGACTAATTCTGCTGTAGTCGGATGGGACTCTGAATAGTCTTCTATACTTCCTGAGACAACGGATATATCAGGCTCGGGTTCTGAGCGGGAAAGAGTGATCGGCTGTTCCGAAATTGGATGAAAACCTTCGGGAAGAGTTTTCATGAAGAACTGGAAAATTTTCTTCACCATCGTCGCGTGTTTAGGGGATTTAGGTATCTTCTGCAGAATAACTCCTTCAATTAATTCTGTCTGTTTGGAAAGAAATCCCAACTCTCCTAGAGCATAGTACTCTTTTAATGATAAAAGATGAGTTCTGCTTTTTACTGAAGATAAATCCAGAATTGCAGTCATATTTATATCATTCAGGTAGAGGAATGAAAAAGTCAAATCTAATTCTCAACAAATCGGACTCCTAAATCGTCATTTTTATGTCCCAAAATTCAGCTTGATGTTTTAGGATACATATTTATATTTATCGCAATGGAGTAAATTATGCAAGTGTCCGTGGAACTTTCTGATGTATATTTTTCCTTTTATGATAAACCTGCTTTAGTGAAAGAGATACAGCTGAGTCTAGCATTGATTCTCTTCAAACAAGGCAAGGTGTCGATAAGCAAAGCAGCCAACATAGCCGGTCTGGATCTGTATGAATTTATGAAGGAATGCAGGAAGAATGAGATTCCTGTAATAAACATTTCTGTGGAAGAACTGAATGCAGAATGGGACAGCCTGAAAGCCGAATTATTATGATTTTGGTCGCAGACAGTTCTGCTTTGATATGTCTTTCTGTGTGTGATTCACTAAGCCTTCTGGAACTTTTGTTTACAGAGGTAAGGGTGCCAAGAGCGGTATTTATTGAGGTGAGCAAAAAATCAAAACAAGATTCTGATAAACTGTCTAAATATTTGAATGATAAAATAATAGATATAGAAATAGATAAAAATGTTATTATAAGAGAAGGGACAATTGAAATCGGAGAGCTGGAAGCAATGACTTTATATAAGCAACTGAGAGCAGATAGACTTCTTATCGATGACGGCCGGGCCAGAAAGATAGCCGGAATAAATAATATAAAAATTATTGGAAGCTTGGGAGTATTGCTGCTTGGAAAGGAAAAAGGGCATATTCAAGAAATAAAATCTAGAATTGAATTGATAAAGGTATCCGATATTTTTCTCGGAAATGACCTGATCAGTAATGTATTAAAACTGGCAGGAGAAGAATAGATTTCAAACGTTGTACTAAGAGCAACGTGAGCCGCATCAACTTAGGAGTTTGAAGTCCAGTTACAAACAGTTTTTAGTTCAAGAATGGATTTGTAGATAAAACCCGGAACCCCGCGAAGGGATTCCGGTACTGAGGTTGGTTTTTTAGTCGTTTCTTTCTGGAGCCATTGCCCATTTTTCAGGGGAACGCCAGAGGCTTGAAGTGATCAGTTCTTTGATGTATGTAAACTCTTTTGGAAGTCTGTCATACAGTTTAGAGAACAGTTCATCGTGAGAAGCAATTTCTTTCTTCCACATTTCTCTGTCAATTTCCATCACTTCATTGAATTTTTCTCTTGGGAAATCAATTCCGTTCCAATCCAGATCTTCATATTTTGGAACCCAGCCGATTGGAGATTCCACACCGAATGCTCTTCCATGAACTCTGTCTACGACCCATTTCAGAACACGCATATTGTCTCCGAATCCAGGCCAGATGAACTTTCCATTTGCATCTTTTCTGAACCAGTTGACTCCGAAAATTCTAGGAGGATTCGGAAGTCTGCGTCCAAAATTCAGCCAATGATTGAAGTAGTCAGCTGCATGGTATCCCATAAACGGAAGCATTGCAAACGGATCTCTTCTCACAACTCCCTGCTGACCGAATGCAGCTGCCGTTGTTTCAGAACCCATTGTTGCAGCAAGATACACACCGAAGTTCCAGTTGAATGACTGATAAACTAAAGGAACAGTAGTTGCTCTTCTTCCTCCGAAGATGATCGCTTCGATAGGAACTCCCGCAGGATCTTCCCATTTTGCATCAATGGAAGGACACTGGAATGCAGGTGCAGTAAAACGTGCGTTTGCATGTGCAGCAGGCTTGTCACCGCCTTTCACGAAAGGTTTTCCGGTCCAGTCGATCATTCCGTCAGGAACTTCCTTAGTCAGACCTTCCCACCATACATCTCCGTCTGTTGTCAGTGCAACGTTAGTGAAGATTGTATTTTTTTGGAGAGATTCCATTGCGTTCGGGTTTGTATCGTAGTTTGTTCCAGGTGCAACTCCGAAATATCCAGCTTCTGGGTTGATCGCACGAAGCTGCCCGTTTTCATCCATCTTCAGCCAGGCAATGTCGTCACCTACAGTAGTGACCTTCCATCCGCCCATTGCTTTTGGAGGAATCAGCATTGCAAAGTTGGTCTTCCCACACGCAGAAGGGAATGCAGCACTGACGTATGTTTTTTCACCCTTAGGATTTTCCACACCGAGGATGAGCATATGCTCAGCGAGCCAGCCCTGATCGCGTCCCATTGTGGAAGCAATACGGAGAGCAAAACATTTCTTTCCGAGGAGAGCGTTTCCGCCGTATCCTGATCCGTAGGAAATGATCATATTGTCTTCAGGGAAATGACAGATATACTTTGTAGTAGGATTGCAAGGCCATGTCACATCTTTCTGTCCAGCCTGCAGTGGAGCTCCCACAGAATGAAGAGCTTTTACGAATTCACCAGTTGCTCCTAAGACATCATAGACTTTCTGACCCATTCTGGTCATAATTTTCATATTGACTGCAACGTAAGCAGAGTCAGAAATCTCAATTCCGATATGAGCAATTGGAGATCCGAGAGGTCCCATACTGAAAGGAATCACGTACATCGTTCTTCCTTTCATACATCCGTCAAAAAGTTTATTCAGAGTAGCTTTCATTTCAGAAGGTTCTACCCAGTTGTTGGTAGGGCCGGCATCTTCTTTTCTTCTGGAATTGATATAAGTTCTGTCTTCCACCCTTGCAACATCGGAAGGATCAGAAAAAGCGAGAAAACTGTTCGGTTTTTTTTCTGGATTCAGTTTTTTAAAAGTTCCAGCAGCAACCAATTCAGCGCAGAGTCTGTCATATTCTTCCTGAGAGCCGTCACACCAGTAAATTTTATCTGGTTTGCAGAGTGCAGCAGTCTCTTTTACCCAGTCAATGAGAGCCTTATTTTTTACATAGGGAGGGATTGTAACTTCCATTCTTATTTATCTCCAGACAATTATTATTGACAGCCAAAAGTTTATGACTGTCCTTTTCTGCTCCTTTCGTTAAAAACCGACAGGAACTGTATCAAGTTAGCTATAGTTTTCTATAATGATTGATATGGTCAAGAAAAAGAATATTGTTTCACTGGGTGCTGACTATGATAAAAAGCAGGTTTTCACGATCCTCCAGTTCCTAATCCTGTCTTTTGTAATCAAATGTCCAGAAATTTCTTACCGAGCTTTCAGTTTGCTTCGCTTATATCCTTTTCCTAATCTTTTATGATAGTCTCTTTTATCTATATCACAGTCAGGATTCTCGCTCAAGATTTCCAATTCAGAAATTTTTTGCTTTATTTCTCGTTTGTTTTTTGTTTTATAGATTCAGTCTGAACAAATATATAAAAAACGGAACAATCCGGCAGAATCTGTCGGCAGACGACAATGGAAGGACTGATGAACTTTGGAGAAATTCTAGACTGTATATGGAATCCTCTGTCTCTGAAACAGAAACTGAACAATGTACAGTCAAAGGAAAACAGAGAAGCTTACTTAAAACTGTCCGAACTGTTTGAGAACTGTCTGAAATACAATTACAAATCAGATGCAGAAGCTCTCGAACAGTATGAAAATCAGAATATTCCCGGAATTCAGATTTTTTCTGAACTCAGTCTCTGCAGCCTTGGAATTATTGAAAATAACAATTTTTATCAAAAAAAACTTCTAAACATTCTTACAAAACCGGAAGTTCTGTCCGATCATGACCAGACTCTGCAATGTGTATTTCTGCATACTGCCTGCAGTTCAAATATTGCAGAAGCTCTGTCTTTGACTCTGCCTCCTGCTTCAGAAAACAGTAAGTCTCAATTTATCCATCTGTTCAGACAGCTTCAGGAAGAAGAGAATTGGAAACATATTTCAGAAATGGAAAAACTGATAGAAAAAGTATCTTCAGACGGATATTTTTTTCATTCAGGGCTGATGTCCAGTGCAATGATGCGGTACTTGCTGACCACAGGGAACAGTATTTCCGCGGATGGATTTTTGAGAAATGCCAGAATCTGTTTTTCAAACGCAGGCTCTGATGTTCTGGGCGCAAAACTTTTGGATGATTACAGAGAAAGATCCACTCTCAAAAACTCCTTCATACACAGAAAATATTCAAATCCGAAAATCGCTCATTCCAGACTGGAATCAGAATCAGCAATACCTGAGATTCTGCAGATTCTCGAAAACCTTCCAGTAGGGATTGTTGTATTCAACAGCAATAGAAAACTGATACTTTCAAACAAACAGTGCAGAAAACTTTTAGGCCTGATTCCAGTTGAAACAAATCTGGGAGATTTTATCGAAAAGGCAGGCATTCGTCAGTCAGTCTCCGGTCAGCCTTACAGACTGAAGAGTTTTCCAGTCTTCAGATCTCTTGAAGGAGAATTTATCAGTGCTGATGATATGGAAATTTATAAATCAGGAAGAAAGATCCCTATACAGATTTTTTCAAGTCCAATCTTTGATTCAGAATCCAGGGTCGTTTTTGCAGCTGCAGCAATTGAAGATGTTTCTGAAAGAAGAAATACAGAGAGGCTTCTTGCCGACTATAACAAAGGACTGGAAACCCAAGTTTCAGAAAGAACAAATGCGCTGAAGGCCGCAAAGGAGGAAGCGGAAAAAGCAAATCATTCCAAGGCAGAATTTCTCGCAATGATGAGCCATGAAATCAGAACTCCTATGAACGGAATCATCGGTATGGCCAGGCTTCTCCAGGAAACAGCTCTTTCTGAAAAACAGAAAGTCTATGCAGACACTCTCTCAAAGAGCAGTGACAATCTTCTCACGATCATCAATGATATATTAGATTTTTCTAAAATAGAAGCCGGCAAGCTGGAACTGGAATTTGTCCCTTTCAATATTCACCTTTCTCTCAAGGATACAGTCCGCATTTTTGAACCCAAGGCAAGATGGCAGAGCCTGAAGCTCAATTACCACATCAGTCCGGAAGTTCCCGAAATTCTGCTCGGTGATGAAACAAGACTTCGGCAGATCCTGTTCAATCTTCTGGGAAATGCATTAAAATTTACCTCAAGAGGTGAAGTAAGTCTGAATGTAAATTTATACTCTTCTGAAAACAATGAGTATCGACTTCTCTTTGAAGTGAAGGATTCCGGGATCGGAGTTACTGAAGAAAAAATGGAGAAGCTTTTTCAGCCTTTTACCCAGGCCGATTCTTCCACATCCAGAAAGTACGGAGGAACGGGACTGGGACTCGTGATTTCCAAAAAACTTGCTGAACTGATGGGTGGTACAATCTGGGCATACAGCAAATTCGGGGAAGGGAGTTCATTTTATTTTACAGTGAGAATGAGGAGCACTGTCATTATTCAGAATCAGGAAGATACGGAAGAATCTATCAAAGGTCTTCCGGAAAATCTTTCCATCCTTCTTGCTGAGGACAATGAAATCAATCAGATCGTTGCAGAGAATGTATTCGAAACACTGGGATATAAAATAGATATAGCTTCAAACGGGGTAGAGGCTGTTCAGATGTCACTGAATACATTTTATCATGTAATTTTCATGGATATTCATATGCCTGAGATGGACGGGATTGAAGCAGCCAAACTGATTCGGGAAAGAAAAAAGACTTTTCAGTGTCCAGTCATTATAGCCCTCACTGCAAATGCAATGCATGGGGACAGAGAAAAGTATATGAGGGAAGGAATGGATGATTACATCAGCAAACCCTTTTCCAAAATGGATGTAATCACTAAAATCAGTCTTTGGAAGGAAAAGTTTCCTAATCCTTCCAGCGAATCTTCACCTTAGGAGTCATTCCCAGTTTTTTCAGAACCTCCTGAAGATCACTCCAGATATCCTTCTGCACAGCACTTGTCTCTCCTCCGTTTCTCAAAACGTAACTGGGATGATATGTCGGCATCACAGCAATTCCATTGAACTCCTGCCACTTGCCTCTGATGGATGTAATTCCTTGTGCTGTTTTCAAAAGAAATTTAGTGGAAGGATTTCCAAGTGTCACAATGACCTTTGGAGAAATAATTTCAATCTGCTTCATCAGATAAGGACTGCAGGCATCAGTCTCTTCCTTGTCAGGAGGTCTGTCCTTCTGCATTTTCTGATCCACTGTGGGTCTGCATTTTACAATATTTGCAATATAGACATCTTCTCTGGACAGCCCCATTCCTTTTTCAATTAGCCTTGTCAGAAGATTTCCCGCCTTGCCTACAAAAGGTCTTCCCGTCTGATCCTCCGTAACTCCGGGTCCTTCTCCGATGAACATCAGATCTGCATCAGGATTGCCTTCTCCAAAAACGACCATTGTTCTAGTCGCAGCCAGTTTGCATTTCTGACAGACTGATGCTTCCTTTTCCAGTTCTTTCAGTTTTCCGGAAGATTTCATACGGAGTTTCCTTTGGGATTTATTTTAAATGTCGGAAAAGAGGGGGCTGTACTGCAGATGAAAATCCTTTTCCCGATTCCAATGAAGAATCGGAGGAACAGTAAAACAAAAAAAGAAAGCAATTTAGAATTTACAAATTTCAATCTGAGTCGCATACTCGGTTAAAATTATTGACTGATTCATTTTCTGCAGTAAGACGGTTTTATCCATACATTGAAAAAAGGATTTCTTATGCCCGCTGAATATTTTTCTGTTTTTCAACCTTCCCTGTCAATTCGCTCCGTACATTCGGGTGTGCTTTTTCTGCCATCCAAATCGACTCTCCTTTTTGTTACTGCCTGCACAGATATTGGAGGCGATGGAGGCGTGTCCCATAAGGTCTGGACTTACAACGGAGAAATCCAAAAAATCGATTCACCGCAGGGAATTCTCTTTCGTGCCTCCAGTGTTTCGATCAAGGATTATGAATACGACAGAGTCTATCTCGATGTAACAAGGGACGAAACGAAAGACTCCCCTTCTCAGTCAGAATTTTCTTTCCAGTATCTGGATAAGAATTTAGAATTGGTTCTGCCTGAAAATGCCGACTTGAAACGTTCTTTTTTTGAATCCCCTTATCCCAAAACAATTTTGCTTGAGGCAGAAAACCCTAAAGCTTCCCCCGAATACATTGCAGAATATATCCAGAAATGTACTCGCTGAGGGAAAGCTCCGCCAAAAATCACTAAAGGTGAGTGTGTAAATGAGGTTCACGCGGAGCCTGTACTGAGCTGCTGCCGAAGTGATGCGGGGTTCGCGGACTGCCTTCACACCATCAGAGTCTCAACCGTATAATCTCCGATGTTTCGATCCTTGAATTCAAATATATATATGCACTTATCATCAATGAGAATGACTGTTTTACCGATTTCACTTAACTTTAAAAGCAGTTCCTGAAACTGTGAGTAGTATTCCGAATTAGAAAGAATTACATTGTATTTTTTTTGCAATTAAACTTAATTCCCCGATCAAAAATCTTTTCTACTGATCCGGACTCTCCGCCCTTTGCTTGCTGAAATCCAGACGGATGACAGGATGTTTTTCCCAACTGTAGTCGGAATGATAAATCCAGAGATCCTTAAAAAGCTCTTTATTTCCTGAAAAAATTTCTTCCAGTATGGATATAAGAAGACTCTTGCCGAAGCGTCTGGGGCGGGATAAAAAATATACACTTCCCGATTCGGAAATCAAATCATATATTGTCTCAGTTTTATCAACGTCAGAAAATTTCCTTCTATAAGTTTACGAAATGTCTGAATTCCGATCGGAAGTCCTTTCATACAGCAAGACTGAACAAAGGAAACCGGACTGCAATCAAAAAATAACTTGTCCCGTCAATTCATTTATGAGTTCTTGTAAAGACTCCATCCCAATCGGCAGGAGGAGGTGAATTCAGATATTCCTGACATCGTTCGATCAATATACTGCAGGCTTTATCTTTTTCTACTTTCATTTTCTCTGCTGCTTCAAATTTCAGAACAGCCTCTTTCCACTGACGGTTCAAGTAGTCCTGAAGTCCGTCTTCATACATTGCGACAAATTTCTTCATTTTTTCATCAGCTTCATTTTTCAGACTGATGACTTCATACAGTATGACTGGTTCATTTTTTCCTTTGACTCTCACACAGTCCAGCTTCCTTGCAAAGACTTTGTCTTTCACGAGATCATATACATTGGAAGGAATCAGGTTCCATACACCGTAGTCTTTTCCTGCAGATTCAAGTCTCGCTGCAAGATTGACAGTGTCCCCCATCATTGTATATGCAGCCAGCGCATCTGTTCCCATAAATCCCACTTTGGCAGATCCTGTATTCAGTCCGATTCTGAAATGCATTTCGTGGACTTCCGGGATATACTTGTTTTCTTTTTTCCAAGCTGCCTTCATTTCAGTGAGTTTCTTCTGCATTTCGAGACTTGCTGTCACTGCTTTCAGACAATGGTCATTTACATCGAGAGGTGCATTGAATATCCCTACAATAGCATCTCCGATATATTTATCCAATACACCGTCATGTTTTTTCAATATAATTGTCATGGCAGAAAGATATTCATTCAGAAGTGCTGCAAGCTCAAACGGCTGCAGTTTTTCTGATATACTCGAAAACCCGGCAATGTCCGAAAAAAATGCTGTGATATTTTTTTCACTTCCCCGCTTGAGCGATGCCAAATCCTTCATTGCCTCTCCTACAACCACCGGATCAATCATACTCCCAAGCACAGTCCTCATTTTTTCTCTTTCTCTGAGTCCTGTCACCATCTGATTCATAGATACTGTCAGATTCCCGAATTCATCATTTCCGCCATGCGCAAATTCTACATTCAAATTTCCTTTCCCTACTTCTTCTGCACTTCCAATGATTCGTTTGATTTTCTGAACTGCAATTCCGGAGATATAAAATGCCAGAAGAACTGATAATGTACATATAATTACTGCTCTATACAATAATTGTATCATATTTTTATGAATCAGCTCTTCCCCTTCCGTTTCCGTCTACCAGAGTCTGAATCACTCCAGAAAAATTGCTCTGAAGTATTTTCTGACTCAGTTCAGGTTCTCCATCCTCTGCAAAAAAGGAAAAACTGTCCAGCTCCCACATAATTTCTTCCGCTTCAGATCTGGATTTGATAATTGCTGCATCCGAAAATAATTTTCTCAACTCAGGAGGAGGCATTTCTGATTTTCCCTCCACAATCCACCGACGAATCATCTTCCAGCGGGATCTCATTTCTGCATTTTTTTTGGCATCAGAATAGAACTGCAAATTTTCCAAATCATTTTTTTTGTGCCTCAAAACAATCGTATCTTCCAGTGCAGAATCCCTCATACTTTCCATTGATTCCAGTCGGTGCAAAATAGAATTCGAATCTGATTTTTTTACTGACAGACTTGACTTTAATGAATTATATGATTCATTCCTGTGTTCCAGTTCCAGCCTGTACAGATTATAAAGATCTTTAAATACCGGATCATTCGCAGGCACAATAACTGCTGCAGCTTCTTCAGCAGATTTTGGACTCTGATCCTTCAGTTTTGCTTGAGAAGAGTTCAAGCCTTTTTCTTTTTCCGTACTCAGTGCATCCCTTTCCGGAACTTCAACAGGTTTTCTTATCTTCTCATTCTTTTTTAATTCTCCCAGACGTTTTCTCAGTTTTTCAATATATCCCTGCTCCTTCATATGTTTTACTGATAATCTGTCATCTTCTATAAATCGCCTAAGGTCGTAGAATTTTTGAACAGAGGTAAAAGTCTGAGCCCGAGTCGTAGAATTTGGATTTCTGAAATAGGGAGAATAAACGGTATGAATCGTTCTTGTATTCTGATCACTTTCCTTCCAAAACACTGTATCAGAGTTCTTTTTGTCCAAATAGTCTGACTCATTAAACCGCTCAAATGATTTAGAAAGAGATTTTTCAATGATTGGAAAATCCAGATAATTAAATTTTGCAAATCCTGAAGACGGATCAATGGAGAAGGAATCAAATGACATGGTTAAATCATTATTTCGTATTTTTTCAAAAATCTGGATTCGGATGAGTTCCGTATTCAGTCCCATTTCTTCGAGTTTTCTTCTGTGCTGCTGTATATAAAATTTTGTAATTTCTTTATTTAATGCAGCTTTTGACTCATTACATTCATTCTCTGCCTTCTCTATTTTTTTTATTTTCTGATATGCTCCATCCTTTTTTTTATCTATCGGCTTTTTGATCTCAGCATCAGCCGCGGTACATTCAGCCGCAAATATTTTCAGTCTTTTCCATTCCTCATCAGTCAGACTTCGGTCGATCGAATAATGAATCTGTATTCTGATCTTTTTCTCCAGTTCAATAATGTCATCTTCATTATAGTATTCAGAAAAGTAGGAATCCGCTTTTCTAGTTCCAATGTCTTTGCCTACTATATTTCCGAGAAGCCCGCCGGCCTTTATTTTCAAACCTAAAAATTTATATTCTCTTTCCTTTGTAAAATGCTGCGTTATCTGATATTTCTGCAGTTCCTTTTTTTTCATTGAAATATGCATTCGGAATTTTTCTATCTGAATCAGATTTTCTGAAACACTGTCTATTTCACTGACTATATTCTGAATGGCAGAACGGGAGACCTCTGTCTGCTTTCTGTAACTTTCCGTAAGAATCTCCCTTTCCTGAACCGATGTGAAATAGGAAAAAATAATGACAGTGAGTGCAATCAAAGATCCTGTCATCCAGGAAAGTTTTGCTCGGATTCCAATCCAGAGTGTTTTCCATATATTTCTCAAAGATATTTTTTTCATCGTCATCTCCCTTTCCTAGAAAACAATTATTTGATTTATACTCATTTTCAAAAGTCTTTGCATATTTACTCTTTCCCGATTCAATGAAATCAAGACCGCTGGCAGGAAAAAGGGCAAATATTATGAATGTAAGTGCTGCATAGAAAATGAATCATTATAAAAAGATACAAAATTTTGAAATTCTTCGTAAGAGAAAACAGCAGCGCTTTTTCAGCCCAGAGCACGGCGTCCTTATCGATTTTTCGGAAATTTAAAGCTTCGCGAAACGTACTCAGAGAGTCAATAAAATCAGTATTTTCATATAATAACTGCGACTCCCAAGTTTGCGGGAGTTTTGCCATCTTCAGAAAACTTGGCAGCCATCTTCAAGAAACTTGGCAGCCATCTTCAGAAAACTTGGCGGGAGCTGTAGCGGCTTCCACGTATGCGAACCCTCAAGCCTCCAGCAGTGCGTAAGGTAAGTTATAAAACAAAGTAAGCCGGACTGCAATCAAAAATCCGGTACCGATTCATGGATAGATCTGAAGATCCTTTTTTAATATTTCATCCCGGATTTCCAATAATTAACCACCGCAAACTTGGAAGCTGCTGCAAACTTGGAAGCTGCTGCAAACTTGGGAGCCGCCGCAACCGTGGAAGCCGCTGCTTTGTTCCGCCCTTCAGATTATTAGAAATCTGGACAGTAACCAATTTTTTAACCGTAAGCCTTTCCTTTACACTCTTTTTTTCGCAAAATAAATTCACGAAAGTTCAATTTTTCATTTGACATATAAGTTTGTTTTTTTTTTTTCATTTTGGAGAATTATGATAATGAATAAAAAACTGGCTTTGAAAAAAGCACTCACACTTTCAATGGCACTTCTGTTTGCGATGTCCTGCAAATCAGAAGATAAAAACAAAGGGACAACCCAGAAGTTAGGAATCATTTACCTTTGGCAGTCTCAAATGTGTGCCAAAAACAATCCATTTCCAAATGGTGGATCGGTGACATCTGCAGTCAATGTCAGCCCAAGCCCGGCATCCGGTTCCGACTATAACTATGGTTATATAAATGCTGGCGGTGCGGATTATGTGATCCATAAAAAGACCATTCAGAAGATCAGTTCCACTGGAGCACTGAGTGATTTCGTGGGGAGCACCAGTTCCACTGCCAGCAGTTTCGGATCAAGCATTTTTCTTCAGTTCGATTCCTCCGGAAATGCGTATTTCAACGGTTCAGTCGGAAATGACAGCGGCATTGTCAAGGCAGATTCTTCAGGGAATACAACAATGCTGCTAAGAGCAACCAGTGCTATAGGAATAGCCTGCAATACTCCAGGATATGGAGCAACAGGTATAAATATCAAATCCACAGGAGAAATTCAAGGTTATGGAGGTATGGCAGGCAGTTACTACGGCTTGAGTGCTGCAGTAGATTATACCAAATACTATCTCTTCACATACAAACAGCCTTAATTTTTTAAGTGCACATATAAAAAGGACAGGACAAAACTGTCCTTTTTCAATCTGAGCCAATGACTAGGTCTTCAGTATTATCCGAACAAAAATTTCAGATTTTCCGTTTATAAAGTAGGGCCGTTTTACTAGACATAATCCGGTACGGCGAAAAACTGGTTTAATGAATCGAAAATCAGTCAATTCACAACGAATTTCGTCTATAGGTTATGAAAACAGCACACTGGAAGTGGAATTTAAAAACAGAAGCATCTACCAGTTTTCTCCAGTACCTGAAATGATTTATATGAGTTTTTTGAGTGCTCCTTCCAAAGGAAGTTTCTTAAGCACACAGATTGAAGGAAATTATTTTTACAGAAGACTCTGCTGATCACAGCAGAATCTGAAAACTAAGGACAGCTGATTCCGCCGGAAAGAGGCATTGCATATTTAGTACTCAGATAGCAGTGAACAAATTTTATTTCCGAAGCATTCAGATAACGATTGTAGAAACAGGAAATACAAAGGTTCCGTCAGCAGAGACTGTCACAGTATCCGCCGCATTGTTTGAAAGCACAACAGTGCCGACCAGTCCTTTTACCTGACCTCCCACTTACTTTTTGTTAGACGTATCTCATAAGACGTTAAACCAAACATCATAAATTTTGTGCATTCTATTTTTTGCTCAGGCAGCTCCCGCAAATTTCAAAAAGACCTTCTATTCCGGCATAAACCGGCAGAACATCTGTTAAAAGTAATATTTTATAATTATATATAAATTCGGCCGAAAACCGATACAGAGACAGATGCATATTCGCTGCAGTGGTTTTCCTTCCGAATTTTCAGATTTTATACCAGACATTTACACACTGCTCGAATTTCGCTTTTATGCAGTCCCTCTAATATAATTTAATTACTCATCTTACGCAAATATGATATGGAATCTGTAATTTCATAAACGCATTAGAGGAAAAGAATTTCGGGTATTTTCAAAACTTTCTCAAAATAAGAATTGTAATAAATCAGCAATCTAAAACATTACTGATTTACGGAATAAAGTTATGATGCATTTAACAGTGAGATACAAAATGCTTTGGTTGTTTAAGCTGGCTGTTTTGACTCTGATTCTAATTTTCAATCATTCCTGCAGCTCAGAAAGAAAAAAGCAGATTCCTCCAAAAGCAGTCAAGGGCACCATCGATCTTCGCAGTTTTCAATTTGATTCGGAAACAGGATCATCGATTCCCTTGGACGGCGAATGGGGATTTCACTGGAATGAATTCCTGAATCCGGAATGGAAAGAATCTGCTCCAAATATATTCATCAAAGTTCCATCTCAATGGCAGCAGGAGAAAAATCCTGCAGGAGAAAATTATCCTGCTTACGGGTTTGCTTCCTATTCACTGAAAGTTCTTCTTCCGGAAAAACATCCGCATCTTTCCTTTTCAATGAGTGATACAGGAATGGCTTACAAGTTTTTTGTAAATGGGAAACTTCTTTCGGAAAACGGAAAAACAGCCCAGACAAAACAGGAAATGGAAATCAGACAAAGATATACAGTATTCCCTGTTTCAGACAGCTCTTCCGAATTCTATATAGTCATCCATAACTCAAACTTTCATTACTACAAAGCAGGTCTCTGGCAGAGTGCAGTACTTGGAACAACGAAAGACATAGAGAACGGGCATCTGCAGAACATTGCACTCGATCTGATTGTATCGAGTTCTCTTCTGATTATGGGGCTGTATCATTTAGG
This sequence comes from Spirochaetota bacterium, assembly GCA_052033835.1. GTDB lineage: Bacteria > Spirochaetota > Leptospiria > Leptospirales > Leptospiraceae > DAORDI01. The sequence continues at coordinate 16,379 of JBPOJG010000520.1, forward strand.
ACTTTTTATGAACAGACGAAAGGACAGGTCCCCTCTTTATTTCGGACTGTTCTGCATTTTAGTAGTGCTTAGAACAATAACAATCAAAGAAAGACTGATTTTCGAGCTCTTCCCGAATATGCCGTTTACAGTTGTACACAAAATAGAATACTTTTCTTTTTATTTCGGATCCTTAGTCTTTATGCAGTTCATTCACAGTATGTTCAGGAAAGAATGGAATGAAAGACTGTATAAAGGATTTACTTGGTTCTTTTTCAGTGTATCCATTCTTGTTCTCCTCACTTCAATGAATATATATACCAGATCGCTTATATTTGTTCAGGCGGCTATTCTGACTGGAATCGGTTATACTCTCAAAATTCTGTTCTCAGCACTCAGAAACAGAAGATTGGGAGCCGCCTCATTTATTCTCGGTCTATCTGTATTCTTCATTGCAATCATACACGACATCCTGAGAACGAGAGGGTATGTTTACACTCCATTTATGGCCAGCTACGGACTGCTTTTTTTTGTCGTATCCCAGGCAATCGTACTGTCCAGAAGATTTGCAAATGCATTTGTTCTGGCAGAAAAGCTGAGTGTTGAACTTCAGGATCTCACTGATCAGCTGGAAATAAAAGTCAGAACTAGAACCAAAGAACTGAATGATGTGCTCCACTCCATTCAAAATGACCTGACATACGCCAAAAGAATTCAAAATGACTCCCTGTTCATTGATCATTCCCAGTTCCCTGAACTCGAAATAGTGCCGTACTATTCCGCGATGTCGGAAGTAGGAGGTGATTTTTACGGAGTTAGTATTGTATCACAAAATCATTATCGTATATTTCTTGCAGACGTGACCGGACACGGAATTCAGGCAGCACTGATCACAATGGCAGTAAAGGGAATTTATGATGATATCCGAAAATTCGAACTTTCGCCCGCAGAAATTCTGGATATATTCAATGATGAATTTCATGAAAAGTATCAGTCGCTGAATTCTCTTCTCACATGTATCTTTATCGATGTTTATCCGAATGAAAATAAAATTCAGTATGCTTCTGCGGGGCATCCTCCCTGCATTCTCCTTTCCGAAGGAAAAATTCATCTGCTGGAAAAAACGGGGCGGATGATTGGCATCAAAAAAAGAAATCTGTACAAAACTCTGGAAATGCCCTTTTCTGACAAAGACAGAATTTTTCTGTTTTCTGACGGAATTTATGAGCAGTTTAATTCTGAAGAAAAGGAATTTGGAGAAGACAGACTCAGGGAACTAGTCCTGAAAACATCAAGTCTTCCTCTAAAAGATTCGATCCAATCTGTAATTTCAGAGCTGAACAGCTTTCTTGGCACTAGGGAAAAACAGGATGATATTACAATTCTTGGGATTGAATTCAAAAAATAAGCAGACCAAATTGATTAGGAGTCTCAAAAAAAGCTGGCAGTGAAATCCTTGCTTTTGTAATTTGGATTCGTACAAGAAATTCTCTTGACAATTTAAGAATGAGTCTCAAAATTAGATCATATGGAAAAATGTCATTGCAGCAGAGTGAAATTCAGTGAAGCGTTGGAAGTTTCGGAAAGAGAAGGAATTGCAATTGCAGAGGCAGGGAAGAAACTCGATATTGGTGAAACCTGCACCGCCTGCAGGACAGATTTCAAGGAATACTGTCAAAGAGCAGGCGTAAGGAACTGGGCAGAAGCCTATTAAGGTTACGGCTTAGTCATTCCCTTATTTTTATTCTTAAGGTCTTCCAAGGCACTTTTACCTGAGTCAGTTGTTCCGGCTTTTTTAATTTCATCAGCCTGACCTGAAGCTTTTTTGACGTCATTTACGTCACCGGACGCTTTATTTTTAATTTCATCTTTCTGCCCGGAAGCATTGTCCTTGATATCGTTTTTCATTGCATTGTTCTTATCTTTCAAATCCTGAAGCTCTTTTTCATTCTTCGCTTTCAGGTCATCGAGTTCCTTTGCATTTTTTTCCTTCTGTTCATCCAAAGTCGCTCTGATTCTCTCTCTTTCCTGCTCAAAATTTGCAATGATGGAATTGATCTGCTCCTGAGCCCCTTCCTGTATTCCTGCAATCGTAGGACCGGTAAATTCCTTTTTGTCCTCTTCGGTAGCCGGCTCGGTTTTGATTTTACCGTCATTGTCCACTGATACTTTCTGATCCTTTTCAGCAATAACAGCATCCTTGTCCGAATTTTCAGCCTTGCTGGAATTGATCTGCAGCTGACCATCCTTGATCAGTACAACTGAACCGCCCTCACTGTCCGTTACTGTAAATTCTGTCCCTCGTACGCCGGCAACAGCAGCTCTTGTAGTAATCTTGAAATGAACTTCCTGTTTCAGTTTTGCCGAAATGACTCGAACCTTTCCGCCTTCCAGATGCAGTTTTGTCTGTTTTCTCTCCCCATAAACAGCATCTTCAATTTTCAGCCTGGAATTTTCCTGAACACGAACCAGAACACCCTCAGAAAACTGAAGATCTGTATGAGAATTCTTCGCGGTAATGATAATTTCATTCATCTTCGCCAATTCATTCAGTTTCGCCTTTCTTGATGTTTTATCATCCGAAGAAATAGAAACATCCCCTACTATAAAATTCACAACAGCACCTGGTATTGCATTTACCGGTCCCGAGTTTTTCTTACATCCCGGAATTATTGCAAAAAATGCCATTATCAAGACCAAAAAAATATTCTTATGCATAAACTCTCCTCGTTGGAATTCATTGAACAGTCTTAAAAGGATTGATCCATTTGGCTGATTCGATGCTCCGATTGTCTGATTTTTTTTAAAGTTTCAGTCCAGTCACTCATTTTTCGAGGTATCGGCATTTGATTTTTCTGCTCGGTTATCATTTCAAACGCATCAAACCATTCTCTCCTTCCTTCAGTCTTCGAAAAATCCGAAAAGCGGAGCGTAATGGAGCAGTGAAACTCTACAATGAAAGATATGGAAAATATTCAACGAAAGACTATTTTCGAAAAGTGATACAATAAATAAAAAACACCTGCCGACTGTCGCCTGCAGGTGTTTTCGAAATAAAGAAAAAATTTAGGTTTTCTAAATTAGAAGATAATCTTTAGATTATTCGCCTTCTTCTTCGTCTTCGCCTTCTTCTTCGTCTTCACCTTCTTCTTCGTCTTCACCTTCTTCTTCGTCTTCACCCTCTTCTTCTTCGTCTTCGCCTTCTTCTTCTTCGTCGTCAGTAGCAGAAGCAAAGAGATCGCTGTGAGTTGGATCTACGATTGTAAAAGGAGAGTTTCCGTCTACGATTTCGAGAGATTCAATTTCTTCCATAGTTTCTTCAGTCATAGTAAGTTCTGTTGTCATACGTTCATCCTATCTTTTAATTTGAAAGGTACAAGTTTACGTGATTATTACGAATCCGATTTTCAGCTCCTCCGGTGAATTTGGCCTTTGGCAGTCTGAGGTAAATAAACTATGTAACCCTTCTAAGATACTTTATCTTTATCGGCGACAATACATACATCCTTAATCGTGTCTACTCTTTTTTTATACTTCAATAAAAAAAATTCAAGCGGTCTTCCGTTTTTTGAGTTATGAATTTAGCATAACTTGCTGAAAAAATAGCTTCTTTTAAGGCAAAAAGAAATCAGGTATAAAGAAACAGTTACATTAAATTTCATACGAAATAATTCACTGATTGATTGTACAACAGTTATATGAAAAACTCGGCAAATCACTGTACAGACTTAATGCAATACTGTGCACGAAGTGAAGTATAAAGTTTTTTATTATAAAATGTTAGACCAAATGCATTCGTTATATTTGTCACAGTTGCAGTCTCTCCGGTGGAAACGTTTATTCTTCTCAGATTTCCTGTTCCATAATCCATTACAAAGAGATATTTATTAATGTATAAAAGGGAATGGGGTGAATTGAAGGATGCTGCATTTCCTGTTCCATCCGCAGAGCCCGATGCACAGGCGGCTGTTCCGCAATTGGAAGGACCGGCAAGAGTTGTGATGTTTCCAGTAGAGATTTCGATTTTTCGAATCCTGTTATTATTCATTTCTGCAGCATAATAATACTTCCCGTCAGTATCCATAGACCCTGCCCCTCCGTTCAGCATTGCTGCTGTACCGACTCCGTCACTGTCTGCCAATGGAGGACAGCCTTTTCCGGCAAATGTACTGACGTCTCCAGTAGATGGATTTATTTTCCTGATTCTGCAGTTGCCAAAGTCTCCCACATAAACAGACGTTCCGTCATAAAACATTCCTATCGGATTATTGAATCTTGCAACAGAACCTGTTCCGTCTGCATAACTGTTTGAGCCGACTGTACCCGCAAGCGTAGTTACATTTGTAGAACTGAGCTTTCTGACTGTGTGTGCAAAATAATCATTTACATAAAAATTTGTGCCGTCGTAAGTAATTCTATGCGGGGCCTTAAAATTGGATGCAGTCAGTGTACTGTCGGTGTATACATTACATGAGGTTCCGATGATCCCGGCATACACAGAAACCAGGCTGTTTGTCATATCCAGTTTCCTGATTTCACATGCAGTATTATACTGTCCTTCAGCAAGAAATATATTATTTCCTACAGTCTGCATATACAGAGGGTCTGCAAGAAGAGCAGTGCTGAATGATCCATTTGTCGTTCCTGTTGTTCCGCAGGTTCCAATGACTGTGGATACTGTACCCTTTACAGTCAGAGGATCAAAGCTGCAGTCGGTCACAGTAGAATCCTGATAGACCTGAATGCATTTTTTTGTATAGTTCAGCTTTGTTCCTGAATTCTGAGAAGCAACATTGAAGTAATAGTACTTGTTCGGAATCAGTCCGCTGAATGTCATCTGATTGACTGAGGCCGCATAGTCCTGAGTAAATGATCCGTTTGATTCCATATTTGCCACTGTGTCCATATCTGAAATCAGAGAAAAATATGCTTTGTATGTAATTGTTCCGGAAACAGCCGAAGCAGATTTCCAGGAAACTGTAACAGAAGTGTTCTGCACATTGGAAAAAGTGAGATTCGGATCAGGAATACTGAAAGCAGACGATGATGCATTGGCTGCGGCGATTGCAGAATATGCTCCGAAAGACAGTGCAAAACCGACCGGCTTAGAGGCATCAAAAGAAGCCTTTTTAGTCTTCAGACAGTTCAGAAGAGAAAGTGCAAAAAGAAGACAAAGAATAGATCTGTTCATATTATACACAACATCTCAGTATGCCTCGCTTTTCAGGAACTGTTCAAATAAATATGCCAAAGCAAACTGTTTCTGAGAAGACAAGTCTAATATCAGAAAGATGCAGGATTAAAGATAGATTGAATCTCAGTACAGACAGAGTTCAGACATTCTAATTCCGGTGCGGTAACAATAGAACAGTCGGATATGGCATTCTGTTCATATTTATTTTGAAGATATATTATATATGCATTATATTCATTGACTTTTTTTAAGAGCATCTGCGTATCTGTTCTTTCAGAGGAATAGACAATATACATTGACGGGCCTCCGCAGGCTTTTTTTCCTAATGCTTCAGTTTTGCAGTATTCTTTTCGTGAACATTCGCGTTTAGCAGTTCCTTGAATTTCCGCCAGCATAGAAGATGCTTTCTGATATTCCATCTCTCTGTTTTTGTCATACACAGTCCTTACTGTCAGGATATCCGTCATTTTCTGTATCAGATTGGACGGTCTGTCTTTTGCACATCCATAAAGAGAAATCAGAATAAACGCAGAGAGAAAAATCAGATTCATTGAGCCAAATCTGCTCTGCACGAAAGAGCTGTAAACGGTAAAATGCCCATTATCATCAGGAGTTTCATAAAACTGCCGATGATAGTTACAATGAAATTCTCTATTTCTACTCAGCTATTTCTGCTTCTTTTTTTATGTTCAGCTCTGTTTTCAGAAACATATATTTTTCCCGGAGGAAAACTGGAAGGGGAAAAAGGAGTCTGGACGGAAACCAGAACGGGCACCGATCCAAATGAACTTCTGGAATCCTGGAGAGATGAAGACTGGATTCTTCTTTATGATTCGAAAAGAAAAATTTATCTGAATGTTCCGGTCAAAGGCGGTCAGTCATTCCAGTCAAAGGAAGAAAAGAAGAACCTCTGGAAACCGTATTTTCTTCTGAAGAAAAATAAGGACAAAAATAATGATAACAGCATTACAAAGGAAAACAAGGAGAAAAAGGGGAAAGACCCGAATACCTGCCTGAGCACAGAAGAAGCAAAACTTGTCCGCCTTTTAACTGAACTCAGAGTCAAGGGAAAACTTCCCGCAATACAGACTTCGTCCTCCCTGACTGCACTTGCAAAAGCCCATACCAGAGATATCCAGAAATACCCGCCGGCAGAAGAATGTTCCCTGCACAGCTGGTCATCTAATGGAAACTGGTCTTCCTGCTGCTACAAAAATTACAATGATCATTCTGAATGTATGCTGAAGAAACCAGGCGAAATCACTGACTACAAAGGAGAAGGTTACGAAATCATCATTCGGGGCACTGCAGGCCAGAAATTCAATGCACAGAAAGCCTATGACAGGCTCAAAATGGACACTGATTTTATTGACTATTATTCCAGAGAAAGACATGAAGAGAAGGAATGGAGTGCTCTGGGAATTTCTCTGTCAGACGATTACATCATTGTATGGTTTGGCAAGGAAACTGACACAAAGCCTGTACCTGCTATCTGTGAAAAATAGACCTTTTAGGTTTTCGTGCCAAATCAACTCAAGACTCATTTTTTTTTAAAAGAATTGTTTAGAATTAGGGCTAGTAAATTAATGGAAAAAAGACCGATTTTCGGATTTTTTTCCTGTTAAAATACAGCATTCTGGATAAAGTATCCGCAAAAAGCATATTATATGGGCATTATTCAAGAAACAATGAATCCTTTTTTCTATATCTCCAAAGTATCGATGGCAATGAATTCCACTTTGGATCCGGACAAACTTTTAAATTTGATCCTGGACCAATGTATTAAATTCTGTCAGGTGGAATCCGGCTCACTAATGCTTGTGAATACGGGTGAGTATGTGCTCGACATTGCAGTGCATCGCGGTCACAAACCGAACATTCAGAAAGAAGTGAAGCTGAAAATCGGGGAAGGTATTACGGGGGTAGTAGCCTCAACTGGGCTTGGGCGCCTTGTAAATGATGTTGCGAAAGATCCTGATTATGTATCCATTAAAAGTGATATCAAATCAGAACTTGCAGTTCCAATGATTGTGGAAGACGTCATCATTGGAGTTATTTCTCTTGATTCGAACAGACTGAATGCATTTACTCCGGAGCATCTGGATATCGTTTCCATTCTCGCAAATCAGGCGGCTCAGATTTTCAAAAATCTGCAGACATTTAGAAATCTGGAACAGAAAAACAAGATTCAGCAGGCACTCATTGATATTTCCGGTTATGTGACTTCTACTCTTGATCTGGATGAAATATTCAACTCCATTCTGACTGCGATGGAAAAAACTCTGAAAATGGAGAAAGGCAGCCTTGTCCTTTATGATACCCCTGAGGGTATCCTTCGTCTTGTTGCGGCAAACGGACTTTCCAGAGAAGAAATTCAAAAAGGCACTTATCAGCCTGGTGAGGGAATCACAGGTCGAGTATTTGAATCAGGCGAGCCTGCCTGTATTCCATCTGTAGGAACCGAACCGTTATTTCTGAACAGAGTGGGTTATCTCAATTATCTGAAGGGAGATCCGAAAGAACTGACTTTTCTGTCTGTTCCAGTCAAAAGTGATGCTTCCGTGATCGGAGTACTCAGTGCATTTGTAGTCAACAACAAGAATCATGATATGGCCACTTACCTGGATTTTATGCAGGTTGTCGGTTCAATGATCTATCAGGCTTTGAAAGTACACAGCCTCGTGGAAGAGGCAAAAAAGGAAATCTTCCGCGAAAACGCACTTTTAAAAAGAGAACTGAAAGAGAAATATAAGTTCGGTTCTCTGATTGGCCGCTCCAAGGTAATGGAAAAAATCTTTGAAAAGATTATGCTTGTCTCAGACTCAAGAGCATCCGTTCTGATCACTGGAGAGTCCGGCACAGGAAAGGAAATGATTGCTTCTTCGATTCATTATAACAGCAATAGAAGTGATAAACCTTTCATTAAAATTAACTGTGCAGCCATTCCTGAAAACCTTCTGGAAAGTGAACTGTTCGGGCACACAAAGGGTTCATTCACCGGTGCTCACGCAGATAAAAAAGGCAAGTTCGAACTGGCCGACAGCGGAAGTATTTTTCTGGATGAAATCGGCGAGATGGACCTGAATCTTCAGTCAAAACTTCTCAGAGTTCTGCAGGAAAAAGAAATCGAAGCAGTCGGATCAGCAAAAGTCAAGAAAGTGGATGTCAGAATTATTGCAGCAACAAACGCAAATCTCGAAACACTGATCTCTGAAAAGAAATTCCGTTCTGACCTGTTCTACAGACTGAACGTAGTAAATATCACAATGCCTCCTCTCAGAGAAAGACCGGAAGACATTTCCATACTTGTATCCCATTTTATAGATAAATACAACAAAGACAACAATAAGTCTCTCAAAGGAATTACAAAAGAAGCCCATAAACTTCTTCTGAAGTACCAGTGGCCGGGAAACGTGAGAGAACTGGAAAATATGATAGAAAGGTCTGTAGTTCTCACTCAGAAGGATGTTCTCGATGAAACTGATTTTATGGAGATTCTTGAAAAACTGAATATTGAAGAACGTGCAGAAATCCTGAAACCTCAGCAGAATGTTTCTATTCAGTCCACTGAAGAAATGGCAGCAATTCAGACTTCAAACATTGATTCCCTGGACGGCAAAGCAATGGAGACAGTCATCAGCGAGGTAGAAACAAGACTGATTCAGTATGCAATGAAGAAATTCAGATATACTAAGACTAGAGTTGCCAAATTTCTCGGAATCAACAGAAATACTTTGGATAAGAAAATCAAGGAACTGAATATAGAGTACTGAAAACTTTGTATTCTGACCGATTTCAATTTGTTCCAGAAGAAATTCAGATTCATTCCAAATGGAAGAATCTCGAGGGTTCCAATGCAGAAAGATTTGATCTGACCGTGTCCAATCCGACACGTGCAGGTCTTGTATTCCCCCAAAAACAAATTCTGTCCAGCTTTCAAAACAGTAAAATCTTAGATTATAATCCCCATCCGAAAGGAAACATACTCTGCAGAGAAATCATTTCTGAATATTATTCTGAAAAAGGAAGATCTGTTGATCCTGAGGATATATTCCTGACTTCAGGAAGTTCCGAAAGTTTTTCCTTTCTTCTCCGGCTTTTCTGCAATCCGGGTGATGAAATCATCTGCTTCAGCCCCTCCTATCCTCTGATGGATTATCTTGCATTTATGGAAAATGTAATGATAAGATATTGCAGTAAAGACTTTATCGGAACAGACGAAGAAGGATTCTCTGAATGGAGAATCAATTTTGACCGCCTGGCTGGAAATATCACCGAAAAAACGAAAATGATCATTGTGGTTCAGCCGAACAATCCTACCGGCGAAATACTCGAATCAGAAGAACTGAAACTTCTGGAAGAGACAGCAGAAAAGAACGGAATTGTTCTCGTCTTTGATGAAGTATTTTCAGACTACATATTCAGAAAGAATACTGTATGCAGGGAGACATCGTCCGCAAATTCAGTCTATATCGGAGGAATATCAAAAAGCCTGGGACTGCCTCAGATGAAACTCAGCTGGATGTATCTCAAAGGCTCAGATACATTCAGAAAAAAAACCGGGGAATATATGGAAATCATCACCGATTCTTTTCTTTCTGTGGGAACTCCTGTTCAGGCTGCATTTCCTGATCTCTGGAAACTGAGAAAAGAAATGAATTCTGTAATCCGGGAAAGACTGAATGAATCTCTCAAAATACTGAAAAATATAAAATACCCCATTCCCATTTTCCCGGCAGGCGGATGGTATATACCATTAGTATATACAGAATCTAGAATAACGGATGAGGAACTGGCAGAAAGACTGGTGGAGGAAAAATATATCCTCACTCATACAGGAAGTATGTTTGGAGGATTTAAGAACAGAACTGTACTTGTCACAAGCCTCTTGTCCGCTGACTTTCAGAAGAAAGACTGTATTTTCAGTCTTTCAGCAGATTTCTGACCGGCTCATACATTGTAGAAAACAGAAGTTTATGCCCTTTTGCAGTAGGGTGAATCCCGTCTGGAAGATTCAGTTTTCGTATGCCCGCCACTTTTTCGAGCAGGAATGGAGAAAGCGGAATATTCTCCTCCTCGCTGATTTCCGTATACAGTTTCTCAAACTGCTGCCCATATTTTGGTCCGTAGTTTGGAAAAACTTTCATCGGAACCAGAAGAATTTTCACTTCAGGATTCTTCTCTCTGACTTTAGCAATAATTTTTTTCAGATTTGAGCGAATCTCCGAAATGCTGATTCCCTTCATTGAATCGTTTGCTCCAAGTTCCAGCACAAAATAATCAACGCCTTTTTTAATTACCCAGTTAAGCCTCGATAGACCAGTTGCAGTTGTATCCCCGCTGACTCCCGCATTGACCACTTCCAGATTAAAGCCGTCCTGCTTCAGTTTTTCTGAAATCAGATGAACATAATTTTCTTCCGGAAGAAGACCATATCCAGCGGTCAGACTGTCTCCGAAAAATATCAGTCTCTTGACTCTCTGCTGCTCTGCGGGCTTTTCCGCCTGAATGTTTTTTTCGTTTTTTTTCTCTTCCTGCTTTCCACAGGATATTAAAACTGCCATTATAATTATGAATATTTTCAAGAATGTCTCCTTTATTTCAGTTTTCTGAAGTCTTCTTCCATCTGGATCATTGAACTCATGATCGTTTTCAGCTGATTGACCTGATTGCCTACTTTGGTCTGAATCGAATCTGCCTCCCTGTTCAGCTCAGCAATTCTTTCCTGAAACTCGGTATATCTTTCGGAACTTTCTCCCATCTGATCATTCACCTCACTGATTTTTCTGTGAATTTTTTCCACTTCTGCAATAATGTTTCTGAAGTTCTCTCCGCCCTTTTCAATATTGATCTTCCCCTGACCTGCCTCTTCATTTGTCATTCTGATCAGTTCCTGAATGTTCTTTGTGCTTCCTGTTGATTTTTCGGCAAGTTTGGAAATTTCCGAAGCTACTACAGAAAATCCAAGTCCTGCATCACCTGCTCTTGCAGCTTCAATTGAGGCATTCAATGCAAGAAGATTTGTCTGCGATGCAATACTGTTGATAATTTCAATAATCCCAAGCATCTTTTTGGAGCTTTCATTGATATTATATATAGAATCATTCATTTGCAATATAGATTTGTTTCCATTCTGAGCAAGTCCCATCGTATGGCTTGTCAGTCGAAGAATTTCAGAAAGCATATTTCCTGTCAGTCTGTTTGCGTCAAGGACATGAGCAGTGATCTGATCGACTGCCTTTATGTCAAGAGTCTGCACCTGAACAACTTCCTTGATTTCATCAGACACCTGCAGAATATTTTTCATCGAAAAGAGCACTTTCTGCACCAGATCAGAAAGCTTGAGTCTGGATTCTTCAAGCACCATCTCCATTCTCGTCTTTTCCGTTATGTCCAGTGAAATACCCAGCATATGATCGCAGGTTCCATCCTCATTGATAATTGGAGACTTGATCGTATCAACATAACATAGATCCCCTTTATTGTTCAGAATTTTATCTCTGCGGATGACTTTTTCCTTTCTTGTTTTTATCACTTCCAGATCAGATGCAAGAAACTGTTCTACCAGTGATTTGTCCGGAGTAATGTCAAAATCCGTTTTCCCTATGATTTCTTCATGATTTATGTTGAACAGTCGGGAAAAATTCTCATTTGCATATCTGTAGACACCTTTTGAATTCTTCACAAATATAATAATGGGAGCAGATGCTAGCAGACTGTAAAGGAAACTGATTTCTTTTTCCAAAGGTTCAGTTTTTTCCTTCATTTTTGAACTCAGTATTTTTTCCAGCAAGGGATACTCCTTTAAATTGAATGCCTGAAAATATCTTTTTGGGACGGGAATATTCTGTAAAGAGTAATTATTCCGGGAAAGGGACTTTAATGGGTGCTGGATCGAAATCCGGAATACAGATGAAAAGAGATAAAAAGAAGTCCTGCTCTCTGCTGCCCTTTGTAAAAAAGCCTGCAGTCATAATTAGTTATATTTTAAATTATGATGATATTATTAATTTATATTAAAAATGCGCAGACAGGCGGCAGCACCTGCTGTTAGCCTGAGAAATCTAAGCTCACTGCATCTTAAACCGCAAATTGGCGGAGTGACAGTCTTCACTGAAAAAGAAAGATCAGCCGAATTCAGTTTTGCCTTGAATAATTAAACTTATTCAATCACCTTACGCAAATGAGATATGATATCTGAAATCTGTAATTTCATAAATGCATTAGGAAAATCGAATAGACCAGTAAAAACGGGTTTGGGGCAGCGGCTTCCAAACTTGCGTAGCCCCAAGAAATGCCGCCGGCAGGCACGCCCCACCTGCAGCCGAAGGCGTAAGGTGAGTTATTCATTTGACAGAACCCAAAAGAAAATTAGTGTGATCTAAAAACAAAAGAGAGCTGGAATCGTCTATGGAAAAATACTCAGAAAGATTGGCAAAGATTTTAAATTTTATTATATTTTTTGGGACTATAATCGTAATTGGTGCTTGGTTCTTCGGTAAACCTTTGTTTTACAGTCCGAACGGACCCGTTATGTCAATTTTTACAGCCATATCTCTGTTTCTTATCGTCGGACTTCGACTGGCTACAAAATACTTCCCTCTCTGGCCCTACCCCGGAACTGTAGCCCTGCTGATGATTGTCGGCGGCGGAAATCTGTCTTCTCTGATGATGCTGGCATCCGCCCCATCCATCCATATTGATGCATCTTCCTCCCTGGTAATGACCTCGGTATTCACGTCTGCAGGATTGGTCTTTTTCAGTACGTATGAAATCATCACATATCTGCGTAAGAGCTCCAATGAGGTATTCGTCTTTTATGATATACTGATTCATCTTGCATTGGTTCCCGGTGAACTCAGTCTGATTGGGCACTTGGTCAGCAATCCAACCTATCTCAGTATGGGAATTGATCCTAGGGTAGGAATCTCAATATTGGAAATGTGCTTTATGGCTGCGCTAGCTGCATCAACAGTATTCTCCAACAAAAACTTAGTTCTCTGGCAATTTTTAAGAGGCGGAATAGGAAATCAGATTATCTTTACTGCCTTATTTGCAAATCAGTATATTGCGCCCTTGCTGTATCTTTTTCTCATTGGAAAAAAAACAGAGACACAATCGTACGGAGCGGAACTTTTCATTATGCTTGGCGGAGTTTTTGCGACTCTGGGATTTATTTTATTCCAGGCCTTCAGCCCAAATAAAGAGAACCTCGAATCAAAATAATTTTTTCTGATTCCCTGCAGGAACTGCGTAAAAGCTGAAAGGCACACCGAATTTCATAGGGTTGTGTAAAAGGCAATCTCACGCTAGAGCGATGCCGTGAGCTTTTACACAGTCCCTAATTCAATATGGGAAATAATTACATTAGAATTATCTAACCATTATCTGCCCGATGCAGTAATACCTGTCAATGTCCATAGTGCGATATCTATCAGATGTGTTTTTATGCAACCTATCCGTATCCCTTGAGCATAAGCCCTTTCAGACTAAGAATGCATTTTCTGTATTTTGGTCTCATACTGTTCAGCATATTTGTCAAATATAAGTCTTCTTACTTATAGTAGTTGACATTAATAACAATTCAAAAAATAGAGCTATTATATAGAATTGCGAAAGTATATGCGATTATTTCTCAGGCTTTCTGTCATAACACTGCTGAACTGAAATATTAGGGCTTGCTCTTGAAGGAAAATAAGGATAAAAAGATGAGGTTTTCAGAAAAGTTCAGTAAGTTCAGTTTCACAAGTCTAAAACAGACAACATCCTGCCTATGCATCATTATTACAGCATCCATTGCTCAAACAAGGCTTACCGCACTTGATACTGTTATTCTGGATAAAAATTCTTCAGAAGTCCCGCTTGGCCTTCATCTTGAAATTTTGGAGGACAGGGAAAAACGGATGTCCTTCAAAGATGTTCAGAAAACTGAAAATGAACATATGTGGAAACAGAACAAAAGTCCCGTGCCCAATTTCGGGTTTTCTGACTCTGCCTACTGGCTTCGTTTCGAAATTTCAAATCCGACTTTAAAAAAAGATGACCGAATTCTGGAAATAGCATTTCCTCCCATTGATTATCTAGATTTTTATTCTATAAAAGAAGATGGAAATTATTCAGTCACAAAAACCGGAGACAGAAGACCCTTCTCTGCAAGAGAATATAAAAACAGAAACTTTCTTTTTAAAATATCCATTGATCCGGACACAACTGAACGATTCTGGATCAGAACCTGGTCACATAACGGACTGCATGATTCTATTCCGATCATACTTTATGACAATGAAAAATATCTGGAAAAATCAACTCAGATGGACACTTTTCTAGGAGTGTATCTGGGAATACTGTTCGTCATGATTTTCTATAATCTTTTCATATTTTTCAGCGTAAAAGACATTTCTTATCTTTATTACATCCTTTATCTGTCCAATTTTTTTATGTGGATCTTTGTCTATTACGGATATGCATATCAGTATTTATGGCCGGATTCACCTGAATGGGGAAATTACAGCATCATTCTCTTTACTGATCTGTTTATTACAATGATCATCCAGTTCTCCAGAAAATTTCTCTCGACACATCTGATCCTTCCGAGACTGGACAGATTTCTCAAATTTTGCACGATTTTATTTATAATATACATTCCTATGATTTTCATTCTGAAATATTCAACAGTCTGGATTCTTATTTTTTTCTCTGCAATTCCCTCTGCGGCTCTTTTAGTTCTTGCGGGATTTCTCTGCTTCAGAAACGGATATCGCCCGGCATTATACTATCTGATTTCCTGGACATTCCTTTTTTTTGGAGGAAGTCTGCTGATGCTGAAAATCTCTTCAGCCGTTCCGTCAAATCTGCTCACTGAAAATTCCGCAATGATCGGGGCCATTATGGAAGTCATCCTGCTTTCACTCGGTCTTGGGGATAAAATCAATGATCTTAAACGTCAGAATGAACTGGTGGTTCTGAAAAATCAGGAAGATCTGGAAAAAATGAATAAGGAACTGGAAGCAAAGGTATTTCAGAGGACAGTGAAGCTGGAAAAGGCCAATGCTGAATTGGAATCCTTGGCAGAATCCAGAAAAAGGCTTTCGGCTGTAGGGGAAATCGTTTCTGCAATCGTACATGACATCAAAAATCCGATTGGTACAGTAAAGGCTTATGCAGAAATGCTGAAAGACAGCACAAGCGAGCAGGAAAGACAGGATTACACTGATATGATTCTGAAAGAAGCAGACAGACTCGGAGATATGGCCTATGAAATCCTTGATTTCAGTCGCGGTAAAATGTCTTTAAATACCAGTACATATAATATAATAGATTTTATAAATGAAATATATAATTTTTTGAAAATAGATTTTGAATATACAAACATCTCATTTAAAATAAGGTGCAGCTGCGAGGGCAGCATTCCTATAGACAGGGACAGATTAAGGCGGGTTTTTATCAATATTGCCAACAACGCCAGAGAAGCAATTCTGCAATCAGGAAAAGGAACTCAGTTCAGTATACACGCATCCGAAGACAATGAGTCAGTCGTATTTCGCCTAAAGGATGACGGTCCGGGCATTCCTGAATCTATGCGGGAGAAAATGTTTCAGGCATTCAGAACTGAAGGAAAAGCAAAAGGAACAGGACTTGGACTGTATATGTCAAAGATGATTATTGACAGCCACGGCGGAAAAATCAGCTTCATTACAAATCATGAAACTGGTACAGAATTTATTATAAGGATTCCTAAAACAGCATAACATTCTTAGACTCTTGTTTTTGCTGATCTATTAGATTTCACTAATGCTTTTTTAAAGAGCAGATTCTGAGTATTAGTCTAAATTAATATGGAAGGATATAATACTCAGATTAACAACAGTATACGAATTTATGATGCTGCGCTGCTGTGCCTTTGGAAATCCTTGTGATAAAAAAATATATGAATGAAATAAAAATTCTATTTTACTTTTTTCTGTTAAAAATTTTTAATTACCAGAAGAAATGAAGATACTGAAAATACTACTTGTATTTATATACCTTCCAATCTTCAGCATCAGCACAGTGCACATTGATTCTGATAAAACAGAGATATCCTTGGGAACTCATCTGGAAGTATTGGAAGATAAGGAAGGCAAATCAACTCTTCAGGAACTAAAAGAAGGGGAAACGGAAAACCGATGGTTCAGAAACAAATCGGAAGTTCCAAATTTCGGTGCATCTGACTCAGTTTTCTGGCTTCGTTTTAAGCTGGAGAACAATACTGTTGAAAAAATGAACAGAATCATTGAAATTCGATTTCCACCTATAGATTACATAGATTTTTATATTATTGATAATAATGAAAATGTTTCTGTAGTAAGAACGGGAGACAGAAGAGTTTTTAAAAGCAGACAGCACAATAACAGAAATTTTCTTTTTGATATTTCTCTTGAATCTAATGAATCTAAATTGGTCTACATCAGAACCTGGTCACATGACGGTCTGCACGAATCGATACCAATTGTAATTTACGATCAAGAATCATTCACGGAAAAATCTCTTGCGAAAGATGCTTTGCTTGGAATGTATTTTGGCATTCTTTTCGTGATGATCTTTTACAATCTGTTCATCTTCTTGAGTGTTAAAGATATTTCCTATCTATATTATATTCTTTATCTTGTATTCTTCTCTCTCTGGGGAATTACTTTTTACGGATACGGTTTTATGTATTTCTGGCCGGAACATCCTGATTTCAACAATAAAGTTCTGCCAATATTTTGCGGAGCTTTTATGGTAATGGTTGGGCTGTTCTCCAAGTCTTTTCTCTCTTTAAGCAGAATACTCCCTCGGGTAGACAAGATCATATCATTTCTTACTTTTTTTCTGCTCGCAATGATTCCATTGTCTGCAACCTTAAAGTACAGCACTGGGTGGACTCTGATTTTTATTCTGTCCCTTGCAATGGCTCTGATCCTTATTCCTTCGGGATTCTACGGAGTACTTAGAGGAGAAAGGTCTTCAAGATATTACATAACAGCCTGGATTTTCCCTCTGATTGGGGGACTGCTTATGGTGCTTAAGATTGCATCAGTTCTGCCATCCAACTTTCTCACAGAAAATTCCTTACCAGTTGGTACTGTCATTGAAGTGATCCTTCTCTCTCTTGGACTTGCAGACAGAATCAATGAACTGAAGAGATTGAATGAACTTACAATTCTGAAAAACCAGGCGGAACTGGAAAAAGTCAATAAGGAACTCGAAGAAAAGGTGCACCAAAGGACACTGAATCTGGAAAATGCAAAATCGGAGATTGAGACACTGAATGAAATTTCCAAAAAAGTCAACTCTGATATGAATATTGAAAGAATTATGAATTTCCTGATGCAGTATCTGGAGGAAAAATATAAAATCAATCTATGTTCTGTCTACACGGTAAATAAATCAAATAACAATATAGAAGCATATTATTTAAGTATTCCAGATTCTTCCGGAATTCAGATCAGTGAATTTATTAAGAATACTTCCTTCTCTCTGAATGACAGCACTCATACCCACAGCTATGTCTATAAGAATGCAAAACCCCTTTATACAAGAAAACTGAAAGTATCTCAAAATGCCCGAGAACAGGAAATTGTAAATACTCTTCGAATGAAATCAAGTCTGATTATTCCTCTCTTCCTTCAGGAAGAGGTGATTGGATTTCTTGATTTCAGCAGGACGGAGGAAGAACTGGTTCTTTCAGAAAATGATATAGAATCATTGACTGCACTGTCTGCTCAGATCACAGGCGCAATTAATAATTCCAGACTGATGCAGAGAACAGAGCAGGCGCGGCAGGAATCTGAGTCGCTGAACAATCTGATCAAGAATATCAATTCCGTTTCAACGCTTACAGATATTATGAGCTTTATTATGTACTATCTGGAAACGGAATACGAATATAAAGACTTCTGGATGATTCTTGTGGAAAAGAAAAAAAAGACTTTCAAGAATTTCAGTTTTGTCTCCCCAAGACTCTCTGAAGAAAAGCTCAGAGCCATTAAAGATTGGAATTCACCGATCGGCAAAGAGGCAGGACTTTTATATGAATCATACCTGAAGCAGGAAGCTGTTTTTTATAAAATAAATGATAATCCAAGCTCTTTTGAAAAAGGAATACAGGATCTGACTGACTGGACATATTTTATATATCTCCCTCTTCTCATTTATGGAGACACAGTCGGTATACTTTCGATCAATAAACCTGTAAATGCAGAAGAAATATCAAAAGAAGAAAGAGAAAAACTCCAGAAATTTTCAGATCAGATTGCAGGTGCAGTTTTCAATGCTGAACTTCTGAAAGAAGCAGAAAAAGAAAAGGAAAAATCTGAAAAGCTTCTTTTAAATATCCTTCCCGAAGAGGTGGCAATTGAACTGAAGGAAAAGGGAGCTGCTGAACCGATTCAGTTTGAAAATGTATCAGTAATGTTCACTGACTTTAAAGGATTTACTAAAATCGCAGAATCGATGTCCCCGCAGGAACTAATCAAAGAACTGGACGGATGTTTTTCACAGTTTGACAGAATTACAGAAAGATACAGTCTCGAAAAACTGAAAACGATTGGAGACAGTTATATGTGTGCGGGAGGACTTCCTAACCCGGAATCAGCAGTGAAAAGTGCAGTGAATTCAGTTTTGGCCGCGCTGGAAATACAGTCCTTTATGAATCAGATGAAGGAGATAAAAGAAATGCTTGGGCTGCCGTACTGGGAGCTCAGGCTCGGAATTCACAGCGGACCGCTTGTAGCAGGAGTCATCGGAGAACGTAAATTCGCTTATGATGTCTGGGGAGATACAGTCAATACAGCAAGCAGGATGGAATCCAGCGGAACTCCTGGGAAAATCAATATCAGCGGCAGTACCTTTGAACTCGTAAAGGATTTTTTTGAATGTGACTATAGGGGAAAAGTCAATGCCAAAAACAAGGGCGAAGTGGATATGTATTACGTGACTGTAATCAGGAAAGAATTTCGAAAAGAAGCATCACAAAATATCCCAAATGAATCTTTTTGGGATACTTACAAAAACCTCTGACTGTCCCAATCACCTGTAGAACAGCGCTGTCAGCACATATCCGAAAAAAATCACAACCAGAAATGAAGTCACGACCGACTCCCTCGTTGCACGTCCTACTCCGATTGCACCGTTTGTAGTTCGAAGACCGTGTGAACAGGCTACGCTGGATACGATGATCCCAAACACAAATCCTTTGAAAAGACCGACGTAAAGGTCTTTGAGTCCCTGAGGAGAGGAAACTCTTTCAAACACATCTCTGAAATAAACTTTGAAATCCACACCGAGCTGAAAATGACCGACTACTGCTCCGCCCATCACTCCAAGCATAGTGGAATAAACACAAAGCACAGGAACCATCAGCGAAAAACCTAATATTCTCGGCATGACAAGATATCTGACCGGATCAATGGACATCACTTCAAGCGCATCAATTTCCTCAGACACTTTCATTGTTCCGATTTCCGCGGCGATTGCAGAACCGACGGATGCAGAAAGAATGAGAGCAGTCATAAATGGAGACATCTCTCTAGTCAGAGTAATTGTAAGCAGATAGCCGATCTGACCTTCAGCACCGAAGTCTTTCAAACCAAGTCCCGCATTCAGTCCCATAATCATTCCTGTAAACACAGCAACGATGGACACGACAAAAAGACTGCTGATTCCGGCGATATACATCTGATGTATAATTTCATTACGTTTAAAAAAAACCGCACGGAGCTGAAGAAAAGTCTGAAAGAGCAGGATCAGTGTGAACCCCGCGCCGTATACAGTTTCGGTAAATATTTTTTTCAGGAATTTCATATTTTTAAAAACCAGAGGAACTGATAAGTGGATGATGAGTCTTTCTTTTCGTAACCCATGAAACCGTATAAAAATTTCATGGAAAAACTGTCTTTTGTATTGCTGTAATCCATAAGTAAGGGCACATAAAAATGAAATTCTTCCTCAGACCATCTCTGTGAATAAAGTCTCATCAGAAGGGAAACTCTTTTTTCTCCGTTGATCTGATTTTTATATTCAAATACAGACCAGACAGGCTCCCAGAGTCTTTCCATACTCTCCGACCGAAAGGGAAAAAGAGAAAGCAGATTTGTGCTGAGATTGCCTTCCGGATCCTTGTGCCATTTCCAGAACGGCCAGACCTTGTAATAAGTGTCTGTTCTTTCTTCCTTTCGAAAATACTCCCTGTTGTAATGAAAAATCGGAAGGAAATACCAGGACTCCGATTCCACAAGATAGGAATCCGTATTCAGCTTAATGAAAAGAGGAGTGATGAACCGGAATTCCTTTGAGGCAAATCTGGAATATCCGTAAAAAGGAAAGATAATATGTTTTCTGTAATCCTTGTCCTCAGAAGATCCGTACTGAAAAAGGAAAAAGAGAAGATTAACGTTGGTCTCTGATGTGCGTCGGTCGTGTCCCCAGCTGAAAAGAGCCATTGATCCGAGGATAGGCATTATCCCGAAACTTTTCATATTTCCATAATAGGAATTTTTATGAGCATACAGAAGCCAGAGGAAAATATAGGAAGTCGGTTCTCTTTTATCCAGACTGTCTCTTCCCCAGGACACAAAAGGCCAGAATACATTATAATGCTCAAATTTTCCTGTATGCGATTTGTGAGTAAAAACGGGAAAGAACCTGTATTCCTGTCTTACGTCTGATTTGCCGTACAGAGTCAACGGCCAGAGAAAAGAATGTGCCTTAAAATCCTTGTGCTGCCAGCTGGTATAAACAGGAAACATAAAATAATGAATCTTCTGCCAGCCTAGTTTTGAATTGATATTTCCGAAGAATGGAAACACGGCCAAATACCGGTCTCTGTCCGTTTCTCCTCGCCCCCATTGAAACAGAGGCGACAGTGCCAGATCATCGTCTTCTCCTGTATCCGGATGAACAGTTGTATCCTGACCGAAAATAAACAGAAAGGTCCATTTGCTCCAGTGATTCGTCTTTTCTCTGTAGTACAAAGGATAGAGTGATGTATTGAACTGATGGGCGCTCTGTTCTTCCTTGTAGTGACTGTAAAACGGACGAAAAAACCATTGATTCTGCCCTGGCCTTTTCTCTGACTCGTACAGAAACCAAAACTGTCTGTAATCCTGCGCCGGAAAAACTCCGTGCATCGTCTTTGGATTCTTTGCACTCAAGGCAGTCGAAAACAGTATCAGTATAAAAAACAGGAATCGCATTTCGGTCTTGGAAGAATCTGAATCAATGCAGAAATCTGACAAGAAATAAAACTGAAAATTGGAGTTCTTTGCTGGCAAAAGAATTGTAATTGACTTTGCATCTGAGTTTGTCAGTATTTGCTTATGACGGCAGTTTCCTTAGAATCCAGAGCAGAAAGAATTTTCCGGTATGATCTTCGTACATACCATCTGATGGGAGAACTTGGCCTGATTCCCAGAAATACAGAGCTGATCTATGGAGTAGTTGTTCATAAAATGACCATATCACCGATCCATTCCAAAACAGTGACCAAGCTGGCCAACATACTGTCTAGAAATCTTCCTGACAGTTTTATCGTAAGACAGGAAAAACCAATCTCTATAAATGACTCAGAACCGGAACCGGATATTTCAGTCATCAAAGGAACATACGATGACTTCGGAGAAAGACATCCGGAAACCGCTGATCTGGTCATTGAAGCTGCATACAGCTCTATGGAAGACGATTTAGAAAAGGCATCCATTTATGCGAGTGCCGATATTCCCTTATACTGGATCATTGACATCAAAAGCAAAAAACTTCATATATTTGAAAAGCCGTATAAGGGAAAATACAGCATACATACAGTATTAGAATCCAGCATCTATGTTAAAATTCCATTTACATCCAGAGAAATCTGCCTGGATGAGATTTTGTAACTGAATTCTATTTCCCAGTTTCTGAAGGGTCTTCCTCAATCAGATTTTCCGTTTTGTCCAGTTCGACAGTCACATTTCCAATGTTGACCTTGGACTGAATCTTCAGTGGAATTCTTCTTTTGTCCTTCGAAATCCAAATCAGTATCTCCCCTTCCGATTTGAAAATTCCTGAAGTGGGAATAAACGGTCTCGCCACAAATGCCTGGTATTTTTTCTGTACACCGTTTACCTTGAGTTCAATTTCTTCTTCCCGAAGAACGGTAATCTGAAGAGTTGTAACTTCGAGATCATCGTAGACAGGAAGAGTAAATTCCTTTCCAGGCACTGGTTCCTCAGTATGATTTCTGGTATAATAAATTGCAGAAAGTGCATCCAATATAAAATTTGGAATTTCTTTTTTCAGACCGGATCTGAATCTCTGATTTTCACCGTCAGGCTGTCTTCCTTTGAAATGTTTTGACCACCAGCTCACTGCGTGAAGTTTATGATCGAAGTCCGCGTGATACTCCCTGTGAAACTTTCCTTCGTGAATTCTTTTAGCCGCACTCATTGTTCTGCCGGATGCAGGATCAAAATAACTCACAATCTTATCATCCACATGATACATCGAATCCATGAATCCATGCGACTTCGCCATACTCTTGAACACATGACACATCACTCCGTTGTACTCCACAGGTTCAGGAAGAACAGTCATCACTGAAGTGCCTACATCCATAAAACCCCAGGTAATTCTGTACTCCAGCTTTTCACCGAGCATATAGGACTGAGCTGAAATGGAAAATGAGAGAAAAATACTGAAAAGCAATTTGATCATTAATGATTAGACTGAAAAGCAGGGAAAAGGAAATCTTTTTATGAAATTTCAATACAAATTATATTGACTGAATTTTCCTGGGTCAACTATGAGCCTTCTTCTATCATAAAGGTGAATCCAGATGCACCGATGTCAGCTGTCTGCCGTTTTGTCTGACGTAGGAATGGGATCAATTGCACCTCTGGATTACAGCTTAGCTTCACCTGACCAAATGCGATCACCATTTCTATGATAAATGATAACAGTTCCTTTTCCATCAGTCATCAGAATATAATTGCCGAACCTCCTAAGAATGGAACTTTCAGAATAAAAAGTAGCATTACTAAATATTTGTATATCATCTTTTACTGGAAAAAGATGATTTGCACTTTGAGTCCATATGTACGATTCTGAA
>JBPOJG010000340.1:0-46474 GCA_052033835.1 Spirochaetota bacterium
CCGGAAACTGACCGAAAAAAAAGATATGCTCCAGGCAGCAGACTGATATGAATCACTGCGAATGCTGCAGACGACAGTGCAATGACTCCTGGAATATCGAAAGAACAATGGAAGAGGTCTCCCTGGAATGTAATCATTATCCGATATCCGATACCTCACATTCGAAGCGGATACCTTCATAAGTCAGTTTTCAATTGAAATAGTCAGACTTCTTCTGCCTGAACGTGACCCTGTCTGCCGGCTGTGCAAAGGGGACGATCTCAGGATATTTAAAGGCAGTATTCTTCGTGCAGCCGACTGTGACATTCTGTTATCAGAACATCTCAAAGTTCAAAAGGAAATTCGGATTACAGAAGAATCGAAACAGAGACATATGGATCGCCTCTGGCATCATCCATTGCACTTTATTATCTTCTTAATGAGATCGTGATCAGTTATGGCTTCGGAAGATATCAGCCTCCCTGAGAGAAAGATGAAAGAGAAGACAGCTGAAAGGATGCTCAGTCTGATTCCGGGCTGAAGCCGCCAATCTTTCCGATACAGAGAATAGGACTTTTTTAAATTTCAGGGTGGTGTCTGATGTCTGACATCAAAATAATATTCAGAAACAGTGCAATGAAGGATCTTTAGACATAAATCATTACAGCAGGAGGATATTCATTAATCATTAAAGATCAGTCCTGTATCAGTTCTTCATCCGTAATCTGATTTTTAGATGCCTTCTGAATCAGATACACTGCAGCAATGGAAAGAGTTCCGCCTGCAATTGTATTCCATACAGGAACTTCTCCGAGTATGATCCAGCTGCTGAGAACCGCAGCACTCGGCACAAGGAAAATAAATGAACTTGCCTTATGTGAACCGATCCTCGATGCCGCAATCAGATAACTAGTCGTAGCAAAGGATGTGGATATTACAGAAAGATAAAAAAGACTCACCCAGAAAGAAGTTCCAAGAGAAAATACGACACTCAAGTCTCTCGAAAATCCGGCAAGAGAGGAGACTGCTGCAGAAATACTGTATATCAAAAAGCTGAAATAGATCGGATGAGCCGTATCCTTGGACTTTTCTGTAATGAAACTGAGCACCGCCCATAGAAAACTCGCCAGAAGAAAAAGAAAGATCCCTTTTTCATACAGACTTCCCATACTTTCATTCCAGATTTTCATCTGAATCAGACCTCCGGATGCTCCCAGAACAAGACCAAATGCTTCATTTCGGTTCAGCTTATGCCTATTGAAGATACATACTAATGCAAAATTCATGATTGGATTGAGAGAAGTCACAAGAACTCCGGCGGCACCTGCCATTCCTTTCTGCAGACCGAGAAAAAAAAGATAAGAATAGGCAAGCATTGCCATAGAAGCAAGAAAGCTCATAATGACTGTCTTTAATGTGAGCTTCAGTTCCAGTTTCAGGATAAAAATTACCGGAAAAAGAGAAACCGAGGTAAGAATATTTCTCCAGAAAAGAACAGTAAACTGATCTGCATTTGATGAGATGATTTTTCCTGCAACCCAGCTCACTCCCCAGATCATCATCGATAAAATCATTATATATGTGAAGTTCATTTCTTTTCCTTATACTCATATATTTTATAACCCAATATATACCAGAATACCGCAAGAATGAAAAGCCAGACGAGCCTTTGAATGCTGAAGATTCCGTATCCGAAACCTGCGTTCCAGATCAGCATCGCCTCTGTACCGGGAATCAGATCCCAGATATTCCATACAGTATCTTTCACTGAGAAAAGGATCTTTCACGGAAATGCAAAAAATGCTACCGAAAGAAACACCTGCCCAATTTAAACTGCAGAGCCTGAATTCAGAGCCTCCGAGTCATCCTGAATAAAACCGGAAAGAAGAACTCCCATAGAAGCTGAGGTAAAAATCAGCAACAGTCCTGATACAAAAAATACAAGAAGATTCATTTCAGATATTCTGAATCCGGAGAGAACTCCGATGATAAGCATAAACACGAGCTGAAAAAAACCGCAGACTGCCTGAGAGATGCAGAGACCGGTGAAATACTGAAACGAAGTTACTCCTGCATTTCTGTATCTGTCAAGAATTCCGCTTCTTCTGTCCCTTCCGGCAAGAATTGCAGTCTGAGGAATCAGAAGAAGAACTGCAAAAACCATCATTCCGGGAACAGTGATCTGAAAATCTGTTTCGGGGACATTTCTGAAGATATTTTTTTTAATCACTTTATATGTAATTATATTTACACTATATTCAGATAAGACCGATCCCAGGAACATTCCCGCCTTGCTGAACCGGACTGAACTCCCGTCCCCCTGAAGATTGAAAACATCTTTCCCGTCCTGATTCTCGACAGTGAGAACCAGATCCACTGATTTCTCTTCAATCAGTTTTGATGCGTCAGAAGCATTTATTTCCATTAACGAAAAAATCGGCTTTCCGTTCTCATGAACAGACTGACGAATTTTTTCGAGAAGACTAGCGTTTACTGAATCCGTTTTGAGAATTCCGATTTTGTAAGTACCCAGCCGGAAAGAAGATGAGTATCCGAGATACACTGTATACAGCATAAATGCGGGGAGCAGAAAAATCATAAATAGAAGTTTCGGCTCTCTTTTCAGACTGAAAAGCTGAATTAAGGTTATTCGGAGAATCTTCATTCTCTGAGTCTCCTTCCAGTCAGTCCGATGAAGACGTCTTCCAGACTGACGTCCCGACCGAAGTCTTTTTTCAGATCGGAGGGAGTTCCAAGCTTCAGAAGTTTTCCCTGATCGATGATTGCAATTCTTCCGGAAAGTCTGTCTGCCTCATCCATATCGTGAGTCGTAAGCAGTATCGTCTTCGTTCCAGAAAGAGAACGGATGTACTCTCTCACTAAAATTCTGCTTTGAGGATCAAGTCCTGCCTCTGGCTCATCCAGAACAATCAGTTCAGGATCATGAATCAGTGCGAGTGCCAGATTCAGTCTTCTCTGCATTCCCCCGGAGAGCGTTCCTCCCAGACTTTTTCTTTTTTCAATCAGCCCAAGATCTGTAAGAAGTTTCTCTGCTCTTTCTCTGCAGACTTTTTTCTGTATTCCATAAAGTCCGCCCAGATATTCCAGCTGTTCTGTGCAGGTGAGTTTTTCCCAAAAGACAGCACTCTGAGGAGCCATTCCGATTCTTTTCAATATCGAGGAATCAGAACTGACCTCCTCCCCGAAAATTTTTACAGATCCTGAGGTCTTCGAAATCAGTCCGCAGATCATCTTTATGGCGGTTGTCTTTCCTGCTCCATTCGGGCCAAGAAATCCGAAAATTTCATTCTCTGCGATTTCCAGACTGATTCCGTCCACGGCAGTAAAGCTGCCGTATGTCTTTACAAGATTCTTTATCGAAAGTGCCGACATCAGATTTCTTTCCTCCCAGAATAAAGTCTGTATCTGTAGATAATAAGTCCTGTCAAAAAATAAAATGAACTTATAATAAAATACTTTATTGTCTGAACTGTATGCAGACTAAGGCTGTCTCCGAAGATCAGAATTTTTCTGATCAGATCGGCCGCATCCGATGACGGAAATACTGATAATAAATTTACACTCTGTCCGAATAAAGTAATGAAAACAGGATCCATAGGAAACATAGCCCCGCACAGAAACACGGGTGGAAGCATCAGTGCAGTTCCGATATTGACTGCCTCGCTTGTATTTCCGGAAAATGCCGCCGCTGCATATCCGAGTCCTGAGACAGGCAGGTTTAGAATAAGAGTGACGAATACAGTCTGCAGAACGCTGCCCTGCATTCTGAATCCAAGAATATAAATGAGTAAAAAAGAAATACAAATCTGAAGGATTGAAAAAAGAATCTGGAAAATCATAATTCCGGAAAGATAATCAAAAATTCCCGTCCCGCTCATTCTGATTCTGAAGAAACTGCCTGAGGTCTCTTCTCTGTTCAGAATCATTGAAGTGAAAATGACTCCGAAAAAAACAGCAAAAACAAGAATTCCTGGGAGACCCGTCAGAAAATCATTCGAAGTTCCGCTTTTCTTATGAAAGGATATTTTGTATCCCGCTGAAATCTGTTTCCCGTTCAGCTCTTCGAGTCTTTCCAGAAGCGCCTGTTCGGCAAACCCTTCCGTGAATGCATACAGATCAGAGACCTTATCCCCGTACAGTTCAACAGCAGGTCTGCCTTTCGCTAAATCATCCGAATAGGTTTCCGGAATCTCAATCACCGCAGAACATCTTCCTTCTGCAATGCAGAGTCTTGAGTTCTCGATATTCGATTCCTCTCTGACAGTAAAAACAGGATTCTTTTCAAAATTCATTGATTTGATCTTTTTCAAAAGTTCAAATGACTCGGAACTTCTTGATCTGTCAATAACAGCGACATTCAGAAAGTCAGCGAAGCCGCCTCCGCCGAATGCATTAAAATAGATGAGAAGCAGCACTGCAGGAAACAGAAGTGCCGTCCAGAAACTTTTACTGTCTCGGACATTTTCTCTGAACGTTTTAGCTGCAATGATAAATATCTTCATCAGTACCTCTGTTTACAGAGTTTCACTTATACTGAAAAAGATCAAATAGAATTAACAGGCTGCCTGCTGCAGCCGATTATGACTCGACTGCAGCAGGAACTCACCTTACGCACTTTATGCTTACGGTGAGTTTGGAATATCGAATACCCAGATCTTCAATCAAGCTGAAGCAGACAATGAAAGATGATGTTTCCCATTTGATTACTTCAATCTGAGATTCAGATTCAGAATTCCATACTGAATCCGATATTGATCTGCCTTGTCGGGCCAGGCATAATCCCTTGCGGAAGTCTTCCTGAAATATAATGTCTGTCCTGAAGATTTTTTCCTGTAATGAACACTGACCATTTTTTTTCAGGATGCCTGTATCCTAATGATGCATTGACAAGTCCGTACGCAGGAATCACTCCAGTGTTTCCGTCGGGAGTCTGATCTTTTGTATTCCATACAAAATCATAAGAGACTCCGTTTACCGAAGGATATGGATTTGCCGGAGATTTTAAATTCCTATACGAGGAAAGTGATCCGTACTGCATTCCAATGTACTGATACTCTGCTCTTATATAATAACCTTCCTTACCTCTGACTGTTCCGGCAAAAGTATACACATTTTCCGGTACATAAGGGAGAGCTTTTCCGTTTGTATCCGGGTTTACAATTCTTCCGTTCTGATCAAGAAGCACAAGAGGTCTCGAAATAAACTGTATATTACTGTTCTGGTCTATGATATGAGGATATTTTTCGTAGGTCTCATTTTTTGCATTGATATGAGAGTATATAAAATCGAACGGAACTTCCACATTCCATTTCATAAACTTGCCGAGATCGAATGTCACCGAATTCTCAATGCCTTTATGAGAAGACTTTCCCGTGTTCACTGGCCTAGTTCCTGTTTCACTGGAGACTTCCGAAGTATCAATAATCTGATCTCTGAAATACATCATATATACAGCTGTTTCAATGTTAAGATATTTTGTGATATCGCCTCTTATGCCGGTTTCATAGTTTGTTGCAGTTTCTGCACCCAGCCTGTAATCCTGTCCGTAAGGGCTGATTGAGGTTCCGAATGTAGGCGGTGAAAAACTTTTATGAACACCTGCAAACCAGATAAAGTCCTTGTTTATATCGTAAGTGACACCGAATCCGGGGAGCAGAATTTTTACATAAGATTCCCCGCCCTGATCCACAAAAATAGTGTCCCCTTCGGCACCCGCCCTCTTTTCTCTCACATCCTTGGCCGTTGCCTTTCTCCTTTTAGTATATACCCCCTGGGATATATTCTCATAACGGAGACCGGGGATCACCTTGAATCTGTCTGTAAGACTGATTCTGTCCTGCAGATAAAGTGCATATGCACGGATGACGCGATCCTGCTGACTGAATGGAATTCCTTCCCTGATAAACGGATATTGAAGGAAAGACGGCTGCTGCTTGAAATTGATCTTATTCTGTTCCCCATGTGCACGCACTCCCAGATCCACCTCATGTTTAGTGAATCCGAGACTGAAACTGCTTTCCAGTTTTGTTTCAATTCCCAGCGTTCCGAATCCCTGATTTCTCATCGGTGCACCGGTTCTCATATACAGAACGTCTCCGGGTCTGTTTCCGACAGGTGCAGGCGCATATGTCTGATAAGTATCCGTCGGAGGAATTGAAGCAGTTCCGTACTGATTGTAATTATTATATGCATAATCCTGTCTCTGCCAGTTCCTCTGTGCTCCTGTAGCATATACTTTAGTGATAATTCTGTTGTTTTCATTTAAAGTATATTCATGACCTAAAACAGCTGAAGTTCTGTTCAGGTCTTTCAGATCAAACTGTGCAGGATTGATTCTCTGATTTTTCCAGTACAAACCTTCAGTGAGTCCAAGGTATGTAGCTCTTGCCTTCTGCTCATGCACACTCAGTTTAAATGTGAAAGTATGTTTTTCATTCAGAGTATGAACCAGCTTCAGATTCGCTTCATTTACATTAAAATGATTATAGTCCCTGTATCCGTCCCCATGTTTGTGAAGATAGGATATATCATATCCTGTCTTTCCGGAAGTTCCTCCAAACTGATTCAGCGAGGAAAAATATCCGTTTTCACCGCCCATCGTTCTTGTGCTGAATGTATTTTTTGCAGGGGGCTTTCTTGTCACGAAATTTACAATTCCTCCTATTGTAGAAGGTCCGAATAATATAGAACCTGAACCTTTCACGATTTCCACTCTGGACATTCTGTCTATCTGAGGCGAGTAGTAACTTTCCGGCTGGCCGTAAGGACTGAGTGAAGTAAGAACTCCGTCTTCGAGAATCAGCGTTTTTCTGGACTCCTCATTGCTTACTCCTCGAAATCCTATATTCGGTGTCAGTCCTGCGGAATCCATAAAACGCGTAGATGCACCCGGCACCCTTCTCAGAACTTCCATCGCATCGAGAGGCTGAGTCTCTTCCAGAAATTTCTTCTCCACAAGAGTGGCAGATCCCGGAATTTTTTTCAGACTGTCCTTATTATCCCCGATTACATTGATTGCAGCCTTCTCATACATTTTTTCCATTCTCTTCTTTTCTGCTTCAATTTCTTCTGCAGTAGGAAGAGTTTTTTTAGGTGCTGTTTCCTGGGCTAAAAAAGACGATGAAGATAATATAATGATAAAATAAAATAATCTAGTCACCGTCACCTGGTCCTCCTGCTGATATAACTGAAGTTCCCAGTGCATTTGCAAGATCTGTCTTTATAAGTGTTCTGAGTTCCCCTACCTTGACAGTTACAGTCAGTATGTTTGCTTTATTCCCTGAATTCAGATCAGATTTGAATGTATTTAAAAGTGTAAGTGAACTTTTAACTTCTGAAATTTTCTTAATGATTTTTCCATTCAGTTCAGGGTTGTAATAGGCTGTCAGCATCGAAAAACTGTTTTCTGCTCCGGACATATAAAAAGTTTCGAAACCTGTAATATTATTTACTATATCTGCAGCAGAATTATCCGAGAACCGCGACTCCCGAAAATCCGGCCTGAGCGTTCCGCCCGACGAAACAGAAATCCCTGCAGGATAACCGAGCTTGTCATCCTTTATCTTTTCGAGAAGATTGTCCATATTCAGAAGGAGATCGTCTCTGACTGCCTTCATTGTAAGATAACTGCTCTCAGGTATTCCGGGATTCTGCATATAATACCCGTAATTTGCACTGGAAGAAGGTGTAAGAGAAGGATTCCATCTGTATGACAGAAGTGCAGTCCTGTTATAAGTGAGCTTAGTGATTTCCTGCAGATAGGATTTTCTTCTTCCGGAAAGAACTGCACACACATCAGAAAGAACACTGCTCCCGCTCCCGTTGTCATACAGAATATATTCTATTGCAGGGAATCCTGTTTCGCTGTCCGGTCTTGCAGTAATTTCCGTTTCTCCTATTGCCCCTGTGCCTGAAATGAAACTGTTGATTGAACTCGTACTGGGCGGATTCAGAGTATGCTGGGCAGGCCAGCTGTCCACCTGACTGAAGATACTGGATGGTCCGATCTGAAACACCTCTGTCTGCTTCAGAACCGCAAAAGCATCCTTCCATTTTTTTCGGATACTGTCCAGATTCGCAGTATTTCCGGCGCAGGAATCAGAAAGAGAAAGAACACTGTCCCGAAGGTCCTTTGTTTTTGAATCCAGATCCTTGTACCAAGGATACACAATATTTTCTGTAATATTTTTCACCATTTTTTTCTGATCAAAGACAGAAAACACAGTGTAAAGAAAACTGCTGACCCTCGAATCAGAGGAAGCTTTATCCCCTCTGCTGCAGGATATAATAAATAAAACGATATATAGAAACCTCAATCCAATCTCCTGTATTTTAAAATATTCAATAACCTGTACGAAAATTCAGCACAGTATTGTCCTGCCTTCAGTCTGTTGAAGGAGAATTTTCCGATCACTGTCACAGTTTGACTGAGCCCGCTATGACAGACATTTCTGAATTTCCGCAGCCCGTTGTTCATTTGCCAATTGCGCCGAAATTTTTTCCGGACTTCATAGTCCGAAAAAATATGAACATCTGTCCTATTGAAAATTTACAATTTTTCTGATTGTGCTGTAATCGGTATTCAGATCAGCTGTGCTCGTTCTTGCTGTCGCCTTGTCTGTAACATACAATGTATTGTCATACCAGTAAATTCCTGTAGGATTGTAAAACTTTGCAGAAGCAGAATTTCCATCGTCCCTGCCGACCCCTTTTCCGCCTGCAACTGTAGTTACTGTACCTGCAGGAGTAATTTTTCTCACTGCAAAATTTCCTCCGTCAGCCACATACAGATTGTCACTTGAATCTATTGCTATCATATAGGGTTTGCTGAACCTTGCAGCCGAAGCAGAACCGTCCAGATAACCCTTTGCATTGTCTCCCCCGGCATTTGAACCGGCAAATGTGCTTACATTCTTTGAAGAATCAATTTTTCTGATACAGTGGTTTCCGCCGTCGACAACAAATATATTGCCTTTGGAATCGGCTGCACTGCCCTTGGGTGAATTAAATCTTGCCGTTGTGCCAGGACCATCGGTTGCAATCGGAGTTCCCCCGGAAGGAGACGATCCGCCGGACGCCTTTTCACCGGCAAGAGTGGTTACGGATCCGTCAGTCAGGCTGACCTCGCGAACATTGAATCCGCCATTTTCACTGACAATCAGACGTTTTGCATTATAACGTATCCCTTCAGGCTTGAAGTATCTGTTTGTGCCCTGTGCCCCGTCCACTGTTTCTCTTAAAGTCGGTCTGTCCTTTCCGGAAAAAAGTTTAATCTGATTGGAGGATTTAGTATTGACTGTAATGATATTATGTCCGTCAAATGCGCCGCTTGTCGCAGAACTGGCACCAGTATTGGCGATATAAAGAATTCCGCTTTCGCCAGCGGTTATTCCTTCAGGATTATTGATCACGGTCACATCTGATCCGTTCCCTGCAGATGGTGCAATTACACTTACTGTCTTTTCAGAATCAATCTTCAGAATTCTGTTGCTTTTGCTGTCCACGACATAAATCACGCCATCAAGCACCGCCAGATCCTCCGGCTGATTCAGAATAAGTTTTGCATTTGACTGACCGTTTTCGGACAGACTCAGGGTGCTGACAACAGCCGTCTTTGAACCTGCCATTGCAGCTCCCGCCAAAGCGAGCATAGTATTTCTATTCTTGCCTGAATTGTCTTCTCTGTTCACAACTCCGCAGTTTACCGCAGAAATTAAAATCATCATCGGAATCAGTTTAACCTTATTTTTCATATACCCTCCGGATACTTATTGATTTTGAGATTTAGTCTCAAAAACATAATTTTCAAAACACAGTTCCGCGTCAAGAAACCTTTCATCTTGAAACCTACTCTCAAAATCATATTTTTTTTCGGCGTTTTTTCGACCATAAATTCTGCGCAAAAGGTTCTATGATTTTTGTCATAGGTGTCATTCCCTATTGAGATCCTTAATAATTGCGTTTTTACAGGCTAGGAAATCGGTTCCACTGATTCAAAAGGACAGAATATGCAGAAACTTTTAAGAATGAGTATAGATGAGACAATCACTTATGAAGAAAAAATTTTCCGGATGAAAAACATTCGTTGAAATATGACAAACTGCGGCAGGTTTCTAAAAAAATGAAAATCTAAGGGAAAGCCCAAAACGGCTGAGTCCAGTATTCTAATTCTTTTACAATATGTCTGCATATTACCACGGATGCATCAACAAATCTGAATGTGTTAACAGTGTCCATCCGTGGTAATTTTTTTATTTTTTCTTAATTACAAAAGTCTGCCTAGCTTCTATTTCCCTCGAAGAAGCATTTTCACAAAATCAAATCCGTCCATCAGTTTGATTGCCACATTGAGTCCTCCCATCATTGCACCGGAGACTCCGGGAGAAGAAGCATCTGCACCTGTGAGATACAGATTCTCTACAGGAGTGTTCAGACTGAACCAGGGGCATTTGGCTGAATTGAATCTTTCCGGAACACAGGGCAGTCCGTAAATCATTCCCATTGGATGACCCGTAAAATGTTCATTCGTGATCGGTGTGGACAGTTCAGAAAATTCCACCATATCCTTGAAGCCTGGAAATTTCCCGTTGATATAATCCAAGAGACTTTCCTTAATCTTTGTCTTCAGTGCCTCATACTCCTCCCCTCTTTTTTTCCAGGGAGCATCTTTCCACTTTTCAAAGTTTTCATAATCAGTAAATGCAATGATTTCCGCAGTATGAGACTTCGCACTCGGATTCTTCAGACTGGGGAAAGAGAGGTATGCGCCTGCAATCGGTTTTTCCGGCCAGGAGTTTCTGTCCGCAAAATTTTTGTCATGATCATAATTAGAATATATCCAATAGTTTTCACCGTTGAATCCGAGTTCTCTCGGGTCACGGGAAAGCCCAAGATACATAGACACATGACTGACTCTCGGATTGGATTTATAAAATTTCTGCAGATCATCCCGGAAAGGAATTGAAAAAGACTTTGGAATGAGTTTCATATAGGTGGGAACAGCACCGGCACAGGACACAACATTCGATGCATAAAAGTTTTCGTAAGGATTCTCTTCTCTTCCTCGAAGATGTTTTACTTTGACGCCGACTGCTTTTCCGTTTTCAATCAGAATCTCAGTCACTTCATGCGAGGTCAGAATTTGCCCTCCGTTCTCATGGATGATCGGTTCAATACATTCGAGAATTTTCCCGGAACCTCCGTCAGGAAAATACCCTCCGTTCAGATAATGGTACACAACGAGTGCGTGAATTGCAAAGGATGCAATAGATGGAGGAAGACCGTAATCACCCCACTGCGAAACAAGAATCGCCTTCAGTCTGTGATCCTTGAAATGTCTGTCCATATAGTCCTTTACAGTCATCACAGGTTCAGAAGGATCAAAAAGAGATGCGAGAGATTCGATTGCAGGAGGCACCAGTTTCAGAAGCATATGTTTTCCGAAATAACCTGCCATCTTCTTCACATCCTTGAAGTATTTTTCAATCGCATCCGATTCTTCGGGAAACTGTGCCTTCAGATCGGACTTGTAACGTTCAGGATCGCCGTAAACGGCAAATGTCCCTTCCGGATACACAAATCTTTCAAACGGTTCAGCCATCCTGTTCCATTTCAGATTTCCTTTTGTAATTGTATCAAATACTTTTCTTGTCAGACTTCCTTCCTGCAGATCGCCTATATAATGTATCCCGACATCCCAGCTGTACTTGTTCTGTTTTCTCTTAAATTCATGAGTGAATCCGCCTGCCTGAAAATGCCTTTCGAGAACAAGAACTCTGCTCTTTTTGAACTGAGAGAGAAGGCTTGCCGCTGTCAGACTCCCTATGCCTGAACCGATGAAGATAATATCATATCTGTTTTCTGAATGTTCCATGGAACCCCCGATATTTTTTCCGGCAGGAAATTTTCTGCTGGATTTTTCGCTCTATGTTAACGATGATTAATATCAATGTTAATACTGTAAACATTTTTTATGAAGAAAGATAAAAAAAACTATCATCACGGAGATCTGAAAAAAGCACTGATTGAGGCGGGGCTTTCGATTCTGAAGACAGAAGGTCTTAAGGCCTTGAGCCTGAGAAAGGCAGCCGCAATGGCAGATGTGAGTGTGGCCGCTCCATACAGACATTTCAGAAACAATGAAGAACTTCTCGCAGAGATTGCAGCAGAAGGATTCAGGATACTGAAAAAAGATCTGGAAAAAAGCAGAGAACTTTTTCCGGGAAAATTCTTAAAGCAGTTTCAGGAATGCGGAATTGCCTATGTGCAGTTTGCATGCGACAATGAGGAGCTGTTCAGAATCATGTACGGAAATACTGTCGGCGACTACTCAGAATTTCCTGCCTTGAAGCAGGCAGCAGATGAAACAGTTCTGATTATGCAGTCAGTCATTGAAGACTGCCAGAAAAAAAAACTCATTCGAAAATCAGACCTAAAGGAACTTGCAATGTCAGCCTGGGTGCTTGTACACGGACTTGCAACTCTCATAGTGGAAAGAAAATTTCAGTTCAGCGGATGGGATCAGGCAAATCTTCGGATGGAAGTTCTTAAGGTGCAGAAAAATTTCTACACCGGGATAAAGAACCGATTGTAATCCTTGAAGGTGCGGTTTCGAAACCGCACTCAAAAGCAGATCAGCCGGTTTCAGAATAATTGAGCACCTCGTTTGTCCATCTTCTTTCAAGAGTTCTTTCTGCAAAACAGAGAGATTCAGGGTCAGCATTTGAAAGTTTCTTCCAGTCAAATTCAGAGATGTCACTATCGAGAATCCTTGCACCGGGAATGGAATACCCCAGTTTTTTTACAAATCGCACCGCTTTTTCAGAACGCATATCCTGAAACACAGGAAGAATTTTCATCATTTCCAAAATCCATCCCTCCCTGCAGGAATGATTTTCCGAAATCAGAACGGATACTCTGTGCTGAAGATCCTCCCCTCTGTGAGAGAGAACTCTTTTCAGATAGTTCGGAAACATCTGATTCAGTACACTCTTTAAGACGTCGAACAGATCGACGGGAAACTCAACGTCTGTGCATAGGACAAAATCCATTGTGCAGAAAGGATCGAGTTCAATTTTCTTTCTTATGATCTGAATCATCCTGTCTTTTTTTTCATATAAATTCCGAGAAGAAAAATATACAGTGCTGTGCCTTGCAGCCGGACGGAAAAAATCATCCGAAAGCTCATCATTCAGATCAGCAGAAAATGTATCGTTGGAGTCAGGAATAAATTTAACCAGATTGGGTCTAGGATATTCATCGAGTCTTCTGTCAAGTCCCTCTTCTGCAGCAAAAAAAGTCTCAATCAGTTCAATCTCACTGAAAGTATCTGTTCTTATGACTCTGTAAGGAGGATACGGATTATATACAAGTCCTTCCTTCGCTGCATCCAACCTGAGTTTAGTTCCGGGAAGAACAGACAGAAAAAATGCCTGCACAAATTCTTCGAGTTCATACTTTCTGAAAAATTCTATTCCCCTAAGAACATCAGAAGGAGAGTCTCCCGGAAGACCGATGATGAGATCGAGAAGAAGATCAATTCCGAGACTTTTCAGAATGACAGCAGACTCTGCCACCTTTTCCGGATTTCCATATCTCTGCACTCTTTTCAAAGTTTCTCGGTTCACAGACTGCATCCCAAGTTCAATCCTGTAAAAACCTGCCTTCGCCAGTTTCTCTGCAATTGTGCGGTTTAAGCCCTCTGACCTCAGTTCTGCAAAAAACTTCATCTGACCGTCACTGTTCAGATCGGAAAGCCTGTCTAGAAATTTCTCAAATCCGGGTCGGTGATTAAAAGTAGGATCCAGAAAAACAAGTTCAGCGGCTCCCCTCTCTTTCAGATTTCGGATGAGATTCATGCTCTCTTCGATATCGAGAGTTCTCAGTTCGCCTCCGCTGCTTCTGGGATAAAAACAATAGGAACAGGAAGATTTGCATCCCCTGACTGTTTCGAGATACGTAGACCGCAAAGGATCGACTTTCAGAAACCCAGTCAGATAAGGAGAAGGAAACTGGTTCAATGGAAAATCAGGACTCTGTTCTTTGGAAAAATGAAAACGTTCTTCTCGGCTCTTTCGAAATGCAGTTCCCTGGACCGAAAGACTTTCTGAATTCTTCATCTTCTGCATAATATTGGAAATGATATGTTCTGCCTCACCGCTCACGAGAACATCCGCACTGGAATTTTCGAGAAGAATAAGATTGTCCTCATTTACTTCAGGACCGCCGAAAAGAATTTTTGTCCTCGGACTTTTTTTCTTAAGCTCATCTGCAATATGAATGCTTCTTTCCGAATTCCAGAGATACAGAGAAAATCCGGCAAATTCCGGTGCACCGTCTGCAAGATACTCTACAAGCTCTCTGTCGCCCATCCTGTCGGTGATTTCAGGCCCTGCAGACTCCACAGTCAGATCAGGCAATGCCCCGAAAAGAGAAACAGCGGAAGCAAGTGATGAGGAAGCCAATGGAACATTTCCTGTAGATGCAAACGCTGCAGGAGGCGGAACAGGAAGCTGAATCAGTTTAAATTTGCCCATTAGAAATTCATTTATAAGAATATTTGTTCAGAGTAATAACAATCTGCAGGAAACTCTTTTGCTCCCAAACGCAGATATCCGGCGATAGGCGCAGCATTTTCCGGCCTTTAAAGCCTACAGTGAACTCAAAAGTATCTACGTAAAAACAGCTGAAAAAGTCAATTATATTCATTGACCCAATTCTAATATATTGGAGGATAGAACTAATGAGACAAAAGACTTCCAAAATAACAGAGAAAAAAAAATCAGAACCGAAGCAGGATGATCCTGTGTCGGAAAAGCAGGAAACTGCTTCGGAAGAAACTATCATCAATTCAGTGAAGGAAAATCTGAAGACTATCCGTCATATCAAGGGCTTCTCTCTAGACAAACTTGCTGCCAGATGCGGAGTAAGCCGCGCAATGCTGTCCCAGATTGAAC
The DNA here is from genome assembly GCA_052033835.1 of Spirochaetota bacterium. Taxonomy (GTDB): domain Bacteria; phylum Spirochaetota; class Leptospiria; order Leptospirales; family Leptospiraceae; genus DAORDI01. The sequence continues at coordinate 14,955 of JBPOJG010000340.1, forward strand.
AGGGCAAAAGTGCACCTACTATTTCGGTTCTATGGAAAATAGCATCGGGCCTGAATGTGCCTTTCAGCGACCTCATCAAGGAAAAAAATTCCGGAGGACTTCATATACTGAAATATGAAAATTCCAAAGTGCTCTATTCCACTACAAAGGTTTTTACAAGCAGAGCACTCTTTCCATTTTCGGGAAACAGAACCAGTGAGTTTTATGAACTGACTCTGAAACCGGGCGGAATTGAAATCGCAGATGCTCATCAGAACGGAACCACAGAAAACATCGTAGTCGTACAGGGAGTGCTTCGTCTGAGAATCGGTGAAAAAGTTGTGGAACTGCAGCAGAGAGACTCTGTTTTTTTTAGAGCAGACGTTCCTCATGAATATTCCAATCCGTCCGACACGGAAGCAATCATGTACCTTGTAATGAATTATGCGGATGAAATAAACTGATATGATTTATTATATATTTCTTGACGGAGTCGGATTCGGAGAAGACAATCCCGAAAAGAATCCTTTTTCAAAATTTGCAAAAGGATTCTTTCTGCCTCTGGCTGGAAAAAAAATTCCAGATTCCAGCATCTATTCCAAAGCACATTATGTAAAGACGGATGCCAATATGGGACTGAAAGGTCTTCCGCAGAGTGCGACCGGTCAGACATCTCTCTGGACAGGAATCAATGCAGTGGAAGTCATTGGAAGACATGTAAGCGGAGTTCCGAGCTTTACATTAAAAAAAATTATTGCAAAACATTCTATAATGAAAATTCTGAAGGAACACGGATACAGTTCCGCCTTTCTGAACTGTTACAGCGATGTATTCTTCAGCAGAATGGAAGAGAACCGCAGACTGATTTCTGCTTCGACTCTGATCCAGATGGCAGCCGACATCCCTTTCAGAACTTTTGAGGATCTGCGAAAAGGAAACGGACTGTTTATGGATATCACTCACGATATCCTTCAGGAATTTGGAAAAAAATTCCTTTCCCCCGACGACGAACTTTTTCAAAAAAGAGATCCCTTCGAGATGGGAAAAAAATCAGTTGTTCTGGCAAGAAATCAGGATCTGACAATGTTCGAATATTTTCTCACGGACAAGGCCGGTCATTCACAGAACTGGGAACATGCAGAATACATTATAAATACAGTAGAAAAATTTATGGACGGAGTCATGTCCGAACTGAACCCAAAAACAGAACATCTGATCGTCACCTCAGATCACGGAAACTTAGAAGACCTGTCCGACAAGGTGCATACAACTAGTCCAGTCCCGACATTTCTCTACGGAAAATATGCAGACTCAATGAAAGATAAAATACATACCCTGGCAGATATTGTCCCTGCCATCTACAGTGAACTTAATGTACCGGAAAAGCCTGTGTATGTAAAACAGGAAAGCTGATTTTATATGCGATTCCCTCCCGCCCAAAAAAGATTTGCAGCTTTTCGGGAATTCCTATAGACTTCAGTTTATGGAAAACGCAGTCATTCAAAGATATATTTCTCCGCTTGTGGCTAAAGAACTTTTTAAAACTGAAGAAGATGCGGTTCGTGAACTGGTTCTTGCTTACGTTTCCGGAAAAGTAAATGACCTTATGGGTGGAATCCGTTTTTTTGAAGAGTGCGAACCTCGCTATCGCTAGCCGGGGTCAGGTCAAGAAATCATATCACAAAAAGGAAAAAACACATGAAAAAAAATGATACATTCCGTTCTATCGTCACCGGAATACTTTTATTTTCTGCAATGACTTTCAGTTCAGAGGTTTTTGCAAAGGACACGATCTATGTGAATAGTTTTATTTCTGAAGGAAACAGTGTAGACTCTTCAGAAATGACAGAATATAAAGGCATATTCTTAAGTAATCTCATTGAATTAGGACAGGAAAACTGGATTGTTCAGGATGGGTCTTTACGAAAAAACTTCCTGAAAGAAGCGGCAAAGGCTGCCATTGTTCCAGGTTACTCAGTCAGTGATGCTGGGGCACCACTTCGATCCCAGCACAATTTTTCTCTGAACTCTGTCGCATTGCAGTTTTCTGACCCAGGCATAAAGAAAGTGGACTACACTTATAACGATGACAGGGCTGCAGCATTCATAAAAACCTATAAATCAGCTTTGCAGGAAGGGGACAGTCTATATTCAAAAAAATCCTTTGGAGAAGCTATTGTAATTTATGAAAAGCTAAAAAATTCCATTAACAGGAATCTTTCATCAGATACTCGGAGTTTAATGACAGATTATATTCAGGATTTGGAGCAAAAAATTATAAATGCTTATCGATTTGATATTTTTCAAAAATTGGAACTGATTGACAAAGATTTGAGTGCAAAACAATTCTATGAATACAGTGAGCGTAAAAAATTTGTTGATCGATATAATGAGGTAGAGTTCACATTTGCAAAGTCACAATTTGGACGCTGACAGATATTTCTCAGAATATTGGCTTTGCTGGTCAGAGTGAATCCTTTCAAGTCAAGCGAGTCATTGAAAGAACTGGAGAAATTTACGGTATAATGATTTTGGGAAAAAATGAGTGCGAAGCTTTTCTTATCCGTTATTTAAAAGATGAAAATTGCGTTCATTCTGGCTTCAGCAAACATACTACAATTAACATTTGGGGTGCCTTTCTTTCAGGACTTCAATTTGAGGTAGACTTTTTAAAAATAGGAAATATTGTTCCCGAATTGCTGGTCTACAACAGAGGTCAAAGGTTAAAGTTTTGGGAGAAAACCGAAACGGTCTGATCACCTCGCTTCAATTATTTTGATAAACCCCTGCCGATTGGAAATCTTATAGAATGGAAAGCGATTCCTGGAAAATTCACTACTACCCAAGCTATGAGAAAATGCAAAGAACTGGAAATGAATCTACCTGACAGAGAAGAAGCAACAATGCTGAAGGAAATACTTCCAAAGGAATCGCAGGAATATGTTGAAAGACTTGATGTATGGAATGCAACTTACTATGCCAAAAATCTGATCTGCGTAAAGGAGAAATAATGATAAAATATTCTTTCTGCTGATATGGAGTCGAGCTGTTTTTACCTCACTCCGGCGAGCCGCAGGCAAGGCCTGCTAGGGCGGAGCGACAGCGAGCGGGGGTTAATGGCAGGCCAATTTTCTGCACGCTGAAAGCTTTCGCAGAAAATTGCCGGGTTGCGACGGAGTCGCGGGGTGAGGTAATCAATACCGCTTCCAGACTGGAAAGTCTGACAAAGTCCTACTCCTCCTCTCTTCTCGTCAGTATGGATCTGATGGAAAAAATTGAAGACAAGGAAAAGTATTTCTACAGGCATATGGATACTGTAAAGGTAAAAGGGAAAAATAAAGCGGTTCGAATACTTGAAATCTTCAACGGAAACTCACAGAGAATCATAGATCTGAAACTGAGCACAAAAGCTCTTTTTGAAGAAGGCATTCGCCTCTATTTCGCACAGGAAACTGAAAAGGCTTTGGCCAATTTCAATCAAGTCTTGGAAAAAGATCCGAAGGACAAGGCCGCCGAAAAATACATAGAAAGATGCCGTTTTCTGCTGAAGAACGGGATAGAAAAAGACTGGGACGGTGTAGAAAAACTGGATGTCAAATAAGCAGAAACGCATTGCCGTGTGTCTTTACATAACACCCTCACTCAATTCCAAGTTTTTCTTTGAAAATCCAATTTTCTGACTTGATATTTGGGACTATGATTCCCGAATATCAAGTTATGGAGTATTTTGAGAGACTTTTACAGACGAAACTGAAGACGTTGTTCTCCCTTTTTCCTGTAGTCTGTGTGCAGGGGGCAAGGCAGGTCGGAAAATCCACACTTGTGGAAATGGCCTTTGAGGGCAGAATTCCGACTGTCAGTTTTGATCCTGTCACTGATATTGATGATGCCAGAAAAGATCCTGATTTTTTTCTGCAGACTCATCCTTCTCCAGTTTTTCTAGACGAGATCCAGTATGCCCCTGAACTTTTATCCTCCATCAAACGAAAAGTCGACCGCGAAAAAAAAACGGGAATGTACATCATCAGCGGATCTCAGAACCTAGGAGTATTGAAAAGCATTTCTGAATCTCTGGCAGGAAGAGTCATTATTCTCGACCTGCATACAATGAGTCAGAGAGAGCTTACGAAAAGCACAGAGCATAAATCCGTCATCCATTCCTATCTGTATGAAGAGAATATAAATCTGCAAAATATAATGAAAAAAAATGTTCCTGACCTGAAAAGGAATCTATGGAGAGGTTCTTTTCCCGGACTGATCGGCAAACCGGATGATGCAGTTCCCTATTTTTATGATTCTTATCTGAGAACGTATATTGAGAGAGACATCCGTGTGCTCGCAAATCTGGATTCCATGCAGGAGTTTGGAAATTTTTTCGGGATACTTGCCGGACTGAGTTCCACCGAAATCAATCCTTCTGAAATTGGAAGAGAACTTGGAATTGACAGAAAAACTGCAAAGAGATGGATGATGCTTGCAGAACAGAGTTTTCAATGGTTCACTGTTCCCAGCTTTTCCCGAAATCCAGTCAAGAAAGTTTCACAGAAATCAAAGGGGTATTCTGCTGATACAGGCATGATCTGCAGTCTGCAGAAGATCAGCTCTCCGGATTCTGTCCTGTCTCATCCGATAAAAGGCAGACTATTTGAAACCTATATTGTCCTCGAAATTATGAAAACCATTCAGGAATTTTCAGTCAGACCCAACTTATACCATTTCAGATCTCACTCAGGCGCGGAACTGGATCTGATCCTGGAGATAGATGGAAAACTTTTTCCAATAGAAATTAAAATGAAATCGAATCCTTCCAAAGAGGATGCAAAAAACTTTTCCTCTTTCAGAACAATGTTCCCGAAAGAGAATATTTCCAAAGGTTTGATCATCTCCTCCGCAGAGACTCCTCGCTGGATTACAGACGATGTGTTCACTGTTCCCTATTGGCTGATCTGAGCATAGAGACGCATTGCAATGCGTCTCTATGCTCTGTGTCTCTAAACCCAAGGCACCCGTATCCCCAAGTCCTTCATCTTTTCTTCAAACTCTTCTCTTTCCCTGCTTTTTTTCAATGTGAAATCAGGATTCAGAAATCCGAATTCTGCTGCTTTTTTCATTAAATCTTCATTAGAGCCGGAATTGATCAGACGGATGAGTTCTATTTCCAGTCTGGAAAGAGAGTCAGAGTGAAAGGAATAGTCCATAAATGCTTCCCAGACAACAGGACACCATCTTTTGACGATCTCTTCGCCGATCAGGACTGCATATTTTCTGATTTCAAGCTGAGCATGTTCATCCATTCTGAGTGCAAGAAAATGGAGGAGATTGTGAAGATCGACTTTCCAGTAACCTTCCGTATATGTGGAAAGAGGAAGATCTTTTCTCGCCTGCTCTCTTGCCATTCCTGAATCTATCCTTTTCAGATACATATTTCGGGAATGTTCATGAAAGGCTTTTTCCTCTTCCGAAAACTTTTTCCCTTCCTCGGAACTGAAAAAACCGGAACTTCCCTGTCTGTTTCCGCCGGACTGAAGTCTCCATTCAGATTCCTCAGTCATCTGTGCAGAATCAATTGCGAGAGAATACCGCGTAGAATACTCGTTTACATTTGCTGTTCTGTGACGTATCCACTGCCTCCATGTGTCCATAGGAACCCGCACATGGAGTTTGATTTCGCACATTTCAAACGGGGTCGTATGCCTGTGACGGAGCAGATAACGGATAAGCCCCCTGTCCTCATGAATCTTTTTTGTTCCCTTACCGTAGGAAACTCTTGCAGCCTGAACGACTGCTTCATCTGAACCCATATAATCAATGACTCTTACAAATCCGTCATCAAGCACCTTAAAGGGAACCCCTAAGATTTCATCCAGACTCTGAACACTCAGTCTGGAAAGTTTTTCAAAAGTATTTTCTTCATTCATAATTATACCCGGATTTCCGAACACACAGAGAGTGAAAACCGCCCTGCGTTCTTCAGAAATCAAAATGACACATCATCTCATTGTCTTTGTGACTACTGCATGAGATCTTCCGGAGTTTTTCAGCTCATTCAGAATTCCGATGAGACTCAGGCTGTCCCCGTCCCCTTTGGAAACAGACTTGATGATACTGTTCATTGCAGTATCATTATCCTGTATCCTGTCTACAAAATAGACGCTTCCTGAACCTATCTTAAGCCAGTAGTCCGTCCATTCCAGATAAAGACCTCCAAGATTTTCAGGAGTCGAGTCATTCAAGGTTCCTGTCGGAAAAATCAGTGTTCCCGGAACCATTCTCTGATCAAGCCTTCTCTGCATCCTGTAAAAACTGACTCTGCTTCTGGCATCACATTTCCAGGTATAACCTTCGAGACTTCCCTCTCTTACATCTTTTTCGGGAAATTTCCAGATCTGCACTCTTTCATCAGAGTCAAATGCTTTCATTCCTTCAAAGTACTCTGTTCCGAGTTTAGTGAACTCAGAGTCTTTTTTTCCGCAGTCAGGGGTTACAATATCCATCGGTTTGGAGGAATAGTTTGCAAGACGGAATGATGCAAACATATGAAAAGGCGCTTTTGCCTGAAGCCTTTTGAGATGCTGGTAAAGATCTGCGCCCTGTGCATTAAAATATATCTGAAACATATCCGTTCCTTCCAGAAAAGGAAAAGAACTGAAAAGTTTTGTATAATAACCGCCGGTCTTATATTCATTTCCGGAAAATACCTGAAGTGTCCATCTGTACTTCTCGCCTCTCGAAGGCTGATAGGAGAATGCAAAAAGCTGATCATTGTAAGGCAGAATTGCGATGAACGGATTTTCCAGTTTCTTGAATGATTCGAGATCAGGAATATCAAACTTCTTTAAATTTGCCGCTTCTCTTTCACGAATGGAGGAAAAACTGCTCTTGAAATAGACATTGTCGAGAACTGGCCGAAATCCCTTCCAAATCTTCATTCTGCTGTGAACAGACGGAATCTGAAGTACGCTTCTCATCTGAGAAGCCGGAATTTTCTGATTGATGCCTGCGGAATGATTGATCAGAAGAAAGAGGGATTCATAATCTCTCAAGTTTACGAAGTACTGAGCAGCCTGTCTAGTAAACTCTTCAATCCCGAAACGCGGATCCAGATACATTTTCATGCTCAGATAATCTGTGGAAAAATTGCCTTTTCTGATATTGGCAAGCAGAGCCTTGTAAGACTGAGAATGTTTTCCTTTTTCCCTGCCCAGAACCCGAGCAGTCACCATTCCGGAAAGTCTCATCCACTCGGATGCATAGGAATTTTCTGCATTACCCAGTATCCCGTAACACTTCGTGAACTGAATGACTGCTCTCCTGTATTTCTTGTTCACGATGAGAGTGTAACCGTTCAGAAGAGTTGCAGCATATTCCACTCTTTTCCATCCGTTGCTCTGCGCCATATAGATGATATCGTCTGTGAGTTTTTCCGCAAGAACAGGTCTGTCTTTAAACACGATCTGAGCAGCTCTGAGCTTGATGAAAAGGTCTTCTTCATCCGGTTTGTCCGTCTTGAGTTTAGTGAGTGCCTGAACGGCAAGTGCAGGATTTCTGGCCTTTGAAAGAGAGAGAGCAATCATTTCTCTTGCATCATAGGTGCTCAGCGCTTCATCCGTAATCGGATTACGAAGGGTCTTTCCCCAAAACTTCAGATTCAGTTCAAGCATACTCGCAAGAGACTGTTTATAGTCTTTTCTCACGTAGGCAAGCATTCCTGATTTCAGAAGCAGACTGTTTTTTGCAATGCTCACAGATTTGAGACTCTTTGAAGCAAATATCAGAGTGTCCTCTGCTCCCTGCATATCCCCTATAAGAATCTGATAAAATGCAAGCCTTTCATAAGATACAGCTTCAAATCTTCCTGCAAGTCTTTCTGTAAGAATGGCAAGTTTCTGAAAATGAACTGCTTCATAGGCAAAACCCAGATATGCAAGCCTCGCTCCAAGATCGGGTACAATTCTTTCCAGAAAGGGAATATAAGCGAGTTCCGATTCTTCCAGAAGAGGAGCGATCAGCCTGTCCAGATTTCCGAGATCCCTGTGAGGGGAAATGTTTTCCTCATTCAGAAGATACTCCATCTGAATTCTGATCTGAAGACTTCTGCATATGGAATAATATTCCTTCGATTTTACACATCCCAGAGACCTTATCTCAGAAATGCCTACATTGGGTCTGCCTTTTCTTCGAACGAACTGATGAAGTATTTTAGCAATACTCTGTATATATGAATTATTTTCTCTGGAAATGTATTCTTCGAGTTTGGCTTCCGCTTCAGTCCCTTCCCCTTTTTCGATCTTCCAGAAGACGGAAAGGAAAGTTTCGAGAAACTGGAGATTGGATTTTTCCTGACGGATGAGGGCGAGAAGACTGTTCAGGTTGTCCTTATCCAGTCTCAGTACAAAATACTCACCGGTAAAAAGAGCGAAATGAACCTTGTCTTCCTGACTGAGACCCGAAGGGATTGACCGAAGCTGCTCTCTCGAATCAAAAACTTTCTGAGAATTCAGGTAAAGTACTGAACCGGAAGGGGAATTCTCCCAGCCGTAAGATGGTACGGCATATACTGCCGAGCCCTGAAAAAAAAACCAGCCTGCCAGGATATGAAAAAAAGCCGCCCAAAATAATCTCAAAAGCTGTCTCCGAGAATCAGAATTCCAATTCTTTTTTTATTAATTCCAAAAGTTCTGAGAGTGTTTTTTTGTCCATAGCGAAACGGATGCCTGCAGAAGCAAATAATTCAGGCAGAGAAAGGGAGCCTCCCTTCGACAGACCGTTCATATACTGCAGAACTGCATTTTCCGAATTTTCGAGACTTTTTTTCCATACCTGAAGAGCTCCCACCTGAGCGATTCCGTACTCAATATAATAGAAAGGAGATGTGTACACATGGGGATACTGCCATCTGGTTCGTTCAATTTCGGAAAGACCCGACATATCAAGGAATGGCTGAAATTTTTTATTCAGTTCCTGCCATTTGTCTCCACGCTCTTTTCTTCCATTTTCCTTGGTCGTGTAGACCCAGTGCTGGAAAGAATCGATCATGGACATAAAAGGAAAAAATTCGACTATCTTTACGAGCTGTTCCTTTTTGACTCTCTTAATGTCCTCTTTTTTATAGATAAATTCAAAATGTTTCCTGCCGAGAAGCTCCATAGACATAGATGCGACTTCAGCAAACTCCAAAGGTGAACTTCTGTATCCTTTCAGAATCTGCTCTCTGCAGAGAAATGCATGAAAGGAATGCCCTGCTTCGTGCAGAAGTGTCTCCACATCTCTTTTTGTTCCGACAGCATTCATAAATATGAAAGGCACTCTCTTTTCAGAAAGTTCAGTCATATATCCGCCGGGGGCCTTCCCTTCTCTGCTGGACAGATCCAGAAGTTTTTCCCTTCTCATAAACTGAAAATAATTTCCAAGTCTGGGATGAATCGAATCAAATACTTTTCCGGTGTTTGCAAGGAACTCCTCCTCTCCGGTAAAAGCCTTTATCTGCTCTTTTGCATCCGGATCCACTGAAATATCCCAGGGACGCAGTGAGGTTATCCCAAGCTTGCTGCATTTTTCTTTTGCCCATTCAGAAAGAAGAGGAACAATTGTTTCTGCTATTGCATCGTGAAAACGAAGACAGTCGTCAGGAGTATAATCAAATCTGGCACCTGCGACAAATTTATAATCTCTGAAATTGGAAAAACCGGCATTGGAGGCAATCTTTGATCTTGTCTCAATCATCTCATCAAAAAGATTTTCGAGATTTTCTGCATCCTGAAGATGGACACCTACCCTTGTTCTGTAGGCTCTTTCTCTCAAATCTCTGTCAGGCGATTCGAGAAACACGTTGATCTCCTGCATTGTTCTTCTCTTTCCTTCGAACTCAGCCATCCATCCGCCTGTAATTTTCTGGTAGTTCTGAGAAAGAAGAGAATCTTTCGTATGCAGACTTACATTTTCTTCTCTGTAAATTTCCTTTTCGGTTCTGACCTGTTTGATAAAAAGGGAATAATACTCTGCGTTCAGTTCTTTCAGTGCGGGCGAAGAAAGAAATTTCTCTTTCACCTTGTCTTCGTACACCTGACAGAGAGGATAAATATTTTCGACAAGGTGCAGATAGTCTTTCTCTGCTGCTTCATTTTTTGTATCAGAAGTCATCTGAACATAACTCCAGGCACCTGCTTCATCTACAATTGCAGCCATTTCAGACCATTTCTCTGTGAATCTCTCCAGTCCTTCTTTTGTATCTGCATCTTCTTTCAGGAACTTAATGTATTCCTTCTCAAGTTCTTCCCTGCTTTTGGGATTAAATGTTTCTGAAAAATATTTTCTTCCGTATTTTCTTTCTGTTTCCTGTGAATACTGTTCTGACGAACTTTTTTCTACCGAACTTTTTTCTACCGAATAATTCATTTAAGCTCCAAATCCATTGAACTGCTTCCTGCATCATACAGTTCCTTATATTTTTCTTCAATCATATCTTTTGCATTTCCGAGATGATATCTCGTATTTTCGTAAGTTCTGGACAGTTCATAGATTGCTGTTGCCTGTTCCTGATTCAGTCTGTCTTCGAGAAGAAGATTGAAAAGAGTGAGATACCCCACAGCAGACTGTGCCTGATTGGCTGACACTGCATATCCGTAAAACTCCCTGAATTCCAGAAGACTGAAACTTGTGATGAGACTGGTCACAAGCTCAATCACACCGCTCGGCACCGCCTCTGTGATATTCTGAATAAACCATCTGAACAGGGAATAGGATTTTTCATTGTCCATATCATTCAGAATATAAAACGTTCCGATGATTCCGCTCGGATTTGTGTCAAAAATTCCTGGTTTTTCCATTGCTTCCTTGATGATTTCCTTGAAAAGAAACCAGACAGCAATTTCATCCTGAAGGGCTTTTTCCTTAAACTCTTCCATCAGTATCTGAAACTGGTAAGAGCCTGCGGCTTCTTCGAGCTGTTTCTTGTAATCAAGAGCCTTCTTTTTGACTTCCTCTTTCATAACTGCGGTATAGGATTCCTATCCCCGTAAAAAATGCAATTTTAAATTCTGATCTTTTGCAGGCTTTGGAAAATCCCGATAATGCAGGTGCTGTGCGACATCGAAGGGAGTCCACTGAAACAATTCCGAATGTGCCTTCGTCCTGCCAAGGAACAGGTTCAGGTTTCCTTATTTCGGGTCTGCAGCATTGCAGAAAAAAAAACAGATTACAGAAAAGAATCAGATTATGCAGAATTATCATCCCTGCATTATATCAATGCGGAACAGAAAAAAGCAATGGTTTTTTCATACCGAAATTCGTCAGACTTTTATCTCAGATAGTAAATTATGATTTAAAGCCAGAAATCTGAAATCAGATGCCTTGAAACAATGGCAGAAAGATTCTCAGTTTTTAATAGACATACAGAACATTTGTCCTAATCATAGATTCTGCCCATAATTTCGAGAACAGGAGGTTCCGGTTCCGTCAGAATCAAAACCGGATGAGCGAATCTTGACATTATCGGATAATGAGTTTCAGTCAGAATATATTGGAGAATAATGATGATAATCCGCATCCTTTCACTTTGTTTCAGTGCAGTTTTTTTTATACTGATATATGATGTTTCTGCCGAAGCTGCCCCCTCAAAAAATATCGTTCTAAGCATTTTTCAGCCGTTTGAATCTGAAAAAAATTCAGACACTGAAAAAGAGATTCACTCCATTCTTTCCGAGAAGATTCAAAATTCAGGCTTCACTGTTCAGAATCCCGAGGGGAATTCGCTTGCAGACAGACTTGTCCGGGCAAAGGAGAAAAATGCACATCTGCTCATGGAAGGATTCTACTCCAAAAAAAATTCCGATTCCAACCTGAGTCTGTACATTCAGATCTACAATCCTGAAACAGGAAAGATGATTGATGCCTACAGTGTCACAGATGAGGTATTTCAGTCGGAAGGACTGAGTCTCGACAGAGAGGAACTCAGAGAAACAGACAGAACGGTCATTTCAAAACTCGGAGCAAAGACATCGTTTGTTCTGAGATCCAATCCCGGTAAAAAGGAAAACGTTTCCAATATTGAGCAGTACGTAAATTCATCGAAGCTTTCTGAAAAATTAAAACCGTTTATGCAGTCGGAGGAAAAAGCAGCCGAAAAGGCAGCGGCAGAGGTATTCGACCTTATGCAGGGACAGCAGGTCACTGTGTCTGCAACAAAGGTTGCCAAAAAAACCAGCGAAGCTCCGAACATAGTATCTGTCATTTCAGACAGACAGATCAGAGATTACGGAAGGATATCTATTAATGATATATTATATCAGCTTCCGGGATTTGCTGCGTCTCAGATCAACGACAGACGGACAGTATCTGCCAGAGGAATGTACGAGGGCTGGAACAACAATCACCTGCTTATGCTTGTAGACGGTGTACAGCATAATGATCTTTTCTACGGATCAGCACTTACCTGGGAAATCACCCCTCTGAATATGATCAAGTCGCTTGAAGTCATTCGCGGCCCGGGTTCTGCTCTGTACGGATCAAATGCAACAAACGGCGTCATTTCTCTGAACACTTATTCGGGAAGAGATCTGAACGGCGAACTTAGGCTGAGAGCAAGACTCGGCGATTACGGGACAAAAATTTATGATCTGATTACAGGAAACAAAGGAAAAATGTTTTCACACGTTGTCAGTTTCAACTCTTATGAAACGGACGGGAACAATTATACAAATTATGACGGATCAGGAAAAACAGATGTTTTCGGATTCCTGCAGAAATTCCCGATGAGAGATGAGAGAAACAGTTATTATCTTTTTACCAAACTGGAAGGTGAAGGAGATTTGAGCGGACTTTCCTTTCAGTACCACAGACAGAAATGGAACTATCAGACTTTCAACGGCTGGCTTCAGAATGCAGTCGATCATAAAGACAGACAGTCTGAGTACAGAGATGTGCTGACGGCAAAGTATTCAAAGAACATATCCGACAGACTGAGCCATGAATATGTTGCCAGATACAATACCGGCATCTGGGACTACAATGTAAGAGACTATGCCAACGGAGCAGTAGTTAACGGCACAGTCTACCCTTCGGGCGTATCCGAAAACCTGAAAACAAGAATTGATAATATCTTTCTAAGAGCACAGATTATGTATGTCTTTCCGAACAGCGGTACATTCATTGCAGGAGTGGAAGGAAACAGACTTTCCTACAGAGGAGACAGTCTGCATACGAGCAATATCAATATGAATCTTCTCGGAGACCAGTCTCCAAATCCGGGTGGGGCATTTCTTCCTCTTTCACCTGCCATGGACTGGATTACGAACAGACCTATTCTGAAAATTGCACCCTTTGCACAGATTACAAGCGGCAGACTTTTTGACAGGAAAGTGGAATTTACAGGAGGCATAAGATACGATGAGATATCCAATCATTACAGAGGCATTGACGAACCCTATAAAAACTGGATAGGTGTTCCTGAAATCACTGATCCTTCAACAGGGATATCGTATGCTGTTCCAAGCAGGTTCCTCGGACCTCCTTTTGTAACAAATGAAAAGAAGACATACAGAAGAACGAGTCCAAGGATTGGAGCGGTATTTTTTATTACTGAAAAACTCACAGTAAAACTGATGGCAGGGAGAGCTTTCAGAGAGCCTTCTGCCGGAGAACTTTACGGTGTGAACACATATGTGGGCGGTTCAAACAACCCAAGAAAGATAAGTCCAGAGATAATCAAAACTGCTGAAGCTGCTGTCGACTGGACAGTCAGTTCAAATGTCAGCCTGAGAGTAAACGGATTCAATACAAGATTTGAAAATGCAATCGATTACAGCGGCACAAGCAATTCCATTGTAAATGCGTATACACTGGGAACAAAAGGAATAGAATCCGAAATACAGACTTCATTCAAATACTTTTCTGCCTTCCTGAATTATTCCAGATTCTACAGATACCTGGATCATAATCTCGACGGAATGATTTCCAAACATCCGAACGAAGTTAAAATCACGCCTGCTCATACAGCCAATGCAGGAATCACCTCAACTGTGGAAAGATGGACTGCTTCCCTCACTCTGCAGAGACAGGGGGCAGTGTACAGACGTACAAGTGATATGGGAACAATAGATCCTCTCACAGGGTACCTTCAGAACAATACCTACAGCAATCCTTACTCCTATCCGCAGTACCGTCCCAAAACTGTACCTGCCTGGATAAGCGTAAATCTTCGAATCAGCCATAAAATTTCTGATAATATTCAACTTGGTATTTTTATTTCCAATCTGTTCAATACTCACCAGACTCTTGTACAAAGATCAAATTATCCGTTCGATTATATCAGGGAAGGAAGAAGGGTTATGGTGGATTTTCAGGCCTCTTTTTAGGAAGAATTCCTTCAAAAAAAACCTTTACTTCAGACTGTATGGAGAAACTGTACAAACAGAAAGCCATGATTAAATCAAAATTCATATTCATTACAGGCGGAGTCTGTTCTTCGCTCGGTAAAGGGGTTACCGTTGCTGCCCTAGGCTGTCTTCTCGAATCGAGAGGATACTCAGTTGCTCTTCAGAAAATGGATCCTTACATCAATATTGATCCCGGAACAATGAGTCCTTATCAGCATGGGGAAGTATATGTTACAAATGACGGTGCAGAGACGGATTTGGACCTGGGATACTATGAAAGATTTACGAGCCAGGAATTTTCCAGAAAAAACTCAATTACAACAGGTCAGATTTATCATTCAGTCATAGAAAGAGAAAGGAAGGGAGACTATCTCGGCAGAACAGTCCAGGTTGTCCCTCACATCACGAATGAAATCAGAAGCAGAATTTATGCTCTTGGAAAAGATGTAGAACCCGATTTCATCATAGTGGAAATCGGCGGAACCGTAGGTGACATTGAATCCATTCCATTTCTTGAAGCAATCCGCCAGATGAAATATGAACACGGAAACGAGCAGTCTCTATTCATCCATCTTACACTCGTTCCTACAATCACTGTTGCAGGTGAAGCAAAAACAAAACCTACACAGCATTCAGTCAAGGAACTTCTGGGACTTGGAATCCAGCCCGATATTCTTGTATGCAGAGTCAAGGACAGAATGACCAAGGAAATGAAATCTAAAATATCATTATTCTGTAATGTAAGAGACGAATGTGTGATTTCTGCTTCGGACATAGAAGATTCCATTTATGAAATTCCCAAAATGTACAAAGAGGAAAAACTCGACGAGGTTGTACTGAAGGCACTGAAGATGCCTCTGAAAAAGTCCAATTTTGCAGAATGGGATAAGATGGTTCAGAAAATAAAAACTGCATCAAAGAAAGTCAACATTGCTGTCGTAGGAAAATACATCAGCCTGCAGGATGCATACAGATCCATTTACGAATCTCTTTCTCACGGCGGTATCGCAAATGAAGTTCATGTGGACTTCGTAAAGATCAATCCGGAAGACTTGGAAAAAGGAAACCCGAAGGACTTTTTCAAAAACATTCAGGGGATTCTGGTCCCGGGAGGATTCGGGGAAAGAGGAATAGAAGGAAAGATCGCTGCAATCAATTATGCCAGAACAAAAGGTGTACCGTTTTTCGGAATCTGCCTTGGAATGCAGTGCGCTGTGATAGAATTTGCAAGAAATGTTCTGGGATTCAAAAATGCGCATTCCACAGAATTTGTGCCGAATTCTCCCTACCCTGTCATCTCACTTCTAGAAGAGCAGGCGGACATAGAAAGAATGGGCGGAACAATGAGACTCGGTGCCTACCCTTGCGTAATAAAAAAAGGGACAGTTGCTTACGCAGAGTATAAACAGGAAAGAACGATGGAAAGACACAGACACCGTTTCGAGTTTACTCTCCGT
Organism: Spirochaetota bacterium; assembly: GCA_052033835.1. Classification (GTDB taxonomy): domain Bacteria; phylum Spirochaetota; class Leptospiria; order Leptospirales; family Leptospiraceae; genus DAORDI01. Next base: position 30,763 of record JBPOJG010000340.1, read on the forward strand.
TTCAAGGAGCAGTTTGAAAAAAACGGAATGACAATTTCGGGAACCTCACCCGATGAAAAACTCGTAGAGATTGTGGAAATTGCAAATCATCCCTGGTTTGTAGGTGTTCAGTATCATCCTGAATTCAAGTCCAAACCGATCAACCCTCATCCTCTGTTTGCAGGATTCATTAAAGCTTCTGCAGCCAAACTGAAGGAGAAGGAATAAATATGACGAAACCTTTTATGCTTATTACCGGTGCCTCCAGAGGCATCGGTGAAGCAGCAGCACTGCTTCTTTCAAAAGATTATCATATTATCCTGTGCTCAAGAACAGAAAACGATCTGAAATCAGTCAGAGACAGAATAATATCAATAGGCGGAACTGCGGACATTCTTGTTTCCGATTTTTCCACTGTGGATTCAGCGGTAAAAACTGCAGAAGAAATGGAAAAGAAATTCGGCATCCCGGATACCGTTGTACTGAATGCAGGAATCAGCACTAATAAAGATTTTGAGAATCAGTTGATTGATAATATGATTTTGGAGATGAATGTAAACTATCTGTCTCCTATGGCTTTCCTGAAGACGATTCTGCCCAAAATGATCGAAAGAAAATATGGAAACATCATTACAGTAGGATCAGTCGCAAGCATCATTCCTTTTCCCGGAAATTCAACCTATGCAGCGAGCAAGTCTGCACTGCTGTCGATGACTATGAGTCTGAATATGGAACTGAAAAGATACGGCATCTTTGCAGGATGCGTTCTTCCCGGACTCACCGAAACCGATATGACAAAGGTGTTTCATTCCGTTCCGTTTCTTCCGATATCAAGTCCGAAGGAAGTGGCTGAATGCATTGAAGAAACTTTACGAAATAAAAATGAGATGGGAATTCCTGGAGCAGTGAATCAGATTCTGACTGCAGTATACAAAGCAGCACCGGGGCCGATACACTTTATTCTGAAGAATTCTCTGGAATTCATTCTTCCGGAAATCCAAAAAAGACTGAAAAATTAGTAGAGACTGACAGGGTTAAAAGCCATATCGAAAATTCACTCTTCTAATGGATTCCGTTTTATGATATAAATCATAAAATGAGAAGCAGTCTTATTGAGATTCGCCTTGTAATTATTCTGGGCTTCTCAATTCGTACAAATAGAGGAGTTTCTACTATGTCAGAAATACTGGAAAGCATCGGGATCACAGAAGAAATAGAATCCAGGATTAAGGATATTTGGAACAGCAAAGGACTTTCATTGTCCATTCCGTTCATCGACCTTCAGCATATTTGGCTGATTCTGCTGATTGTGGAACTGGAGATGTACCAGAAAGATGACACAAAAGAACCGGAGTTTCACAGAACAGCACTTGAACTCATCAACTATACTGCAGACCACTTCTCACTCGAAGAGAATCTTTTCGTCAGGTTCTCCTATCCGAAACTTCTTCCTCACAAAAGACAGCACCACAGTTTTATTGAACTGATCAAATCAAAACTCTCTCACGAAAAACTGGATAAAAATGAAAGAAGGGAAATAATAGAATTTTTATGGTCATGGCTTGCAGAACATATCCAGAAAGAAGACTCCGACTACAGGCATTTTCTTGTAAACAGCACAAATGAATACAATGAATGGTTCAAGTTTCTGATTGAAAACAATCAGATTACAATTGATAAAGCACAGGCTGCTCTCTATAATAAGGTCACAAACTCCACGCAGGTAAAGGAGATCATCAGCGACAACCTTTACAATTCCATCAGCAGCATATGGCATATGTACAACCTGAGCATCGGTCTACCTATCATTGATCTTCAGCATATCTGGCTCATTAAGATGGTTGTAGAGCTTGACTATGCCAGCAAGACCCTTGTCTCAAACAAGAGAGAAGAAATTTTCAGATCGATCATCAAAGGTGCTGTTCAGTATACAAAGGATCATTTCAGTCTGGAAGAAAAGATTATGCAGAAATTTCAGTATTCCGGTTTTCCAGGCCACCTGAAACAGCATCAGACCTTTGTGGAAATCATTCAGCAGAGAAACAAGGAAAATAAGCAGGGTGATATAAAGGCTGCGGCAAATCTTGTTACAGATCTGAAGGATTGGCTTCTCTCACATATTGCAATTGAAGACAGACAGATGGCTACTGTACTGAGAGAGTGCATTCCTGATATCATTATCCTGACAAGAGAACTTCTGAAGTCAGGTGAACTGAAAGTAAGAAAATCCCAGATGGATCTTTACAACAGAGTCATTGGACTGAAGGGACTGTAAAGCCTGATATAATCAGCCCTATAGACATTTCAGACATCAGAACTTCTGTAAGAGACTGCCACTTTTCTGATTCCTCCGAGGAAAAGTTCTGTCAGGAATTCGCATGAGTTTTCTATATCCGGCTTGGATTTATGAGTAAGGCTTTCGAGAACTTCAAAAGATGATCCAGTCAGAGCAAGTGCTGTCAGATCAATCGGAACCTTAGGGAGCAGTTCCTTTTCAATTGCCCACTGCAGTGCAGATTCGATATCATACATCATACCCTTGAGATGCCTTGTCTGATAGGCAAACTGCCTGAATACAATCTGATTTCTTGCTACGATTTTCATCAGGAGGGGATCATCAGAGAAAACTTCAAAAAAGGCTTTCAGGCATTCATAAATGAACTCCCGTCCGGACTTTGCCTGTTCTTTTGCAAGACCGGTCTGAAGTCTCACTCTTTTCATAGAATCCCCTACTATATGCAGAAACAATGATTCCTTGTCTCTGAAATTGTTATAAAATGTTCCGGGTGAAAGTCCGCTTTCCCGAATAATATCTCTGATAGTACAGGCTTCATATCCCAGATCGGCAAACACCCTGCCGGCGGCAGAGATGATTGCCGATCTGTTTTTCATTCTGGTTCTGCTGTCTTTAGACAGAACTGTCTTTTTTCTGCTCATACCGAATCAGAATATTTTTCCAGGATTCATTATATTTTCAGGATCCAGTATTTTTTTTATTTCTTTCATAATTCTTATTTCAGTGTCGGATCTCGAAAAACTCAGGAAGTCTTTTTTAAGAAGACCTATTCCGTGTTCAGCACTGATCGAACCCTTATGTTTTCTGATCAGTTCAAACATTTCAGGATCAACCTTTTTGCAGGAAGCAAAGAAAACTTCATCCGACATTTCCTTAGGCTTCAGTATGTTCAGATGCAGATTGCCGTCTCCGATATGACCGAAAAGCGCAATTTCAAACCCAGGATATTTTTTCATTAAAAGATCTTCCATTGCCCGGATAAAAGCATCCATCTCCCTCAGAGGAAGAGAGATATCATTCTTGTGAACTGTATGAAGAATGGAAAGACTTTCGCTGATGCCTTCTCTGTATTTCCAGAAAGTCTTTTTCTGAATGGAATTCTGTGCAATGCTTCCGTCGGAGATCAGTTCAAGATTTGTGATATTTTCCAGAAACTCATACATATAGTCGCTGTCTTTTTCCTCACGAATTTCAAACTCCATCACAACATAATAAGGGCTTTCGGACGCAAAAGGTCTCGAACCCCCCAGATGCTCCATCACTTTGCCCAGGCAGCGTTCAGTAAAAAATTCAAATGCCAGAAGCGGAAGCGGTGATTTATGAGTCTCACGAAACACTTCCAGGATTCTTTTGTATTCAGGAAGAGCAAGCAGTACAACACTGCTGTCCTTTGGTACAGGAGCAAGCTTCAGAGTGACTTCAGTGATGATTCCAAGAGTGCCCTCGGCTCCTATAAAGAGATGCTTCAGATCGTATCCTGTATTATTCTTCAGAATGCTTCCGTTAAAATCCAGTATCTCCCCTTTGCCTGTAACGACTTTCATCCCGAGCACCCAGTTTCGAGTCAGTCCATACCTGACAACCCTGACACCTCCGGCATTTGTAGCGATATTCCCGCCGATATGAGATGATCCAGTCGCAGCAAAATCCACAGGAAAAATATATCCTCTTTCTTCGGCTTCTTTGTGAACATTCTGAGTCACCATTCCTGCCTGAACAGAAATGGATGCAAAAAAAGGATCAAAGTCCAGAACCTGATCCATTTTTCTAAGTGAGATGACAATCTCTCCGTTCTTTGCAATTGCTCCGCCGGCATATCCCGTTCTCCCTCCGGAAGGAACAACTGAGATTTTATTTTCGTAAGCAAACTTTATTATTTTTGCAGTCTCTTCCGTGTTTTTCGGGAAGCACAATATTTCATAATTAGAATTGTACAGTCTGGTTCTGTCCATTCCGAAAGAATCAAACTCACCGGAATCCATTCTTCCGTCATTGCGGACAAAAACATTTTCTGGAGGGATCAGTCGTTTAAGTTCATCTGCAGTATTCATTTGTAGGTCCTTCTATTTATTCCTGTATTCAATTTCTTTGATTTTCCGATCCGAAATTCATAAAATCCAGAAGTCGAAGGACTTCTTCAACGGCAATTTTCAAACATAGACCGGTTTTCTGATGTGAAGGAACTCCACTACTTCTTTTCCGGCGGTGCGGGTCTCACCCTGAAACCAAGACCGACATTTTCTCTCCAGGATGAATTTTTAGGACGAATTTCAGAAATATACTCATCCAGATTTTCCACGGGTGCTGAACCAATTTCCCTGTCGTTTTCGAAAATTCTGATTTTGGAACCTTTCTTGATTCCGTCTCTGAATCCGAGATTGATGATGAAGCTGTCAGGCTTCACTTTTACAATCCTTCCTTCCGGCTGAATTGCAGCGGCTGTATTCATTGCAATTCTGGATGACACTTCAGCCATCATGTTTCTTCCCTTGGAAATAATTCTGGAATTATTGATTACCTTGCCGCTGTGACGATCATAGATGTGATAATTAATTTTCATCACATTGTGATCTGTTTCATACTCACCGTATCCAATGTAACGGATATAATTTTCCTTCTTTCTCCCGATATTCAGTTTTTCGAGTATTTCAGGATAATAGTAGATTCCCCCGGTGTATTTTGCCTTTTCTCTAGAAGATGCAAGTGCCGTTCTGATCAGTTCCTCATCTTTGCCGGAAACAGGCCTCACTGAAGATTTCAACTGCAGAGAATGCCTGATGGCAGTATTCAGAAGATTCCCTGCATCCGGATAGTCCGGCAGAAATTTCAAAGGCTTCAGATCAAAGAGAAAAATCTCGACAGGATTTCTTGCCCCAGGAATAAGTTCTCCTTCCTTGTCCAGAAATCCTTCCAGATAGGAAAGACTCTCCCTCATCGACTTCAGAACCGCTTCGAGCCTGTTGTTGATTTTAATATCATCAGGATCATCCTGTCTCATCTTCAGAAGCATTCTGACCAGCTGGGACCTGTATCCAAACTTATAATAATAATCCAGAAGAGCTGATTTTAAAAATTTATTTTCAGGGATCAGTTCCTTTGCTCTGGAAATATGAAATCTTGCAGTATCATATAGAAACTCTCTGCTGATCCTGAGATACTCTTCATAATGATAACGTCCCAGTTTTACCCTGAGTGAATGTCTTTCCTGAAGATGGTTTTTTGCAAACTCTTCTGCAGAAAATCTTGCAATTGAATTCAGATCGTCTGTCTTCATCAGAGTACCGAAACTCTGAATGGCCTTGTCCTGATGCCCAAGTTCAGTCGAAAGATACGAATGAAAATAGAGAAGTTCCGAGTCGGAAGGGTAATCTTCCAGAAGTTCTTCAGTGATACGAAGTGCCTCCGGCCTGTTTCCGAGCCAAAGATGAGTTCTGATCAGAAGACGTTTCGGAAGTGCTCCTGTCTTGTCCAGTGAGACCGACGTTTCAAGCAGTCCCAACGCTTCCTTGACCAGTGCGGAGACTTTTTCTCCGTTTTCTTCTCTCGCAGCGAGCTCCAGATTGAGTCTCGCTTTTTCGGTAAAATTTTCAGGATTTTCGGGCTGCTGTCTAGTCAGATTATGAATAATTTCAGATGCAGGCTGAAATCTTTTATTTGCAATGTACGCTTTGGCCAGAAGAAGATCAAAGTCATAGTTCCTCTGAATCTTGCCTTTTGCATCTTCCAGTCTTTTCAGAGCAAGATCATTTTTTCCCATTCTCAGAAGGATTTCGGCTCTGATCAGAAGAAGGCCGGGATTGTACGGATCTGTTTCCATTCTCTTTTCCAGAACCTTCAGTGCATCCTCGTGTTTTTCCAGTCGGGAAAGTGCATCTGCATATCCTGCAAGTGCCTCATTATTCGAATGATCCTTCTCCATTACAATTTTGAATGCGGTCCTTGCATCTTCCACTGAACCGACCTGAAGGGAAGATTTTGCATAACCTAAAAGAGCTGAATTGGAACCGGAATTGACCTCGAGCGCAGATTTGTAACTTCCAAGAGCTCTTCTGTAATTTTTTTCACGGTAGAATGTGTCACCTTCTCGGATCAGCTCAGCCGCCGATTTCAGGGGTTTTCCGTCTCTGCTTTCCGAAAAAACAGGGACAGAGAAAAGCAAAATGAAAAACATCATTTGAAATTTCAGCAGAATTGAAGATAAATCATCTCTGTTCAGGAACAAAATATCCTCCTTGAGCTTTCCCGGTAATGTCCTTGTACAGAACAGAAACTTCAAAATCTATGTACCTGCCTGCAAGGTCATGATTTACCTTACTTTTAAATGATACTATATACCGTTTGTCCTTTGCAGACTTAATCATACTGTACAGCTGATTCTCCTCTTTTGCACCGGGGACTCTGATAAACTTTCCGCCGGTTCTTTCTGCAAGATCCTTGTACATTTCCGACATTTCCGTTTCAGCGTTCAGTGCAAGGACATAGACAGGAATCGAATGAGAGACAGCGAACTGAATATTTCTCTGAAGAGAATACTGATTGAATGCATTTGTAAGCGGATCCCCCGAAACAAGAAGGATCACTGCGCGAGGTCCGAGTTCAGGAGTCAGATCACTGATTCCCTGATAGACACTTTTTCCGAGATTGATATTGCTCTTTTCAGGAGTGGATTTTCTGATCCTTGCATAAACATCCAGAGGAGATTTTCCGAAATCATAGACCTTCTCTGAATCCTTTCCTGCACGGATCACTTCAATTCTGTCTTTTTTGGTAAAAGAAGAAAAAAAGTTTCCGAGAAAACTGTTCAGCTTGTCAGTCATTTCATGAACCTTGGGGCTGTTTTCAAATACGAGAGAAACAGATATTTTATCATTAAATTCCTTCATATTTGCAAGACCGACAAGAGGATGAACATTTGAATTTTCAGTGACTCTGAAAGCCTCTCTCCTGATTCCTCCGAGATCCTGATTATTCCTGTTCTTAATTCTTACAAAAAATGATATAGTCGGAAAATTTGCCAGTTCGGCTCTTTCCACAAATACATTCAAGTTTGAAGTAAGAGAATTTCTAGGTGAAAATACATTGATCTTGTGTCTGGAATAGTCTACTGTATACAGAGAACCGGTGTAATCGGCAGTGCTTGAAAAAGGACGCAGCATTTTGACATAGTCTCCGGAACTGTCTCTGTAGCTGGAAATTTTAGTCCATTTTTCTGTAGTCGGATTGTATACAAGCAGTCCGTAAAGTTCATCTGAGACATACATTCTTCCCTTGAAAAACTTTACAGAACGCGGCATTTTCATATTCGGATGAGTAAACTCTTTCTGAAAATTTCCTTCTTCATCAAATACTGCAATTCTTCTGTTTCCCTTGTCTGCCACATAGATTTCATTTCTGTCACCAATGCAGAGTCCTGCTGGAAAATTGAGTTTTGTCTGGCCTGGAGCAGAAGATTTTCCAAACTCCTGAATGAATTTTCCCTCCAGATTGAATTTCTGGATTCTGTTGTTTCCCGAATCGGAAACATACAGATAATTTGAACTGCTGATATCGAGTCCTGAGGGTCCGTGAAACTGCCCTGCACCCAGCCCATGTTCACCGAATCTTTCCAGAAATCTGCCTTTTTCTGAGATTTTATAGATCATATCTGCACCGAAATCACTTACAAACAGAGTGTCCTTATGCAGTACAAAAAATAGAGGTTTATCGAATGTCCTTCCGAATCCGCCTTTGTAATTTCCTACAGGCAGTCCATTCGGATCAAATTTTACAATATTGCCGGTTCCATAAGACAGAATATACAAATTGCCTTCTGTATCGACCAGCGCATCCGTCGGATTCTTGAATCGAAATCCACGATGGTCATCTCCGGATATATGCTTGAAAAAAGTCAGTCCGTCTTTTTTTGCACTGCCCGAAATTCCAAGACGAAGTATCTCTGCCCTGTTTTTCCAGATAGGGTTGATCTTCCCTCTTCTTTCCAGAATCTCCAGTTCATTCAGACTCTCCTGCCATTCACCGCCCAGATAATATGCATCGGAAAGCATTTTTCTAGCGAGATGAAAATCTTCCATCACTGACAGCGACGAAAGAAAACTTTCCCTCGCAGCACTGTACTGATGGTTGTTCAGCTGAAGTGTTCCCTTTTTAAAATATGCCTTTGCCGGCTCCTGCCCCATTTTGAAATCGGGAAGTTCCTCAGCAGAAATACAGAGTGCGGAAAAAAGGAAAAATAGAACCGAAAGAAGTCTATTCATTCGGCTCCTGACTTTCTACATTCTGCTTGAATTCATCTTTTACACGACTGACTGCATGAGAAATTCTGATAATTTTTTCCACGCTCTCAGTATTCAGTTTAGCAAGTTTATATACGTTCAGAATATTGTCTGTAACACTGTTTGAAGAACGGATGATTCCGCCCGCGTTCTTAGATGCCTCATCGAGAACACGGTACTGTTCCTCAAGCTCCTCTTCCACAGCGGCCTGACTGTTTTTAATAGACAGAACCAGATTTGAAATTTCGTTCATCGTATTAATGGCATCTCTTGCATCAGAAAAGAAGGAATCAATTTTGTTCCTGATTTCTTCGGAAACTTTAAAAGTTTCACGGGAGAGTTCCTTGATTTCATTTGCAACTACAGTAAAACCTCTTCCTGCTTCACCTGATCTTGCAGCCTCAATGCTTGCGTTCAGAGCAAAAATATTGATCTGCTGTGCGAGATTTGCAACAACCTTATCGAGTTTATCAAGTTCCTTGCTGGAATCTATGAAACTTGTAAAAGTAGAATTTGTAGTATCTGAAAACTTGAGTGCAGCCAGTGCTGATTTTGAAGAAGAATTTACCGCTCCGGACATTTTCCTGGCCGTATCCTTTGCCTTTTCCAAAGCCTGACTTACGGAAACAGAATGTCCAGTCAGCTGTTTGGCAGAAGTGGAGGCATGGTTTGTCTGCTTTTCCAGTTTGTGAGCATTTTTTCCCAGGTTTTCCGTTTCCTCATTAAACTCAGAAACAGCTCCCTCAAACTCTTCAAGTATTCCCGGCAAACCTTCTTCCTTTGCTCTGTTCATTGCAGCTCTCGTCAGCAGAGATTTGGATTTTTCCGAAACTCCAAATGGATTTGTGCCAATTGTTTTCTTCTGGTTTGACATAGTTTACCCCGATACCTTTTTATTTTCCTGAGAAAGTATTTCATGTACTACTGCTCTGTAATCCTGAGCTGCAAGAGCCTTTGGCTCATATTCAAAAATAGTCTGCAGAAAGCTTGGGCACTCTGCAATTCTTGAATCTTCCCGAATAAATGTGCTGAATACAAGCACTCCGAACCTTTCGATCAGAAGCTCTACAACTTCCATATTATGCTTGTTTCCAGGATCGACTCTGCAGGGAAGAATCCCGCTGATATGAAGATCTGGATTGATTTTTACCTGAATCTGATCGACAGTTTCCATCAGTGAAATCACTCCATACAGTGTAAGAGACTGGGCTGTGACAGGAATAATCAGTTCATTTGATGCAGCAAGTGCATTTACAGTTGTAAGATTCAGTCCAGGTGAACAGTCAAAAATCACATAATCGTAAGAATTCTTAGGAAGTCTCTGAAATTTGTTTTTCAGAATCTGAGACTTGCTCGGCATTTCACGGAGGGCCTTTGCCTGTTTTGCACGTACAGGAGTATATGGAATGATTTCCAGATTCTTAGTTGTAGTCTCCAGTGCAAGTTCCTGTATGATTTCTTCACCTGCAGACGGATCAAAAAGATCTACGTCCACTTCAGGATGTTCATTTCCTAAAAGCCAGACAGTGGCAGATGAACCTGGATCCAGATCCACAAGCAGTGTTTTTCTGCCTTTTTCAGCAAGCCCGGCAGCGAGACTCACTGCAGTTGTAGTCTTGCCGCTTCCGCCCTTCTGATTATTTATGACTATTCTTCTCATCTAAGCATCCCTTCTTCAAATTACAGATCCGGATTTTACTTCTGCAATTCTTTCTGTATCCAGAATCAATAAAGCAAAATCCTCAAATTTATATGTATGGGAAATAAAAAAACTGTCTACTCCCTGAACACTTTTACTCATTTCCACTTTCGTATTCTGTGTAATCTCAATTACATCAGATACTTCATCCACTAAAAAACTGACTATGCCTTTTTTTGTTTTGATGATCATATGCATAGGTTCCTGACCTTCGAGAGGCGCCATTTCCAGTTTTCTTCTCAGATCAATGACTGTAATAATCTGTCCTCTGTACTGAATCAGTCCTGCAATCACTCCGTTAGCCAAAGGAACTCTTACAATTTCAGCATTCTGAAGCACACCGAGCACCTTAAGCACATCCATTCCAAATCGAATTCCGCCGATGAAGAAAGTTCCAATTTTTCTCATTTTTCTTCCCCTTCCAGATCAAAGCCGAAAGCAGAATTGTCCTCATCGGTTCCAAAAGAAGTGTCCTCTGATCCCTCCACTTCAATTTCCACACTTGTATCCTCAGATTCGGCAGGAATAAGCGGCTGAAAAGGAGACACATCATGGACTTCCAAAGTGTTTTCATAGGAATGCTCTTCATCATCACCGAATTCGACTTCACCTGAAGATGCATACGGTTCGTCCGAAATTGCCATCTGAAGTTCCCTGTGATTCAGGTTCTTTCTTACAATTTCTCCTACATCCAGAATCAAAGCCGGTTTTTCATCCTGCAGAATTGTCATTCCGGAAAACAGATAGATTCCGTTGATCTGAGTGCTTAAAGGACGCACAACAGCCTCTTCCATATCCTGAACCTTGTCTCCGACTAGAGCAACCTTCATTCCTCTGCTTTCGAGAATAATCAGATTTACCATCGGATTTTCTTCGTGAGGATTGTCCTCTGCCTTCAGTATCTGCTTCATAAAAAGTAGAGGATATTTTTTGCCTTTCCAGTGAAAGACGGAATAACCGTGAATGACTGTAATATTTTCAATGAGTGTCTCTGAATCTATCTGAAGGATCTCATTCAGATGGGCTTTTGCGATTGCATATCTTTCCCTGCCGAAAGCGACTGAAATAATCGGAACAATGGAATTGATAACTGGAAAGGTCATATGCACTTCCATTCCCTTTCCTCGAATCGAATCCTGCAGATATACACGTCAGCCCATACTTTCCAGTTTCACTTTGACTATATAAAAACCGCTCGCTCTTCCGCCGATAAAATTCCCATGCTCGCCGAGACCTGAAAAATTGTCCTTGAATATATAATGTACAATATCATAATCCGGAATCTGATCTGCTTCATCAGTCAGAAGAAGATTTCTGTCCACAAGCCTTTTTCTGATTTTTGCGGGATCGAGTCCATCTCCGTCATCACTTACGATAATATGAAAAAGTTCTCCGCGCACAGTACACTCGATTGTAATCTCACCGTCAGGATTTTTGTCTCTGGAAATTCTTTCATCCGGATCTTCAATTCCGTGTTCAATTGAATTTTTCAGAAGCTGAATGAGACAGATCCGGATTCCCTCTATCTGCCTGCTGTCCACTTCTCTGTCCTTTCCGATGACACGGAGGGCAATGGACTTCCCGGAACTTTTCGCAATATCCTTGACTATCTTGTCGAGGTTCTGCATCAGACTTCCGATCGGCTGATTTTTTGCCTGACGCACCTGATTGTACATATCGTTGATAAGAGCGGTCATTCTCGAAACTGCCTGATAAAATTTCAGATTTCTGAGTTCAGACTGAAATTTTTCTACAGTGACTCTGGTATGGATCAGTTCAACGAGAATGTTTGTAAGTCTGTCCATAATATCATTTTCCGCACTTCCTGTTGCAGGAGCTCCCGCGAGCAGAAGCTCGGAAGAACCGCCGTCATCCACTTCAGTGAGTGATTCCTGTTCACTCTTCTTGATGACATCTTCCACATCACTGATGATGCTGGAATTGATATGAGTAGGCTCTTTTCCTGTCTCATCAATCGTGAAAATGATTTCGCGGATTGTTGTATTCAGTTTCAGGATCGTAGTGATCATTTCACTGGAAATATCGAGTTCGGATTCAATCACCTGATTGACGAGTCTTTCACCGATATGAGTCAATGACTCCAGTTTCTGAAATCGCAGAAACTTGGAAGATTCCAGAAATGTTCTGTAATTTGCATGTATTGTATGCAGAGACTGAGTGGCTCCCCCTGGATTCTTGCTGAGCAGAATGAGCTCTTTATCTAGAGAGTTCAACGTCTCATAACTTTCGGATAAAAATATCTTTAATTCGTCTTCCAAAATCTTCTTCCAGGAATTTAGCTGCTTTTTTAAACTTCGGCAGTTTCACAGGAAAAAAAAAGGATTTTTACATCACATCTGACCGTTGATTTTCAGATCTGAGCAGCCGCATTTTTTTGAATTTTTGTTGCAAATAGAACAATTTCTTTTTTCGTGAAAGTCGGACAGTTCTCTCACCGACTGTCCTGCAGGATACGGGAAAGTTTGAACAGAATGAAAGTCAGAATATTTTTTTCCTCTTTCTGCATTCTGGCCTGCCTGCACTGCGGAAATGAGAAAAGCAGATATTTCAAAAGTTCAGAAGCAAATACACAGCTTTACCTCATCTTTTCCATTAAAAACCAGACCTGCGGCGGGAGCAGATCTGCAGATACTCCATTTTTCGGAAATATCAGAAAAGAAGACATACATAACTGTCTCAGAATTCTGATGCTGGTTCCATGCACAACCTGGATAAACACTTCAGATCCAATTCCGGATGCATGCAAATTTCTGAACTTTCAGACAAAATAAATGGAACTTCAGCTGACCGAAATTCTCCTATTCACAGCAGTTCTCGCTGCTCTTTTATCATTTCTGTTTTTATTCCTCACTTCAGGAAAAAACAGCGACATTATCCAAAGCAAATCAAAAATCAAATCTCAGACCAAGGACCACGCGAAGGAAGATGTGCAGATACTCGAAGTATTTGATTATCTGGGAACAAAGATAGTGCATGAAAACGGAGTCTACACCGTCAATGACAGAGGGAAAGTGACCGTGTACAAATCCTGGATCGAGCTTCCTGAAAAGTATCAGAAGATGGTCAGAGAACTCGACAGCCGTTCAGTCAAATCACAGTCAAACACAGATTACTTTCTCGAAAGCATAAATGGAAACTATTTTCTGACTGCACCGGGAGGCAAAAAAACCAGATACAGAAGCCTGTCGGAAATTCCTGCCCATATCAGGAAAGCAATCGGAAAATAGCAGTTTTTCCTTCAGAGTAATTTTTCACCCTTATGAAACCGATATTTATGGAAGTTCACAGAGGAAATTATGCTTTCAAGACTGTCAATTTTTTTATTTATTCCGTTAAGTATCCTGTTTTCTCAGGATACAGTTTCTCCTCCAGTCAAAACAGCCGATACTGACCGGCTGATTCAGGGTGTTGAGTATTTCAATCCTGTTGATCTCTCAAAGGAAATGTATACGGTATCTCTCAAAACTTCCAGAGCGAATGAACTGATGGAAGATCTGAAAGGGACTACAAAGAAAAAATACAAATTCATTATAGGCGGAATCCATTCCGATATCGTTGTCTCTTCAGTAAAAAAAGACAAGGATGATGACAGTCTTGTCAATTTGAATCTTATTGCATTCAGTATCATTCCCTCAGGGGAATCAGTGCTGAAAATTACTCTGGCAGGGACTGAACTGATCTCTCATACATTACAGATTCCGTCCAGGAACTCCACTCCGGGAAAGCAGCCTCTGATTCATTCCATTACGCCCGAAGCGGGCAAGAAAGGGGATACAATCACCATAAAGGGAGAGAATTTCGGAGATGATGTCGACCTGATTACAATTGTATTCGGGGAATACAGAATGACGGATCAAGGAAAAACTGTAGATGATTTTCTGGAAAGAAAACCGTTCTACCTTGCAAATGACGGAAACAAACAGGAACTGAAGTTTGTTCTTCCTGTAAAAAGAGATCTTCTCAAGGATTCCCTTTACAAAAGAATTCTTTCACTGCATATCAATGTGAACGGACGTCCTTCCGATCTCAAGAAACTTGTAATTCTTCATGACTATTGGAAATTTTATGTTGCAGGGCTGACATTATTTTTCTCTCTGCTCTTTTATATCATACTTGCAGTTGCATTTCGGAATGTACGATTCGCCAGTTCCGTACTGATTGACAGAACCACAAACACATACAGTCTTTCCAAGTTTCAGGCAATGATCTGGACTGTCACGCTTTTAGGCAGTTATTTTTACATTGCTGTCAGCAACGGGCTTCTGCTCGGTAACGGAGTCATTCCCGACTTCAATGCAAGTCTCATTGGACTTCTTTCCATCAGTTACGGAGGGATGATTTCTGCGAACGGCCTCGGAACCTCAAGACCGAAAAATGAACTGGTTCGAGTTCCTCCCCGATTCAGCAATCTGTTTTCTTCAGGAAATGAAGTGGACATTGCAAGACTGCAGCTCTTCGGATTCACTATCGTTGCAGTACTGATATATATTTATAATTTAATTATCAGCAATCCTCTGAACGGAATGCCTGATATGCCTACCACTCTGCTTGGACTTCTGGGTGCAAGCCATTCCGGGTATCTCGGCGGAAAACTGATGGGAAATAAAACTGTAATAAGTATAATTAAACCGCATGAGGTTCCTGGCCATAAGTACGGTTTCTACCTTCATATACTGGGTTCAGGTTTTACAGAAAGAACGAAGGTGATTATTGGAAGCAACAGTGAACCCCTCGAAGCTGAATTTATCAGTCCAAGTGCACTTGGGGTCAGAATCCCTTCATTCAGTTCCTATGGAAAACAGAAAATCACTCTGATTCCTCCCGGATCTTCTGCAGTCACGGCAGAAGACTGTTTTGAAGTCATCACTGTTGATCCCTATGAAATCACGCACGGTGAAGAAAGAGAGATTACAATCAAAGGATCAGATTTTATTCCGAAAATGGAAGTGGAATTTTACGGTCAGTCGCTTGATCCAGTAAAAGCGACTTCTATAGAGTATGTGAATTCTGAAACAATCAAATGTACTGTTCCGGCAAATCTCGGAACAGGTGAAAAATGGCTCACAATCAAGTTTCCGGATAAAAGGGAAGATATTGATGTGGAAGCCTGCCTGATAGTTCTTGCCCCTCTTTCTGAAGACAGGAGCGAAGAAGAGGAAGATTCCTCTGAAGAATCCGAACCTCCTAAAACAATCGGAAAAATTTCTGCAAAGAACAGAAACAAGGCCCCCAAAGAGGAAGAAGGAGACTTTATGGAGTTTGAGATCAATTCGGATACTTAATGAGGCATCTGATCTCTGTCCTGATAATGATATTTTCATTTGCAGTATGCAGTGACGAAAACAGCACTGCATACTGCAGAAGAAAGAAGGCAGAAAAAGAACTCTGTATGGCTTTTTTCTTCAGTAACTGTGCAAAAGGAAATGCAGACAACCCGCAGGGATG
>JBPOJG010000408.1:0-3536 GCA_052033835.1 Spirochaetota bacterium
CTTCCCAGCGCGGAAGAACGTGATCTGAACGGGTTCTGGGATCATTCCATCTGGATGAAGATGGGCGAGATGGGACTTCTCGGTCTTCCTATTCCTCAGGAGTATGGAGGACAGGGAGGAAGCTGTCTTTTGAACTGTCTTGCCACGGAAGGTTTTGCAGAAGGCGGAATGGACGGAGGACTCACTCTTGCCTGGGGTGCACACAGCATCATCGGGTGTATGCCGATTGTTCTCTGCGGAACAGAAGCACAGAAGAAAAAATATCTTCCCAAACTTGCCACAGGCGAATGGACTGCAGGTCTTGGACTGACTGAACCTTCTTCAGGAAGTGATGCAGCAGGAAGCATGGAAACGAGGGCAGTGAAAAAGGGAGATAAATACATTATAAACGGTTCAAAAATGTTTATTACAAACGGACCGATCGGAGATGTATTCATTGTGATGGCTGTCACTGACAAGGCAAAGGGGGCGATGGGTGTTTCCGTATTCATTGTGGAAAAGACATTCAAGGGATTCAAGACAGGAAAAAAACTTCACAAGCTCGGAATGAGAACAAGCACAACAAGTGAACTCATCTTTGAAGATATGGAAGTTCCCGAGGAGAACATTCTCACAAAAGAAAATTCAGGATTTGTGAGAGTCGGCCGTGCCACCCTCGAATGGGAAAGAACTGTTCTAGTATCTGCCTCACTCGGTTCAATGCAGGGAATGCTCGATGCAGGTGTGCGTTACGCAAAAGAAAGACATCAGTTCGGTCAGCCGATCTTCCGCTTTCAGGCAATTCAGTCCAAAATTGCAGAATGCAGAATGAAACTCGATGCAGCAAGACTTCTAATTTATAAGAGTGCTTCCATGAAGGACAAGGGACTTTCTGCACCGATTGAATCATCCATTGCGAAACTCTATGCGACAGAAGCTGCAAATCAGGTAATGTACGACATAGGACAGATCTTCGGAGGATATTCCTTCATTCATGAATACCCGATTGAAAGAGCATTCAGAGACGCAAGACTCGGAACAATCGGTGCAGGCACATCGGAAGTGATGAAGGCCATCATCTCTGCCAATATTTGAGGATACTATATGAATTTTGAAATTAACGAAGAACACAGAACATTTCTGGACACTTTCAGAAACTTCTGCAAAAAGGAAATTGAACCGTACACTGCAGAATCCGAAAAAGAAGGAATGATTCCCAGATTTCATTATAAGAAGCTTTATGAAATTGGCTATACAGGCCTTATGCATGAGGAAAAATACGGAGGATCGGATTCAGGGTATGAACTTTCCGTTCTGGCACAGGAAATACTCTCAGAATACTGCGGTTCCACTTTTTTTTCATCAGGAGCCTCAGTCGGTCTTTTCGGTCTTCCTCTGAGAGAATACGGTACAGAAGCACAGAAGGAGAAATATCTTCCGAATATTATCAAGGGAGATATCATCGGTGCACTTGCAGTCACTGAACCGGGTGCAGGCTCCGACGTTTCCAATATTCAGACGAAGGCAGTAAAAAAAGGAGAAAATTATTATATTTCCGGTCAAAAAACTTACATTACAAATGCTCCGATCTGTGATTTTGCCCTTGTGCTGGCAGATACATTCGACGGTGATAAAAAAATCGGACAGACAGTATTCATTGTGGATATGGAAACGTCAGGTGTGTCGAGAGGCAAACCGATGGACAAGATGGGGCTCAGGGGTTCTCCTACAGGAGAGATTTTTTTTGACAATGCGGAAGTGTCTGAATCCGACATCCTCGGAAAAAAAGGAAGAGGATTTAAAATCATTATGGATGCATTCAATCGGGAAAGAATATCATTAGGAGCCTACTCCACAGGAGTGATGGCAGCCTGTCTTGCAGAATCCAGAAGATATTCCAAGGAAAGAAAGTCTTTTGGAAGACCGATATCCAAGCACCAGAGTGTTGCATTTATGCTTGCTGAAATGCTCACAAAATACACTGCATCAAAGGAGCTTCTGCACGAAACTGCATGGATGATGGACAAGTTTTCAGACAGAGAAGGAGAACTGCACAACGGTTATCCTGTGGATCTGACTGCAAAAACATCGATCATTAAACTTCTATCTTCCACCTATGCCAGAGAAGTATGCAATATGGCTGTTCAGATTCACGGAGGCGCCGGGTATATGGAAGAATACAAGGTCTGCAGACTGTATAGGGACATCAAGATTGCGGAGATCGGCGGAGGAACGTCTGAAATCCAGAAACAGATCATCGCAAGGTCGGAAGGAAAAAGAGTCAGATAGGACGAAAGAACAGATAAAAAATTACTGGGTTTGATTATTGCGTTGGAATATGTATTTCAATGCCCAGATTTCTAATGAAAATTTGTATATTATCAACGGACGCTTGACTATTTTTAAATTTCTCTGTCTATTTTTCTTTATATGAAGACAAAAAGAAAATTTCTGCTCTTTATGCCTTTTCTTTTTTGTATTTTTTTACGGCTGTTCCATATGCATTTTTTCTGATCCTTCTTGCTGATCTGCACATCTCAAAAAAGAACTTTATGAACTGCATTTTGTCCAGTTTCAAGGTCTGGCTGTTATTTACTTTTTTTATGTTTATGATGGACGTGCTTTTTTTGAGTGACGGAAAAGCGCTGATTCAGTCATATCATTATGTAAAAACCCGCCAAATCTTCCTTCCACTCACAGGAATCATCGGATTTTTCCTTCTGATCATTCAGTTTACGGATACAAAATATACGCGACTGAAAAAAATGCAGCTACTGACAGTCCTTTCAATTTTTCTGCTCGCAAATCCTCAGCTGATCTCCGGTTTCATTCTTTCATACAAGAATTATTATGACTACGGTTTCAGCATTCTGACTGGAATCTCTCTTGTAATTTTCTGTGAATATGTAAAATATAAGAATATATATATAATGAAAACCTTTCTGGTTATCATGCTTGGTTTATGTCTTTTTCTGACAGCTGTATCACAGGGATTTGATCCGGCTCATATGCAGTATTCCATTTATGTTTCCGGAAAAATAAAAAAAGATGATATGAAGAAAATACTGGAATCTCCCAGCTATGCCTTAATCAGTGACCCGGAATCCAATATCGCTTACAGTCATTCAAATACTCGAATTCCCCCTTTTCACGTGCCTATAATTATCCGTTCATTGAAAAACAGTGTTCACTGACCGGAATACTCCATTCAAATGCATATCAGTTTCTTCTGAAAAGAGGAAAAGGCCGGGACTTTGAAGAAAGGTACAGAAAATACAGAGAAGAAACAGAATCAAACAGTAAAATTCCTTATAAGAACAGAACCTTCTGCACGGAAACAGATTATGCAGAAAATAAGACGTTCTTTTATATCGAGGCAGACAGATCAGAACCGAAAAAAAGGTTTCCCGATTACAGTCCGATAAGAAATATTAGAGTTGTTGAAAAATTAGTTTCAACAACTCTAATTTTAATCTTTTTAAAAAACTTGCAGCTCGCTAAAGCGAGCTGAGTTAATCCTACCGGAGGTTTCAAGGGACTATCGTCCCTTGAAAATC
>JBPOJG010000377.1:0-18158 GCA_052033835.1 Spirochaetota bacterium
GAACAGTAGGTATGCTCAGATCTTCAGCAGTTCACTTCTCAAACTGAGAAATATCAGTACCGCATCGAAATTTTTTTATTGATTCTCACCTTTTTTAGAATAAAGACTCTTTATAAAATAGGGGATCACAGGCAATATGGACTGCAGGAGCTGAACATGAAAGGTGTTATTGTAATGGCAATAAAAGAAATGACGGAAAAAAATTACGGGAAGGAAAAATGGCTGGAAGCACTGAATATAGCCGGTCAAAAGGAAGAACCATATCTGACTGTCAGTTCAGATGTAGACGATATTTTCTTTCAGAAACTTGTAAAGTCGCTCAGTACCGCACTCGCCCGCCCGCTTTCTGATGTTCTGGACGCATTCGGCGATTTTTGGATAAACACGTATTCTCAAAGAATTTATAAACCATATTACGATCAGTGCAAGACGGCGGCTGAATTTCTTCTCAATATGGATATCGTTCACGACAATGTGACCAGACGGATTGAGGAAGCTCATCCCCCTCAGTTTGCGTATGAATGGAAAGGAGAAAAGACTCTTTTTATGACTTATAAATCAGAAAGAGGAATGATAGACTATATGATCGGACTGATCAAGGGTGTCGGCAGATATTATCAGGAACATCTGCAAGTTGAAAAACTCAGTGAGGATAAAGTAAGAATTACTTTTGGCTGAATGGAAGTTCAGTCAAACAGGAGTTGACAAAGTCATGCTCTGTGCAGAACTGTACATGAGCAGACACTCTAAATGTTCGGAAGAAAAACTCAAGTCCAGATAAAAAAATTTTTCATTTACCTTCTGGATTTAAAATTCAGAATCAGGCAGTATTTCCATCCTAGATTTTCCTCCCCGGCAAGACTGATGATTGCACTGTTCGGATTCATTTCAATCGGAACACTGACTCTGGAATTCGGATTTAATTATCCCGGACAATGGGACAGTACGATCAAAGCAGTCAATGAATCAATTATACTTGCATTCATCATTTACGAAGTCTTTTCATTTCTGTTTACTGGAGACAGATATGCGTATTATGTACAGACGCACAAGCCTGAACTTCTGATCACTTCTGCAGTCATTCTGCAGAGAATTTTTCATTCGACCTTTGTATCCTATTTTGAACTCTTTGATATAGGAACAGAGAAAGCCGCACTGTCTTTTGTCGCCATAAGTCAGGTATTTTTTGCCGCATCAAATCTTGTCAGCTTTCTTCGAACCAGAAGAATTTACAATTTCAAGAAACTGAATCCTTCTCTGATGTTCTTTCTGAGTTTTGCAGCGATCATCATTTTCGGAACAGCCCTTCTCTCTCTTCCAAAGGCTCATACAGCAGAAATCCCTCTCATCGACATATTCTTCACTGTAATCAGTGCAACTTGCGTCACCGGACTTTCCACAATTGATATTGCTGTTTCTCTTTCCCTCACAGGTCAGATCATACTTATGTTTCTCATTCAGATTGGCGGACTTGGGCTCATCACTCTCACAAGTTTCTTTTCCATTTATCTGGCTGGTCAGGCATCAGTAAATGACAAACTCCTGATGAAAGACATACTCAGTGAAGAAACCCTGGGCCGGGTGGCAAAGCTCGTAAAAGACATTACGATGCAGACTGCCATCATTGAATCTGTCGGTGCAGCTATGCTGTACATTCATTTTCCCGACAATACAAAATATTCAATTCTTGAGAGAATTTTTATTTCTGTATTTCATTCAGTATCTGCATTCTGCAATGCAGGATTCTCTCTGTTCAGCAGGAACTTGGGAGAAGATTTCATTATGTATGAAAAAAAATTCCTGATGGTCATTATGATACTCATCGTATTTGGAGGAATAGGTTTCCCAGTCATTGCTCAGGTCTGGACAAAATTTATGACTGAGGAAGGCAGAACAATGAAACTGAATACATCGAGCAGACTTGCGATCATTGTCAGTTTCATTTTTATAATGCTTGGGGGAATATCCTATTTCTTTCTGGAAAGGCAGAATACTCTTTCAGGTCTGGATTTTGATGACTCACTGTTCCAGGCATTCTTCTATTCAGTCAGCACAAGAACAGCCGGATTCAATACACTGGATATGACAAAACTGGGAATGCCTATGACTTTCTTTTCTCTCTTTCTTATGTGGGTCGGTGCATCGCCAAACTCAACAGGAGGCGGGATTAAAACTACCGCATTTGCGATCAGCCTGATGCAGATATTCGATTTCGTAAGAGGGAAGGACAGAGTGGAAATTTTCAGAAAAGAAATTCATCCGAGTTCACTTTACAGGGCATCAGCCACGATCGTGCTTTCCCTGTTTGTCATATTCTCCGCGATTTTTCTGATACTGATTTTTGATCCTAAACTTTCATTTATGGATATATGTTTTGAATCAGTCTCTGCATTCGGAACAGTCGGACTGTCCAAGGGAATTACAGCCAGTTTGAGTACAGCGAGCAAATCCGTTCTATGTTTTGTGATGTTTGCAGGAAGAGTGGGAATTCTGACAATTCTGATCGCCCTTCTCCCCAAGCGTAAATCTCTAAAGTATACTTACATCAAGGAATATGTTGTCATCTGAACAAAAACACTTGTGCTGACTGTGTATTTTTGAAATATAGGGATTGGAGTTGTTTAAGAGCAAAGAATGCAAGATTACAGCAGATAAACACTGATACACACGGATTAATACAGTAAAGTATTGCTATTTTCATCAGCACAGTCAGATGTATTTTGAATCCAATGGTGTTTATTTGACAGATCAGCTCACTTTAAGCTTTATGCACTGCCTTGACGAATAAATATCTGATAGGCACAATTACCAACAGCATCAGCAAAAAACAGGAGAACTTATGAGAAGAACAATCATTGCCGGAAACTGGAAAATGAATCTGGATAAAAAGAATGTGGAAGAATTGACTGCGGGCATACGTAAGGGACTCGAAACAAAAAAAACTGAACACAGCATTCTTGTTTTTCCTTCATCCATTCATCTTGCTTATGTATCTGAACAGTTTAAGGGCACTAAAGTGGAAGTAGGGGTGCAGAATATCTACCCGTCAGGACTGGCTGCTTTCACAGGTGAGACATCGACTGATCAGATTAAAGACTACGGTATCAAAACCGTTCTGCTCGGACATTCTGAAAGAAGACAGTTCCTGGGTGAAACAGATGAATTTCTGAATCAGAAAGTAAAGTTCTGCCTGGAAAAGGGATTTCTTCCAATGCTCTGCGTAGGGGAACTGCTTTCTGAAAGAGAAGCAAATGCAACAATGAAAGTTCTGGAAAGACAGATCAAGGAAGGACTGAAAGGCGTCAGCAGTGCAGACAGCTCGAAAGTATGCATCGCATATGAACCTGTATGGGCAATCGGCACAGGAAAAGTAGCCACACCTGAACAGGCAGAGGAAGCTCATGCTTTTATCAGAAGTGAACTCGCAAAACTTTTCGGAAAAAATGAATCAGAAGAAATGTCCATTCTGTATGGCGGTTCAGTCAAACCGGACAATGTAAAAACTCTTCTGGAAAAACCGAATGTGGACGGGGGACTTGTCGGCGGGGCAAGCCAAAAAGCAGATTCTTTTCTTGCTTTACTGTAATTCTCTTGACCCCAGTCTGATTCAAAAAAATCTGTCAATATGGGTACTTTAACTGGGATTGTTTTATTTATTTTTGCATTTGTATGCATCATTCTGATTTTTCTTGTGCTGATTCAGTCTGGAAAAGGCGGCTCAATGTCTATCATGGGCGGAGCAAGTCAGTCGGTGTTCGGTTCATCCGGTGCAGATGTAATGACTAAAACGACCAGAATCATCGCACTGGGGTTTGTCGGATTGGCTTTTTTACTTTCTCTTCTATTTGCTAGAAAAGAAGAGAAGCCTCCTGTCATTAATGATCCTGTTCTGGAAAGTTCAAGCACAGCAACTGCAACTTCTACTGCATCATCGACTGGAACGGCTTCTTCCACAGGAACAGCGACTGCTACAGGAGTGACTGTTCCAGTAAAAACAGTTGCTCCTCAAAATACTCCTGCACCCGCAAAGAAATAAAACCTGAATTTAAATGTCTCTCACCTTATGCACTTAGTGCTGACGGTGAGTTATGCAGAAATATCTTTAAGATGATATTATTTTGACTTGTCCGTAAGAACAATTCTTGCAAAGTATATCCCAAGGCGAAATAATCCCTCTCATCTGTATGTGAACCAGTTGTGGTCCGAAGATTTGAGAGAAATGTTTTATACTGGTTCTTGTGCAGAATCCTAATCTGCCGACAAGTCTAATGAACTGAATATAGACTATTTGAAAAATCATACGAATTTTATTGAGGATGATTTCTTTAATGAATGGAGTTATCTGATTCCGGATAGAAGCAGGGCAGATTTTAAAAACTCGATTACCGAAAGAATATAAATACAGATATAGTATCTCTAGCCATAGCTTCTCACATTGAAGGCAGGTTTATCGGCACTGCCTGTTTAAAAGAATATGATATGGATATAAAAAAGAATCTGTCTGCTTGGCTGGCCTGGAAGGAATTAAGAAATAAAGGAGTCGGATAAAGGCTGATTGACGGGAATATGAAAATATCAGAAAGATTCGGTATACTTTATACCCCCAGTCGGAAAAATTTTATAAAGAAATTGGCTTGGAATTGTATGAGAGAACAGAATACAATGGAAACATTTGATTGATCAGGAGAATCGAAGATATTTCTTCAAGGCCGGGTTAAGGGAAACAGGGACTCCAGGATTTGAAGCTGGCGTTCTTCAGGCTGGAGAACTGCTCCCAAATTATCTAATTTAATCTACAGCATCTTTTTCTTAAACCATGGAAAGAACGCACTCG
The DNA here is from genome assembly GCA_052033835.1 of Spirochaetota bacterium. GTDB lineage: Bacteria > Spirochaetota > Leptospiria > Leptospirales > Leptospiraceae > DAORDI01. Next base: position 4,835 of record JBPOJG010000377.1, read on the forward strand.
TGGTTTTCTGATAAAGTGCATATTCTTCAGGTCTTTTCAAAAGAGACTGCTTTTCTGACATTTTAATCCCTGTCAGCTGAGTCAGGAAGTAGAACATCGCACCTGCGGAAATCAGTCCAAGAAATCCGTAGTTATGATTAAACGATAAAACTGCATATCCAACCCAAATCACCCATTCAAAGAAATAGTTTGGGTGTCTCGAATAATACCAAAGACCAGTTTCACAGTTTCTGCCTTTATTTCTTTCATCTGACTTGAAAGAATGAAGCTGTCTGTCTGCAATTGTTTCTCCGGCAAGGCCTGTAAAACACAGGAAAAAACCGAAAAAATCCAGCATACCGAGAGTCCCCGTGCTGTTCAATATAAGGAAAAAAGGAAGAGAAAGAAATATATCCAAGAATCCCTGAAACATAAATATATTTGTAAAGAATTTTCGATGAACAGAATCTCCGTAACTGACTCTGAATTCATTGTATCTCGCATCTTCCTTATGATCTCCCAAAACCCTGCTGAACAGCAGATAAAGCCCTAGGCGAAAAGACCAGGATGTCACAAAAAGAAACAGAAGAATATTTCTCTCCGGAATTCCCTCTGAAAGAATAAAGTAAACAGTCATACAGATCCAGAGGGAGAAAGTCCATCCCACATCCACTATATTATAATTATTTTTACTATATCCGTAATACCAGAGTCCGGACATAAATAAGATCACTGCACCGAATGCAGAAAGCAGCTCAGCCATTTGATTTCTCCTTAATTTTCTCGCCGGCCTTGACGAAAACATATCTGACCGGAAAGTATGCGGCAAATGCAGTCAATGGACAAATGACTGCCCAGGCAAATATACCGTGCAGATTTGCCGTCCAGAATGTCCTGACTGCCAGAACAATATCCTGCTGAAGCAGACTGAAAATTTTCTCCATACTGATCGGAAAAGGTTCCGAATTCAGAATAAACTCACCAATCCTGATGAACGGTATGAAAAATAAAAGCTGAAGCGGATATACCAGATAATTCACTGTCTGAATTGCTGCGATGTTCAGCCGAAACAGATAGGAAGCTGCAGCACATAAGATCATTGTTGATCCAAGTACCGGAAATATCCCAAGTATAAATCCGAGAACGGCAGAAACTGCCAGTTTTTCCGGAGTGATCCCCTGTTTCAAAAGTCCGAGCAGAGGATCAATCAGTTTTCTTTTGAAAAAAAGTTTCATTTTCTCCTCAATAGAAGTTCTGAAACTCCCTCCCCTTCCTTCAGTTTAAATGTTTCCATCAGAACATACGCAGACATAGCCATTGTACCGGTTGTCAATATCAGGAGAAGCCAGAGGACACGCAGATAAATGCTCTCTTCCTTATAAAATACCCATATATAAAAGAAAAGGAAGGCAAAATATGCGTCATACAGTGTCATTACTGCCCAGGGATCACGAATCAGAACAGGCAGATGACTGAAAAGATTCAGTTCCAATGATGCCTTCACTGTATTCACGAGCATAAAAATAAATACAAATATCATGAATAATTTTAAATATCTCATGATACAAGTGTCCTGTTGTTCGGTCTGGTATAAACCATCTGCATTACACTGATATTTCTCATCTCAAATGCAGCAGCACAGTAGGAAAGATAGTATCTCCAAAGTCTTATAAATCTTTCATCAAAACCCAATGAGTAAACCTGAGAAAGATTTTCCTCGAAACCCTTGAGCCAGAGACGCAGCGTTTTTGCATAACTCATTCCCATATCCAGCAGACTGTACATATGCATTGTTCCTGTACTGTTCACTGCTTCATTGATCCTGCCTACGGAAGGAAGAAGTGAGCCGGGGAAAATATGCTTCTGTATGAAGTCCACCCCCGTTCTGAATTCCTCGTATCTGGAATCAGGTGAAGTAATCACCTGCAGTCCGACAAGACCGTCTGAACTCAGAAGATCTGAACATTTTCTGAAATATGTTTCGAGGTGACGGTGTCCAACCGCTTCAAGCATTTCTATTGATACAATTCTGTCGAACTTCCCTTCTATATGCCGGTAATCCTTCAGCTGAATATCGATCAAAGAAGAGACCCCTTCCCTTTCGAAAAGATTTTTTGAATATGCAAACTGCTCATCGGAGATAGTGACCGTAGTGATTCTGCATCCGAATCTCTTTGCAAGATAAAGACTGAACCCGCCCCACCCGCTTCCGATTTCAAGGATATGCATATCCTTACTTATGAACAGCCTCTCTGCAAGAGCCTTGTATTTCTCTGTCTGAGCTTCTTCGAGACTCAGATTTTCCCGGTTAAAATAGGCAGATGAATAGGTCATTGTTCTGTCCAGAAAAAGTTTATAGAAACTGTTTCCAAGATCATAATGCTCTATGATATTTTTTCTGCTTCCTTTCACAGTATTGTCTCTTCTCAAATGATAAAGCCTGTTGAGAAAGTTGAAAAGTCTGATATGTGGACGAAATTTCTTTGTACCGGAAATCGATGGATTAGTTTCCACATTCAGAAGAAACCAGTTCAATACGTGAATGATACCGTCAGTATCCCAGTCACCGTCCAGATAACCTTCAGAAAAACCGATATCTCCGAACAGAACTGCCTTTTTATAAAAGTCCTTACGATTGATTCTGATCAGACCTGAATGAAATTCAGAATTCTCTGCATCTGCAGGATTTCCCAAAAAATAATTTCCGCCAAAAGGATCAATGACTCTCACAGATCCTTTCTGCATTTTAGACAGAGCCTTTATGAACACTGATTTGAACAGTCTGTCTGTCCATCCGAAAGATATCTCTGCAGAGTTCTCTTTTTCCCCATCCATCGATTCAAGAATAGTCTTTTCCAAGGTATACTCCTTTCTGAAGCTCAAGCTTCTCGTTTTTTCTGTAAAATTTAATTTTCTTTAAATATAAGATAAGTGCCTGCCAGTGAATCAGAGTAATGACCCTCAGCGTTATCAGCGGATGCACCAAAAATCTTTTGAGCAAAGCAGCATCGCTTAAAGAGTTTTTCCTTCCGGAATATACGGATGTAAATATCCTTTCATTATTCCTGTAATCGTCGATTTTAACTGTAAATCTGTCAGATACCTCTTTAAGACCAAATTCAAATTCGGTATCGAATTCCTCATAAGGGGAAACATAAAAAAACTTAGTTTCTCTCAGAGAAAAAAGATATTCATTTTCAGAATTCCGTAAAATCAGAAAGGGTTTGAGTTCACCGAAAGTATTGTGTACTTCTGCAATCACGCATACCGAATTTCCTTCGCGGTCGAAACAATAATAAAAGCAGACCGGATTGAAAATATATCCCAGTATTCTGAGATGAGTCAAAAGACAGATTTTTTCAACATTCTGAATCCCCTTTGTCCTGAGATAAAAGAGAACATTCTCCTTGGCTGATGAAAAACCGAAATCCAGATGATCTTCCCTGTAAAAGGAAAAAAGATTCATTTTTTCTGCACTGAAAAAAGACAGTTCTCTGTCCATCAGCTCAATTTCATCCAAGTCAATATAAAATGTATACAAATTATATTGAAATTTATTCTCTTTCGGCTGAAACCTTCTGTGAAAGACGGAACAGTCAAAAACGGAAGAATTCATTCCCATACTTTTCTGCCCAGTATTTTCTCAGCCAGATTCAGTCCTGAAGTAAATGCATCTTCATGAAATCCATACCGGAAATAACTTCCGCAAAAATTGATTCTGTCTGAGTCATTCAGTTTCGGAAGATCTTTCTGTGCATTCATTGATTCGACAGTAAAGAGAGGATGATAATATTCCTGTTTTTTAATGATTTTCGAAGGATGAATATTACCTGTATCATTAATAGAAACAAAATAATTCACTTTATCGGAAACACCCTGCAGGGAGTTCATCCAGTAGACAATATTTGAACCGGACCAGCCTTCTCCTTTCTGCTCAACCCTGTAATTCCAGGACGACCAAGCCTTTCTGATTTTAGGCATAACTGTTTCATCGGTATGAAGAACTGCAGTATTTCTTTCGTATTTGAAATTTGAAAGAAGTTCCTTCTGAAGACCGGATGGAGATTCAAGAAGTGCCAGAGCCTCATCTGCATGGCATGCCAGAATGACTCTGTCGAATTCTTTTTTTTGGCCGTCGGCAAAATGGACGGAAACCGAGTCCTTTTTTTCAGAAACTCTCACTGCACCCATACCGATCCTGATCCGATCCCGAAAAGAAGATGTCAGTATGTTCATATACGACCTGGATCCGTTTACAACAGTCTTCCACTGATGCTGAGTATTCAGTCCAAGGAAACCGTGATTCTTGAAGAAACGGATAAGAGCCAATGCAGGAAATTTCATCATCTTGTCCACCGGTGTAGACCATACAGCAGAACTCATAGGAACAAGATAATACTCCAGAAGATCAGGATGAAAGCGGAATATTTTAATATATTCTTCCAGTGTAATGCTCTGATACTCCTGCTTCTCAAGCAGACTGACTGACTCTTTGTTGAAACGGTTTATATTATAAAGAAGTCTATAATAGGACGGGTTTAAAAAATTTTTCCTCTGTGCAAAAAGACCGTCAATTCCTGATCCGCAGAATTCAAGACCGGCAGGAAGATGCTGAACACTGAAAGACATCTGTGAATTTTTTACAGGAACACTGAGCTTTTCGAAAAGACGGATAAGATTGGGATAAGTCACTTCATTATAAACAATAAATCCTGTATCTATATTTATATCCTGTCCATTCTCTCTTACTGTGACAGTATTTGTATGGCCTCCCACATAATCATTTTTCTCGAAGATTTCAAGATCATACTCACTGTTGAGAAAGTATGACGCTCCCATCCCTGCTATCCCGGTTCCGATAACCGCAATTTTCTTTTTCATATCAGTATTTCAGTGCTCCATGTTTTGTAAGCGAGTATCCTCGTCCTCCAATCATTACTTTTTTGATATTTGTCCTGGACTGTATTCTTCCTCTGAGCTTTTCAATTTTAGCGGGAGTCTGAGCCAATGTCATGGAAAAACTGACAGCCTTGTACTGATTCGATCTGTTCAGTTCTCTGATAACATGTTCTATTGGAAGAATTCCTACAAACTTTGCTGCAATCTTTTTATATCTGAGAAGTGCGTAGTACATAAGTGCACCTATTTCATGCCTGTCTCCGGGAAATACGGCTACAAGCCAGACCGGTTTTGCTGAGTTCTCCATCCAGGAAACGACTCCTCTCAGATATCCGAAAATCCATCTGGAAAATGAATGTTCATCAGCCGTTGTAAGAAGGCCGTCCTCCCAGGCTTTTCCGCAGAGCACAACGAGATTCTTTACTGTCAGATTGATGAATACTGTAAATTTTTCTCTGGAACGTCTTTCATCCAAATATGATTTCAATGCAGAAAAATTCTGCGCACTCATCCAATGGACAAGCGTCCTTTCGTCTTCAGAATAATCTTTGTCATTTCTCGACTGAAGAATTTTATCCCTGCCGATAGATGCAATTTTCGACACTCTCATACCCTCAGAAAGAAGACGTACAATTCTGGAAAGTACAACATAGTCATCATTCGAATAATACCAGTATCCGTTCGATGCCAAAGTAGGCTGGAAAAACTTGTACCTTTCCTGCCACTTTCGAATAGTAAAACCTTTGATCCCTGTCATTCTGCTCAAATCTTTAATTAAATACTGCATACCACCCCCAAAGTTCTCTTTACAACTGTATAAAGTTACATCAATTCTGTCAAACGTGATTCCAAGAAAGGTTGAATTTTTTTATAATAGTTCTAAAACAAAAATTAACGAGTTGTTAGTTTTTATGCAATTTCCCTATTATTAAAGCAACCTCACTCTCCTTTTACCAAAAATTAATCCCTTTTCGAGATAAGAACTACTTTTTTTCATTTCTCCAGAGCAATCAGCAAAAATTCCCGTAAAAGCTTTTTGAATAGGTATTGCCTGTTTAGAATATTTTTAAATTCAAAATAGGAAAGGTATTATGTTCGATCATTCTTCTGAATTTTGAAAAACTGCTCCTATGAATACAAAACTGACAATCATCCTCTCATTTGCCCTGATCCTGCCTGTTCATTCTCAAAGAGGGGTTCATCCTGGACTGAATCTTTCAGGTCCTGGCGGACGAGGAAGTTCCCACTGGACGGAACCCAAAAATAAATCTCAGGAAAAAAACCATATTGCCGATCCGAATAAAAAACCTTTCAAAGATTCTGCTGAAAAAAAATTTCCCTGCAGATCAGAAGAAAAAAATCAGTCAGAATGCACTGACTTGAAATCAGAATAGAATGCGGAACCTTTCATTTTCCTTAATACTGACCGGAAGCAAAAAAGTATTAGAAAATTCTAATACGTCTGAAAGAATAGGATTTACTGCTCTGCTGTATTTGCCGGACAGATTATTCCGTATATAATGAGGCTATCATGAAAAAAATTGTATTGGTTTTTTCTCTTTTCTTTCTGATTCTAGGATCGGCTGCTGTTTTTATCCTTGCCAATCTCTCAGGAATCATTACACCAAATTTCATTACTTCCAAAATTGAATCTTCGATGAATGTACGGGCAGAGATTTCATCAGTGGAAATCAATCTTCTCAGTCTTTTGAGCAGTTTTGAAGTAAAGGGAATCAGACTCGCTCCAAGGGATAAGTTTGCAGATGACGCAGTTGAACTGTCCAAAAGACCTCCATTGAAAACTGCATCCATTTCAGCAGAAGGAGCAAAACTTTCATTTTCCCCACTGGCTCTTCTGAAAGCAAAACTCAGTGTAACTGAGATAATTTTGAAATCTGCCGACATTGGCATTATCATATTCAATAATGGAAGCAATAACTTGAAGACCCTTTTCCAAAGTCCCCTGACTGTAAACGGAAAACCCAATCCTGATCTGAGTGTTGAAGCTGTAGAAGAGAGAAAAAAAGAGGAGGCTCTAAAAAAAGACAAACCATTCACTGCCAAAGAACTCCCTGTATCTGCCGGTATAGGAAAGATTGCTCTCGAGAATTCCAAAGTCAGGGTACATCTTCAAAAAACAGCACAGGATATACTTCTGACAATAAACAGGTTTACTCTGTCCGATATTAAAATCAACCCAAAAGACCTAGCTCATGAAAACTCTGTCAATTTCAGTTCCAGTCTTTCTCTGAGTGCCTCTGGTGTATCCGGGCAGAAAGGACTGATGCTGATCTCCGAATTAAATGGCAGTATAGTTCCGTTTGATCAGAATACAGGTTATGTAAATCCGGCAGTGAGCCTCGAAGCAGCTCTCAAAAAAGATTCCTATATTTCCGGATTTGCAGCATTTGATTCGTTTGCTTCCGGACTCCCAATGCTGGAGAATATCGGCCTGCAATTGGATAAATTTCGAGAAAAAGCAGTTCTCGAAAAGGATGCAAAAGTTAAAATATTTTTTCATGATGCAGTCATCACCTTTGCCGAATCAGCAGAATTCAGCACAAAATATTTTCAGCTGAACATTGACAAAGGAGCAAGAATCATTCCTGTTCTGAATGAACACAGATTTTCAGGCTCAGTAATGCTTTCCGAACCTGATTCAAAGGAGGCCTTGGCCAAATTTGAAAAAACTGTCTCCGAAAAAGCAGGCAAGCAGGATACCAGCAGTATAAAAAATGAAATTCTGAAAGCAATTACCAGGGAAGGAAAAATATTCATTCCTTTCAGTTCAGAAGGAAGCATCAGTTCACCGTCAGTCAAAATTCTGGTTCCTCTGCCCTCTCTTGCAGATCTGCTGAAGGGAGCAGCAGTCGATATGCTGAAAAATCAGCTCAAGGATCAGTTGAATAAAAATCCTGGCGCAGATAAGATCAAAGAGGGACTTAAGGGACTCGGATTCTAAGATTACTCAACTTTGGCATCACTGCAAAGTGGGGCTGAAAAAAGCGTTCCGCAGCAGCCCGGAGGGCGGAATGCAGCAAGTGTCCAAGTCAGCGACGCTTCGCTGCCGGAAATCCGGGCGTTACAGACATTTATAAGGATATAAAATAATGAAAAAAATCTCATCAAGCATTATGTTTTTTTCTGTCTTCTGGTTTTTTTCCGGAATTTCACTTTCGGCTTCAAAATCAAAACATCAGGAAAAGAGCAGAATCATTTCCGGAATTGCACAGGAATCCAAGGCAGGACTTGTCATAGAAGGTGTAATGATCACTTCTTTAAATGCAGACGACGTTCAGAAATTCGCAGGAAAAAAGGTCAAAGCAAAGGGAATCATCAGAAAGAAAAAGGAAAATCCGGATAAATACTCTCAGGACTTCACAATGCCTGAAATGATAAAACTGGAATGGATTCGGATCGCAGACTAAATATTCTTCAGTCTGCTGTAAAGAAAAAGAGCAGCACCGAAAGCAGTCACGGCGGAAAAAGTAAGTTCAGTATACTTTCCAAATATAAGATATCCCGCTGCACAGAGAAGTGAGTAGACAAGCATAAGTGCAGAAATACTGCACAGAAGTGCAGACAGCGGTTTCAGAAAAGGAATCTCTTCAATGACACCGTTTTTTCCTGCCCATCTCTTCCAGAGATAACCGGGCGGCTTTACTTTCTCATAAAAATGTTTCAGTACACCAGGACTCACCGGTGCAGTAAAAAACGCAGTCAGAATAACGGTCAGTGTCACTGAAAGACTAACAAAAACAATCGAAACTGGAGAGGGGATATGAAAAGATAATTTATTTAAAGTATAAAATATTACAGGAGAGACAAAACCTGCAAGCTCAGCCCAGGCATTTATTCGCGGAATAAACCATCTTGCAATCAGTGCAAATCCGACCCCCGCTCCGCATTCCAGCAGAAATTTCCAGATCCCGCTGATGGAATCCACATAAAAAAAAGCAGCTATTAAAGATGCGCCCATCGAAATAAATTCAACGATCATTGAAAATTTTAGATAATGTGAATCCGTTTTTTCAGGATTCAAATAAGGTTTATAAAGATCACTTGTCAGATAGGATGATCCCCAGTTTAGATGTGTTGCGACAGTTGACAGATATGCGGCAAGAAAAGCCGAAAAAAGAAGTCCAAGTAATCCTGAAGGAAGTACCTCTTTCATCACCATAACAAAACCGTTCCCCTTATCTGCACTGCTCAGATTAGGAAAAAGAACAGCACTTGCGAGTGCAGTCAGTATCCAAGGCCAAGGGCGGATAAAATAGTGTGCTATCGTGAACCAGAGTGCAGCAAACATTGAAGATCTCTCATCCTTTGAAGCCAAAATTCTCTGTGCAACGTAACCGCCCCCTCCAGGCTCAGCTCCCGGATACCAGCTGGCCCACCAAACGACAGTAACAAAGATGATAAATTCCTGATTGGAGAAAGCGGAAACTTTTCCATCGGAAGGAAAGATTGCAAACATTTCCGCAGGCAGTTTCGCCTGAAGACCGACAATGCCTCCGATCCTTTCATCTGCAAGTGCAAACCATGCCAGCACAATACAGGCGCCTATCGCAAAGAAAAATTGAAATGCATCAGTATAGGAAATTCCGCGAAGTCCTGAAAGGCCTGTATACAGGAATCCTGTAAAACAGAAAAAACTCACGATTGCCCAGGCTGGATAAGACGGAAACAGAACCGTACAAATCTTTACCATTGCCAGATTCACCCAGGTCAGTATGATGATATTCATCAGAAGTCCCAGGTATAATGATTTTATAATTCTTAATATGTCTGAACCGGAATCGTAACGGAGTTTAACAAGTTCAATATCAGTGCTGACACCGCTTGCTTTCCATAAAGGTGCAAAAAAAAACACGGTTGTTACCGAGCTGATTCCCATGTACCACCAGATCCAGTTGCCTGCAATCCCGTGCTTTGCTACAAGTTCAGTGACAGCAAGAGGTGTATCTGCAGCAAATGTAGTTGCCACCATTGCAGTGCCCGATACAAACCAGGAGAGACTGCCTGAAGATCGAAAATGGGAATCAAGAGTTTTTTCCTTTGAAGAGAAAAAATAAGCGGCTCCGAATGTCATCGCCATAAAAACTGCAGTGACAAGATAATCCGGAAAACCGAAACTCATAGTCTGACAGGTATTCCCATTTCTTTCATACTGGCCTTGATGTCTCTGATGGAATATTCCCCATAATGAAAAATGGATGCAGCAAGGACTGCATCTGCTTCCCCTCTGATAATCGCCTCAGTGAAATGCTCTGCATTACCTGCACCGCCGCTTGCGATAACAGGTATTCTTACATTCTGGGAAATCAGCTTCAGAAGATTAATGTCAAATCCGTCTTTTGTTCCGTCTCTGTCCATCGATGTGAGCAGTATTTCTCCTGCACCGGATTCTTCAGCCTGCTTCGCCCAATCAAGTGCATCCCTTCCTGTTTCAGTTCTTCCGCCATGAAGATACACTTCGTATCTGTTTCTATCATGATTGAACCTCGCATCGATTGCACATACGATACACTGTGATCCGAAGAGTTCACTTGCATTTTTCAAAAGATCAGGATTCTGGAATGCTGCAGTATTGATGGAAACCTTGTCAGCACCTCTAGTCAGAACTTCTCTGATATCCTCAACTGATCTGATTCCGCCGCCGACTGTAAAAGGGATAAAAATTCTCTCAGCAACTTCTTCCACTAAATGAATCAGAATATTTCTTCTGTCACTCGATGCAGTGATATCCAGAAAACAAAGTTCATCCGCGAGACTGTCCTGATAAGTGACCGCACATTCGACCGGATCACCTGCATCCCTGAGATTGACGAACTTAATGCCCTTGACGACTCTTCCGTCCTTGACATCCAGACAAGGGATCACTCTTTTAGAAAGAGTTTCCTTCATTTGATCTCTCTCGGAAGAGCAATCTTAGTAAATTCCATAGATTGTATCAGCCTGGAAAGTGAAACCATCTTAGGTTCAGAAAAATGAGGTCCTGTGATCTGAAGTCCGATCGGAAGTCCTGATTCACCTTTCCCCAGAGGAACACTGAAAGAAGGAACTCCGCCCAAGTTTGCACTTGTTGTCAGAATATCCGCCTTGTACATCTGAACTGGGTCCTTTGTTTTTTCTCCAATCTTAAATGCAGCCGTCGGTGAGGTCGGCTGGAATATAAAATCAGCTTTCTTGAAAAAATCGATATACGATTTTCTTATCATCGCCCGAGCCTTCTGGGCCTGACCGTAATAAGCATCATAATAACCGGATGAAAGAGAAAATGTTCCAAGAAGAATTCTTCTTTTCACTTCTTTTCCAAAACCTTCTGTTCTTGAATCAATATAAAGATCTTCGAGTTTTTTGCTGTCTGCTCTGAACCCGTAACGGATTCCGTCAAAGCGGGAAAGATTGGATGAACATTCCGCAGTTGCAAGAATATAATAAATCGGTATAGAATACTTATGAACTGAAAAATCCAGTTCCACAATTTCAGCACCCTGCGCTTTCACTTCAGAAATCAGCTTATGAAAATTGTTCTGTACATCTTTGTCCCATTCCGCACCTTCATCAGCCATAATTCCGATCTTCAATCCCTTCCAGGAACTGTAAGGATTCTTATCTTTTTCGGAAGCAGGCACATCAACTGTTGTACTGTCATTCATATCCAGACCGGAAATCACGCTCAGTACATCAATGATTCCTTCCGGATCATTGGAGAAAGGACCAATCTGATCCAGGCTCGAAGCATAAGCAACAAGTCCGTATCTCGATACTCGTCCATATGTGGGTTTCATTCCATAGATGCCGCAGAGAGCCGCAGGCTGACGAATCGAACCTCCTGTATCGGAACCGAGGGAAACAGGAAACATCGAAGCAGCCACACCTGCTGCTGATCCTCCGCTTGAACCGCCAGGTATGCGGGATGTATCAAAAGGATTTCCTGTAATATGATATGCTGAATTTTCAGTGGATGATCCCATTGCAAATTCATCCATATTCAGACCGGGAAAAAGAATAAATCCCTTCTCCAGAAGTTTATTAATTACAGTAGCGCTGTAAGGTGAAACAAATTTCTCCAGAATCTTTGATCCGCAGGTAGTACGCTCACCTTCAATGCAGATATTGTCTTTGATCCCGATTGGAATTCCGTCAAATTCTGAAAGCGGTTTTCCTGATTTTCTTCTCTGTGCAGATGCTTCTGCAAGAGCTAAAACTTTTTCCGGAGAAAAATGGATGAAAGCTTTTATTTTGGACTCAGTCTCTTCTATTCTTTTCAGACAGTTTTTTGCAAGATCTGACGGTGATATTTCTCCGCTGTTCAGCTTGGACTTAATTTCGGTATAACTGGAAAAAATCATGTCTCAATTACCTTCGGAACAATTACATATCCATTTTCATAAGCAGGAGCAACCATTGCGATCTTTTCTCGATTCAGGGATTCACCGACCTTGTCCGGTCTAGTAAAATTCTTCACATGAAAGTAAATATCCTCTTCTGTGACTGAACTTGTATCGAGTTCCTTCACATGATCCACGTATTCCTGAATGCTGTTGAAATCGCGGAGCATAGAATCCATCTCCCCTTCTTCTATTTTAAGTCTAGCCAAATGGGCAATTTCCTTGAGCTTTTTTCCATCCATATTAGCTAAGGTCTGTACTGGGTACGGGGATGCAAGAGAATTTCGGAGGAAAGAAATGAGGAGAGTTTTAAGTCTCCTCAAAGTTTGTATTAAAGAGCAGCAGCTTTTGCGCAGGCCGCACCTTTTGAAGTAGCAGCTTCAATCTGCTTTTTCTGATCGTCAGCAGCACTTGCCTTGATTGACGAAATATCTGTAGTCAAAGCATTGAAAGTAGAAACTTCTTTTGCGAAATCAGCAGCAAGAGTCACTTTTTCCATTGCACCTGCACCTTTCAGTTTCTCTGAAAGAGCACAGAATTTTGCAACAAACCCTTCGTATTCTTTTATCTTCTGAGAAAAGTCATTTGCCGGCTTAGGAGTTTCCTTTGGAGCTTCTGCAGTCGCTGTGGCTGTAGCCGTTGCAGTTGCAGGCTCAGGTTTTTTTTCTTCGCCGCAGGCAATAAGGAAAAACAAAATTGGAAGTAAAGAGATGGAGATTTTTTTCATGCGTAATCCTGATTTTAAAATTGGAAAGATTTTTTTAGTCTTTCGGTTCAAATTTACTGCTTTATTGATCCAAGTCAATAGAAAATATTGAGGAACACTGCTCTGCATTTTATTTTTAGTTTATTACTGAAACTGAGAGAACGTATCATCGAAAAACTTTATGCCACCTTGCTGTCAGGGGAAACAAAGAGCATCAGACTTCTGACTATGGAAACCTGAACATCAAAGTCACCGGCTCCCGGGTCAAGAATTCTATGGAGAAGTATTCCCAGAGTAAAGCTTAAAAAGGTCGAAACAAGCGGTTTGTTCATCACGCCAAGCT
>JBPOJG010000516.1:0-1737 GCA_052033835.1 Spirochaetota bacterium
ATTTCGGGAGAAGTGCACTTTAGGTGAAAATGTAATTTAAGGATGTAAAAAAGCGAACTTTTTCTGCGGATCTGGATATTTTGAGACAGGTATAATCAGAGAGGATATCTGATGACAAACGAAGAAATCAATGCAGCATCTTTTACGGACGAATTTACGAAGAATATGGATTTTAAAAGAGGAGGCGTATCTACTGTCCTTGTCCCTGCCGAGTTATTGAAGGATTTTAAGATCAAATGCAAAAGATACAAAGGTAAAGCTGAGTATTTTTCCTTTCTTATGAAACGTTTCGGGATTGTGCTGAAATGTTATGCAAGAAATCCTGAGGGACTGAAGACTCTTTTTCAGAAGAAAAATCAAAACTTACAGAAGGTGAACTTTAGGCCTTTGGATGAGGACTGGGCTGAACTCGGCACTTTTTCGACCGCCTCCGGCAGAAGCAGGTGTCTTCTTTTCGTTATTCTGCTCGTTTTTGATTCCGGAAATCTTGCTTCCGTCCTACGAGATGCGGGTCTCGCAATCAATTTGCCCCCGGTTGCCGGAAAAAGGTGGGAACTCCTCAGCACTTTTGGGGTAGACAGGGGGGAGGGACGCTGTGTTCGGGGTTTTCTCGTAAAATTATTGGACAAGGCTGGAAGGGGAAGCTCTGAAAAAGAAGAAAACGTCTGAAAAAGTTCTAAAAATTACCTTAGCTGGAAACGAAATCTCAAGATGTCTGAAAATATGAAATCTTGTGCTTATATTTTTTTACCGTTCTGTAAAAAGGAAATATGGGAAAACGGGATAAAAGAGTTCCTGCAGACATGGAAATCAGTGCTGCCATTGGTGAATATCTGAAGAAAGCAAGACTGGAAAGAGGATACACTATAAAGAAAATTTCAGAAATTTTATTGCAAAAATATTCTGATCCTGTTTCCGCAAATATGCTTGGCAAGACAGAACGAGGAGAGGCAAAAATCAGCGTGCGTCTTTTTCTGGAACTTTGCGATCTTTTTATGCTCAACTTTTACAATTTCCATTTCATTTTCCCTCACTTTCAGCCCATTGTTCAGTTTGATGAAAAGCTGAAGAAAATCAGTCTGGATAAGGACTGCAGGGAGCTGATTGATTTCCTTGGCGAGTCACAGGAAAATATGGAACTTGCAGGGACTTTAAAACTTATAGGGGCAGAGGGTCTTAAACCCGTGTATGAAAAAGGGAGATCAAAGCCGGGAAAATCAATTTATCTTACTGCTGCATCAAAAAACAAAAAATCAAACCTATAATAAATATAATATCAATTTTCTTATTCTATTATTGCCCTGGTATCCCTTTGTATCCCGGCTTAAATCGGTAAACTTGGTAGGGTGATTTTTCCCGAATAGAATTTCTGCTTTGCAATATCACATATTGCAGTGAACTGCAGGTGAAATAAAGCCAATTATCCGGACCGAAGCTGAATCCGTCCGGCCATCTGATTTTTTCGGGATACTTAAGCAGAGTTTTTAATTTTTTTTCGGTATCTAAAATAATTACTGCCCCATGCTCAATATCTGAAATATAGATGTTTCCCGCAACATCCATTGTCAGTCCGTCGCTCATACTTTTCTCTGCATAAATTTCCACCTTCGCTTCGAACTCTATGACCCTTTTTCTGTCAACTTTTTTTTAGAAAAATTGGATTAACAGAAGAAAAATTTGCAATATAGGGTCTCCTGTTCCTGATTATGGAGATGATTAATTTCAATAATTTATTTC
>JBPOJG010000220.1:0-5504 GCA_052033835.1 Spirochaetota bacterium
CGCCCTTCAGTGATCCCATCGCCGCCATTCTTCTCATTGTTTCACGGATGTCTCTTTTGAATCTGGCTTCATCCAGACAGTCAAGGGATGTGCTGAGTGCAGTACAGAGAACATGGTTTGCACCCGCTGTCCCGAAAAGGAAGGAAGGTTTATTCTTTTCCATAATTTCCATCTGAGTTCCGGAATCTCTGAGGCCAAACCGATGGAATTTATCCGGCTCCTTGCAGTCCTGAACAGTAACCCATCTGTAAGTGAATGTGTACCAGTTTTTCCAGTACCAGTCTCTTTCCTGCTTTGTTGCAGTGATGTCTTCACACTTGCCGCTTGTGCGCAGAACAGATGTGTATTCAGCTCCCGTAATTCCAGCATGAGTAGGAAGTGCAACAGTCGTTTCGTTTCCTCCGATAATTGAAGAAGCGATGCAGATCGGTCCGCAGTTTCCTTTCAGAACATCTTCAAAGTTCAGGTATGGTCCTTTCAGTGTATTGTAGGAAACATTTGAACCCGCCTGCTTGGAAACGAGCACCGGATATGCCCAGTCCTGTGTCTTTTTTTCTACAGTCACTCCGAAAAAGCCCTGACTGAGTGAGTCGCCGATGACTCCCGGTTTTCTGAACAGTTCACCTTGAGTCTGAGCCTGAAGTGAGCCTCCGATAAGAAGAGCCAGCACGGCTCCGCCAATAAATTTTTTCATATTGTGTCCCCCGAAAATTTTCAGATCTGCCGAGAATTTCAGCAGTAAATTTCAGAATAACATTGTCCAACAGTGCCTGCAAGAAATAATTTTCCTGTGTCCGATTTTTTTAAAATTCTTGAATAAAATCTTACATCAGTGTATTTTACCGACTGTTCACAAAGCTGCAGAAAGGAAAGGCATTTCAAAAATATCTGAATCTGAAAAGTCTTACAGCGAAAAATATTGACATATCAGATGATCTGCTGTTTCTCTGATCTGCAATTTAATCAATTGACTGAAGCTGGCTGCCGTAAGGCTGAGTAATTGCCTATATATTAAATATATTTTAAAATCATTACGGGTCGAGACAAAGAGGACTGCAGAGTGTTCCGCAGAAATTTATACGCCGATTTTATGTC
The DNA here is from genome assembly GCA_052033835.1 of Spirochaetota bacterium. Classification (GTDB taxonomy): domain Bacteria; phylum Spirochaetota; class Leptospiria; order Leptospirales; family Leptospiraceae; genus DAORDI01. Next base: position 1,096 of record JBPOJG010000220.1, read on the forward strand.
TGAACAGAGGTGCAGGATTTTTTAGGAACCGATGGGCTGTTGAACTGTGCAAAAGCTTCGCTTGAGCCTCGTTTTTATGCTTTTACACAACCCCGCAGTCCCATTGTCAATTATTTAGTCGGCTGACCGTGAACACAGCCTTTCGGCAGGTCATACTTCACCCAGTACAGTCCGTCCGGTTTTCCGTTTACTGACCAGGATTCTATGAGAATCTTGTCTTTTTCACTCCAGGTAAAAGAAAAATCAATTTTACCTGCTTCAAATTTTCCTTTGCTGACTGCATAGCAGCTTGAAGGGCATTTCCCATCCTTAACATACAGGTTATGCATACAAGCCTGACCGTCTTTGATTGAGAGATACAGCCAGAATTGGCGGCCTTCAATTTTTGCATTATTTGCAAGTGCAGCCCAGTTTCCGTTGATTTCAGTGCCTTGAGTGTCCGGTGTGCCGGCATACAGTACCGCAGGCATCATCAGTACCAAAAAAAATAAACCGATTTTCTTAATGTTCTTTTTCAAACGTCCTCCATTTTTTTAACAGTTGTATCTGAAGCAAGACGACTCCCAATGAATCGGGAAAACAGTCTTGGCGATTTTCATCCTGTCAAAATTGAATCATAGATTAGACGCCGGCAAGAATCGAGTCAAACGAATTAATATCAGAAATTGCATATAAGCAATACTGTCTGAAATGATTCCAAGTCTCTCTCGGCTCTCAGTTTAAAATGTGCTCGAAAAGGAAAAAGCCTGACCAACATTACAGACAAAAGGGCTTTACTCAGTTGAGCACATTCACTTTCTTGTCTATAATCGGGAGGGACAATGAGAAGAAACATCAGACTGCTGAGTATGGAAGATGTAGAAGCTGAACTGAATTATCTGGACGGTGCAGGCTCTATTCAGACATCGGGACTTTGGACATACTATCAGATTTTAAGTCATATGAATGACGCAGTACATTTTTCAATGAGCGGGTTCCCGTCCGTTCTGCCGGGATTCATCAGAAAAACAGTCGGAAGATATATGTTCAAGAAACTCATTCGGACAGGGATTATGAAACCGGGTTATCTGAATCCGTCAGCTCCCAAAAAAAGGGAAGACGGAGATGCAAGACTGATGCTCCAGAAACTCCGCTCTACTCTGAATGAATTCAAAAATTACAATGGAGAAATGGCAGTTCATCCAGTCTTTGACAGACTGAGCAAGGAAGAGTTTACAAAACTTCACTCCATCCATTTTTCACTGCATCTGAGTTTTGCTCATCCGGATTTCAGTGTTCCCAAAAGAGATATCACTCTGCCTCCCACAAGAATCAGCGATGTGCCGGAACTGAAAGAAGAAATTATGGAAGAGAAAGAGGAACCTAAAAAGAAGAAAAAGACAACAGTTCCTGCAAAAGAAAGCAGAAGCAGATCAAAGAAGATCAAGGAAAAAGAAAAATCAAAATCTGATTCCAAATCCAAGAAGAAAAAAACTGTTCAGAAAAAAAGAAAATAATATGAAGATCGGAATCATTTCAGGTAGTCACAGATCCAGTTCCAATTCCGGCAAGACTGCGGAGTTTTGCAGAAATGTTCTTTCCGGAAAAAATATCTCTTCCTATATACTGAATCTGGAAAAAAATCGAATTCCTCAATGGGAAGAAGAATTTTGGAACAAAACAGATGAATGGGTGAAAATCTGGAATCCGATTTCCTCAGAGCTGAAGGAATGCGAAGGGTTCATCATCATCTCTCCTGAATATGGAGGAATGGTTCCTTCTGCACTCAAAAACTTTTTTCTTTTCTGCTCCTCTGAAATGGCACATAAACCGGGACTCATCATTTCTGTTTCCTCAGGCAGAGGCGGTTCCTACCCTGTTGCTGAACTCAGAATGAGCAGCTACAAGAATTCTCATATATGTTATATCCCAGAACATGTCATCATCAGAGATGCAAATAATATGCTGAAGACAGATGGGTCTGCTTCCCAGGACGATATATACATCCAGGAAAGAATTCAGTACTGTCTGAATATTTTAGTCGGATATTCTTCAGCCCTCACAGAAGTGAGAAAACAGAATCTCATAGATCTGAAGAAATATCCAAACGGGATGTGAGTTTATTTTACTGAGTTCCAGCCGATGCTGTCCAAAATCGACTTGAGGTCGCCCAGTTGGAGTCTGTCATATTCATATTCCGCAAACTCAATTTCATTTGCCTCTATATGAGCTTTGTGAAAATCCTGTGCCGGCTGGTCACTGTCAAAGGTGCCTGATACCACTTTCCGAAATTTTCCGCCGGATAGCTCTTCGGCAGTGATCCGGTATTTCTTTTTCTTCTCAAAATAGACAGTCCTGATTCTGTATTTTTTCCCGTTTTTCAGTTTACTCACTGTAAACCTGTAAGCGCTCGGACCTCTAAACAGAGACGCAATCCCGTCCCAAAGTCCAATGGCAATAATATCTGCTAAAATTTCAAACATCTGATTCTCCTGATTTATTATTTCAAAAACCCAGCGGTAGACATCTGAACTCCGGGTCTGGAAAAATGCAACACTTTTTGACGAGGCTAAGTGATGCATTTACCGTTATTCAAATGGCCTGAGAGAAAATTTTTCTGTCGGGGCGGCTTCTGTGAAGACGCAGGTCGAGGGCCATGCAGGCATTTCGAAGAAACGGTCTTCCTGCCTCTGTAACATACAGTGTATTGCCTTCCCACCGGACAAGTCCGTCATCTTCCATTGTCTTGAGTTCAGATTTGACTGAATCCTGATGAGTAAGGATTTCTGCTCTCCAGGTTGTGGTCAGATCCAGTATGAGTTTTCTCTGAATTACATCTTCTTCTGTAAGCTTGTGACCGCGAAGAGAAGGAAGTCTGTCTTCGTGCAATATTCTCTGATATTTTTTCAGTATTTTTTCATTCTGATAAAAACAGTTCCAGCTGTCGGAAATTGCAGACACACCGAGCCCCAGTAGAAGTTCTGTTCTCTTTTCGGTATAGCCCATAAAATTTCTGTGCATTGTGCCGTTCAGATAGGACTTGTTCAGTCCGTCTTCAGGAAGAGCGAAATGGTCCATCCCGATTTCTACATAACCTGCTTCCAGAAATTTATTTCTGCCAAGTTCATAGAGTTCTCTTTTTTCTTTTCCGGAAGGAAGATCATCTTCTGTAAAAAGTCTCTGAGAAGCCTTGATCCAGGGAACATGCGCATAACTGTAAAATGCAATCCTGTCAGGTCTCAGCTGAAGAGTCTTATTCATCGTATCTTCCACGGAGGCTGCAGTCTGTCTGGGAAGCCCGTAGATCAGATCAAAATTTACCGAAGTGTATCCCAGTTTTCTTGCATTCAGAGTGACATCCTCGGTTGCCTGATACGGCTGAAATCTGTTAATGAGTCTCTGTACCTCTTCATTGAAGTCCTGAACACCAAGGCTGATTCTTCTGAATCCGTGAGAGTACAGAACTTCGAGCTGAGTTGTTCTTGTTCTCCTGGGATCTACTTCGACGGAAAGATCTGCGTTCGGTGAAAAACGAAATGAACTCTTAAGTTTAGAGACAAGTGTATCCAGATTCTTTTCGGAAAGATAAGTTGGACTTCCTCCCCCGAAATGAAGTTCAGCCACTTCATTTATCGAAAACTGTTCCACATTCTTTGTATAGATGTCAATTTCCTTAAAGAGAGTTTCCAGATAAGGTTCTTCCACTGTATGATTTTTGGTAATGGAATTGTTGCATCCGCAGAATGTACAGAGAGTCTCACAGAAAGGAAGATGGACATAGAGGGCAATTTTAGCAGAAGGATTTTTCAGAGATGTTCTGATGGAATCCATCCATTCATCCACAGTAGGAGAATCCGACCAGTAAGGCACTGTCGGATAACTTGTATATCTGGGCGCTGCAACGTCGTACTTGGCGATGAGATCAGAAAGATTTTTTTTCATGAAAAAGTCTCCCGTGCTGTTTCTACAAAATATTTTACATTATATTCAGGAGTCTTCGGAAGAACCCCGTGACCCAGACCGCAGACCCACCCTTTTCTTTCTTCAGGACTCAGAGCTTTTAATTTCGAAAAGTACTTCTGCACTGTGGATTTAAAAACATCCTTTTCCTGAAACAGAAACGACTGATCAAAATTTCCCTGCATAAACCCTTTCTTTTTTTCAGAGAGCATTGAGGTCATATCCAGTCTATGATCAAAACCGAGTCCTGCCAGATCAGTAATCTTTGCTGCAGATCTCACATGAGATTCACTTGTGCCTCTCGAATAGTATCCGATTTTATCTGGAAATGCAGAAGCAAGTTCCTGAACTCCGGGCAGAATAATTTCTCTGAAAGATTCCAGATCAAGTTCGCCTGCGGATGTATCAAATATCATTACAATCTCAGCACCTCCGTCGAGCTGCAGTCGGATATTTTCCTTGAGCAGTGG
>JBPOJG010000529.1:0-3768 GCA_052033835.1 Spirochaetota bacterium
TTGCAGATCAGATTAGAAAAGAAGAAGCAGTAGAAACTGAAAACAGAACTGGCAAAGACGGGACACTGAAAGAATTGAAAGAATCTGAGACTTTGAGGAAAATTAAGAAGGAGATTGCAGAAGGGAAAATCCCGGCGGAAATTGAGGTGATCGTAATTCCTGCATCGCTTGGACTCACTTACCGACAGATTGCAGTCAATACAGGAACAGTTATTCTATATCCGTTTGCTTTTGCTGCCGATATTCTGACATCCCCCTTTCAGCTTGCCTATTTCATCATTAAAGGCGAAAAACTGATGATTGCAATTCCTAGGTGAAAAATACTGAAAAAATCAGGGGCAGCGATCTCAAGGGACTGAAAAGTTTTCTCGAAGATTATCCGATGGCAGAAGGCACTTTCTTATATCGGGGCAGTGAAAAAATTCAGAAGGGAAAAATTCTCTGTGTTCCAGTGGAAGAATTTCGACTTGATTTAGAGTCTCACTTGAATTCGGATACTCAAAAAACTTTTATTCCCTGACAAAACCGTGACAATCCGCTTTTTAATAGGGAGTATGGTTATTTCAGGATGTGGTCGAATCTACTTATTTTTCATTCTGAAGAAAAGAACAGAGCGGAGTTGAATCTGCCGGGCTTTCTGATATGGCAGACATGTATGAGAACTCTGTACATCGGTGATTCCAGACTTATTTCAGAAGATGCTGTATATCCTAGACTTGGATATCAGGTGCATACAGGCTATGAAGCGTATTCACTGCTTTTGGAAATTGCAAGCGGAATCAGATCCAGACTGCTTGGCGAAACGGAAGTAATGGCCCAGTTCAAAGAAACTTTTAAAAATGAAAGTCTTCCTGCTACAGCACTCGGTGAATATGCCAGGGCTCTGAGGGATCAGATCATCGAAGATGCCAGAAAGATCAGATCTTCCCATCTCAGAAATTTAGGTGATCAGTCTTATGGCGGAATTGCAAAAAAACTTCTGAAAAACAGAAGCGTTACTGTCGTCGGAAGCGGTCAGCTTGCCGAAAAAGTAATCCCATATCTTGCCGAAAAAGGAAGAACCGTTTACATTTTTGCGAGAAATAATGATCGTATTGAGTATCTGATGAACAGATTTCCTTCCGCAAAAAAATATGAAGGAGATAATCTCCCTGAAACGGAAGCTTATGTCCTGTGTGCACCTGTTCCTTTCGAGGATATGATTCAGAGCAAAACGGAACCTCTTCAGATCATAGATTTCAGAGAAAAGAATTTCGGTGAAATGTATTCAGGAGAAAACATTGAATACCACAGTTTTGAAAATATACTGAACTCTCTGAGAGAAACAGAAAACAGACTGAAAATTTTACGTAAAGATTTACAAATAATAGTTTCAAAAATAGCCCAAGAACGAGAGTTTGGAATTAACCTAAATTCAGTATATTGTTGGGAAGATATTCCTTGTATAGCTCAATCAGAATTGCATCCAGAAAAAGTCCGCTTGCCAGGATACAGTCTTACCTAGTTGCCAGAGCAATCAGGCGGATCCGTCAGGAAAAGCCGATTGAATACTACTTCCGTGAAACTGTAGGAGACAAGGATCAAGTTACGCCTCTTTCAGAAATGAAAGACAGAGGCATATTTACAAAAGACTTTAAAGAAGACCTTCTTTCAGACAAAGTAGATATCGTTGTACACTCCTGGAAAGATGTGGAAACGGAAGAATCTCCCGAAACAGAAATCATTTCTGTCCTTGGAAGGGCCGACCAGAGGGATATCCTCCTATTTAAAAAAGAACATTTTCTTAATCCTCCAGACAAACTCGTCATTATGTCTTCGTCTCCTAGAAGGGAATATAACCTGAAGAAATTTTTCTCAGAATATCTCCCCGACAAACTTCTCAACAAAGAAATCGTATTTGAACCTGTCAGAGGAAATCTGCGGACTAGAGCTAGAAAATGGCAGGAAGGAACTGCTTCAGGAATTGTATTTGCGAAAGCTGGAATCGACAGAATTTTAATCGAAAGATTCAATGAATCAGTGGACGAGGAACTCAAATCAGAAAGGGATTTCTTTCATTCTCTGCTGAATGACTGTCTTTTTTTGGTGCTCCCGCTTTCTTCCAATCCAAATGCGCCTGCACAGGGAGGAATTGCAGTTGAGATCAGAAAAGGAAGAGATGACCTTCGTGCCTTCCTGAAAAAAATGACGATCAAGAATGTGGACGGCTGTATTCGCAAAGAAAGAGAAGAATTGATGAAATATGGGGGAGGGTGTCATCAGAAAATTGGTGTCAGTATTTTGGAGAGAGATTACGGTCGGATAATGATTCTGAAAGGTGAGACAGATGACGGCAGAACTCTTGACTCTAAGGTACTCTACAGAAAACACTCACCGAAGACATCTGATCTTTCCGGGATCTGGCCTCTCAGAAATGAAGGGTTTCATTTTTCCAGAGAATTCGTCTCAGGTTTTGAAAAACCTCCGGAGGGCAATCTCCTTGTCACCAGAATGAATGCATGGCAGGATCATTGGAAATATGAAGATTGCAAAGGTGTCATCTGGACAGCCGGCCTTAAGACAATGAAGGAACTCTGCAAAAAGAATATCTGGGTTTCAGGCACTTTAGATGCACTGGGAGAAGATGAGCATCCCTCACTCGAACACATTCTTCCAAACCCTGATTTTATCAAACTGACTCACGACAGAAGTAAGGAAATAGAATCTGTTTATGAGAAATGTTATACATACATTCTGAAACTGGAAGAGCCTATTCCTGATTTAAGGAATAAAACTCATTTTTTCTGGATGAGTGCCTATCAGTTTGATATTGCACTTGAGCATTTTCCTGAAATCGCGGAGAAAAACCATTCTTCCGGCCCCGGAATCACTCGAATTCATATCGAAAACAGGCTCAACAGGAAAATTGACGTCTTCCTTGGATACGAAGAATGGCTGGAATACCACAGCACTTGAAATCTTTTTCTGAGACACAATAATTTTTTTATTGACTTGCAAACAGTGTTAGATAGTTAAGGTAGTTACTGACTGCCTAAGCTTTGACAGTCGAATTGAAAATTTCCGGGAGGAAAAAAATGAAAAAATTTATTGGCGGAGCCGTGCTGGCTCTTCTTATCGGAGGATCTCTCCAAGCTCAAACTCAAGGCGAACTGTTCAGAAAACCGGGTGTTATCGGTGATTCATTAAGTCAGGGATTTTTCGGAGTGACTGTGGAAAAAAAGACACAGGACTGGGCATATCCGGTGCTCGTTTCCAAGCAGGCGGGTTCAAATGTCACTTACAATACTCTGAAAGGACCATACCTGAACTTTGAAGATGTTCTGAAAGGAAACTGCGGACCGATCTGCATCGCTTCTTCAATCATCGGAGGAAACGAAACCACAGTTGCTCTTCCTACTCACGCCGGGATTACAGGAGCCGAATACACATCTGTTCTGCGCACAAGCGGCAAGTGTGAAGACATCACTGCAACGAAGCAGGAAAGACAATGGTATTGGGCCAATTGGTATACTTATACATACAGATGGATTACTGTTCAGGACTGCAAAGATCCGGATAAATTTCATCAGTACGGACTCAGAGATTCCGGAACTCAGATGGAGATTATGGAAAAGAATAAACCTTCTTTCCTTTTCGGAACTGCGGGTGCAAACCATGTTCTCTGTACTGCACTCAGCACATCCCTTGACTGTCTGGATGAAGCCAGATTCAAAAGAGACATCCGTGAAACAATGAGAAGAATGGCGGCGATGGGATCACTGAAGGGCG
>JBPOJG010000277.1:0-2271 GCA_052033835.1 Spirochaetota bacterium
GTCTTCTCAATTCCAGAGGAAACCCTGCCTCCGTAGTATCAGTGGAACCCCTTCCAAGCCCGGACATCACGGTCTACAATTTTGAAGTCGAAGGAACGCATAATTATTTTGTAGGCGAACAGGGTGTGCTTGTGCATAATTATGAAAAGAAAAGTCTTTTGGCAAAGCTTATAATGTTTCCAAGTGAACGGGCGCAGCACAATCAGTGGGAAAAGGAAGCAAACGACAATTATGAAAATGGGTATGGGTATAGCACGAATGCGGAAAGGGAAGAGAACATTGAAAATGATTTGAAGGAAAAGCTTGAAACGCTTCCAAAAGTATTTAAACCATATTCAGCAGGCGAATTCTGGATAAGTGAAAATATTCGGAATCCGCTGAAAAATTTGGAAGATGGGAAGATTGAAACGTGGGCAATATGGCCTGAATACGGTCCTAACGACATTCACCGAGGAGATGATTATCCTGCACAGCGAAACGATCCTGTCTACAGTATGCTTGGCGGAAAAATCACCCAGAAGGGGCCAGGTGGCAGGTTAGGCAATTATGCAGAAGTAGAATCAAAACTGCCTAACGGGGAAGTTTTCCATATCAAATATGCACACAACGACAGTTTTCCTGGCAGTTATAGAATAGGAGATACTGTACCCGCTGGTCAGCAGCTAGGATTTGCTGGTGATTCAGGGAACGCAGAAGGAATACATTCTCATGTTTCCGTTGTCTATCGTTCAGATAGTAATGATGGGAAAATGACAGTGATTTCAAAGGAGTATCGAAGACCAGATGGCTCTGAATTTGTAATATCGCCTGCCTATTTCATCAATCATTATGCCGGGCCGATGCTGAACAGAAATACTTTAGGCAAAAGGCCGGATGCTATTTCGGCTGTAAATGATTATATGAAACCCCGAAAAGATCCTGTTGCTTTTTTTCTGAATAATCCAGTTGTTCCTGATCCTTTAAAAAGCAGTTCGGGCAATATGAAATCAGTGAATGCTTTCAAGGCACAGTATCCTGGAATCAATGTAAATCCTATCTATGGAGTGATAAAATGAGGAAGAAAATGATTGGTGTTTTTTTACTATGTAATTTTATCATTTTACAGAGTCAGGAAGTGGATAACTATTGGCTTCGAACAAGAAAAAAAATTGAAGAAGGTTTTTTTTTGAGACCGGAGGATGAAGGTATCGTTGCATTGTCTTATGAAAAGCGGAATTTGGATTACAGAAAGATCATAAAAGAAAGAGTAGTTCCATTTATGAAACTTACAAGAGATGCTTTAGTAAAAAAAGATATGAACTTTTTTGTATCTCATTTTGAACATTATATCACTGATGAAATTCTGGCAAGATACAGAAAGAAGACGGGAAAAAAACTTACTTTGAAGGAATGCGAAGAACTTTTTCTCAGAGACTTGAAGAATAAAAAAGATCTGCTTCATTATTATAAGCTGTTTTCTAACGAAAAACTGCTGAAGGCTCTGAAAAATGGATCTTACGTAGTAGATATTCTACCAAACGGATTCAAAGAAGAGCAAAAGCGTGATGTATATGCTGTGTTTTTTTATCCTAAAAATCCAAGCAAGCCTGTATTGGAAGAATACTATGGTTTGATCCTTCTAGTGAGGGATAACAAAATTACATTCAGTGCTGCTCATTCCAATCTTGATCGTGCAGCAAGCACGCAGATTAATCTATTATTCGATAAGGATTAATAATTTTTAGTATCCGCAGTTTATTTAGGTCAAAGGAACTGCAAATTATTGCTCATTTTGCAGGGCTGTCAGCAGAAAAAAGCTGTATTCCAACACCGCAAAGCATCTCCCACAGGGAGCGTGCGAAGACGTGCAGGCAGCCGAAGGCGTGGCCAACAGCGAAGCGTGCCTGCACGGCGAGCAGCGGGTTCTTCCCCCCTTTCGCTCGAAGAGCGAAACCCAGCAGGCCTCGCTTTGCCCGCCTGAAGGCTTTGCAAAGCTCGCCTCTTTCTTTGCTCCACTTTCTTTCTTTTTTCTTCCATAAGAAAAAAAGAAAGAAAGTGGAAAAGAGATATATTGAGAAAGTAAAGTATTTTATGAAAATAGAGGAGACAGAAAAAGTCAGTCTTTTGCAAAAAGCATAGAACATATCAAAAGACAGCGTCTTTGAAAAATATAGGCGAGAGCAGACTTTCTATGCAGAAAATCCTCGCGATAGCGGGACTCTCAAATTCACCCTTCGAGAGCCTCAGGGTGCCGCTCAGCAGGGCGTTTATCATTAAAATGAATTGACGGGA
>JBPOJG010000196.1:0-8051 GCA_052033835.1 Spirochaetota bacterium
GCTTCAGGGACTTTTTTCTCTTCCATAATGACAGGAACAGTGCCGTCAGTCTTCTCCCTTTTACAGGACACTCCGACCGAGAGGAAAATTATCAGTATTAAAAAAATATTCTTGAACTTCATGCTTATGATTAGACAGTTCCCAAAGCTATGGATTTAAAGCGAACACTTTCTTGGCAGGATTCTGCCTCCATGATGATCAGTTCGATCGTAGGTTCCGGGATTTTTATTTCGGCGGGTGCACTGGCAAGGGACGTAGGAGATCCTCGTCTCATCATTATTTGCTGGATTTTGGGCGGTTTGATGGCAGTGGCAGGGGCAGTGAGTTATGCCTATCCTGCAGTCATTTTCCCTAAGGCCGGCGGGGACTATATCTATCTGAAGGAAGCCTATTCACCTCTGGTGGCATTTATGAGCGGATGGGCGGCCCTCTTGGCCAATCTTTCCGCAAATGTAACCGTGATTGCTCTCGCTTTTTCGAGCAATTTTTTTGATATTTTTCCAGATCTGAAGTTTGAACTTTTTCATATCAATCTGAAATTTATGGAAATCAGTTTCGGAAGTGCACAGATCATCGGTATTCTGATGATAGGTTTTTTTACCTGGGTCAATATCCGAGGTGTGGAAAGGGCAGTGCGTCTGCAGAATTTTTTTACTGCACTCAAGGTTGGAGGACTTTCTCTTTTTGTAATCGCGGGATTTCTGTTTGGAAAACTGGACGGCGGAAATTTTAAAGCGGTTGCCAATCTGCCTCTTCCCGACAACAGCATTTCTCTGATTCTTCTCGGAATTGTTCCTGTCAGTTTTACTTACCTGGGCTGGAACCTTGTGACCTATTTTGCAGGAGAGGTCAAAGAACCCGAAAAGAACATTCCCAAGTCGATTTATGCTGCTCTCGGATTTGTCATTATACTGTATACATCCATCAATCTTTTATATCTCTACTCGGCTGATATGAAAGTGATTGCTGCTTCTGAACAGGTGGGACTCACTTCTGCAGAAGCACTGTTCGGAAAAGGACTCAAGATTGTTTTCAGTGTATTTGTGCTTTGGGTTCTTGTCGGATCTGTTTCTGCAATGATGTTCGGTGCTCCGAGACTGTTTTATGCGATGGCAAAGGACGGAGTTTTCTATGAGTCCCTTTCTGAACTCCATCCAAAGTACGGAACACCGTGGAAAGCAGTTCTGTTTCTGGGAGTGTATTCCTCACTTCTGCTCTTTGTAAACAGCATTTATATGCTTTTGTATATGATCACCTGTGCTGTCCTTGCACTTTCGATCATCACTGCACTGACTCCTTTTTATCTGATGAAAAAAGGAATGATTTCTGATTATAAGATTCCTTTGTTTCCATTTACTCCAATTCTGTTTGCTGCTGGAAATGCAGTCGTGATTTTCAATCTCGCAGTCAATTTTCCGACAAACGCAATGTGGGGAATCGGAATCACTCTGACCGGGATACCTGCATATTATCTTTTCAACAGGAAATGGTGAATTTTTGATGCATGAGTAAATTGGCATTGACTCCATTTTACTCATGCGCTATCTTGTGCCTCTGATTCAGGAGGATCTGAAGGAAAGGATGGTTTTTCTCGGCGGACCGAGGCAGGTCGGAAAGACTGTTCTTTCTCAGTCAATGATACAGGATTTCAAGGATGGGCATCCTGCCTATCTGAACTGGGATTCGGAAGAACACAGAGCTAAAATCAGAAACAGAGAATGGCCAGGAACTGAGAAACTGATTGTTCTGGATGAAATTCATAAATTCAAAAACTGGCGGAATCTCATCAAAGGATTCTATGATACACTCAAAAAAACCCATGCTTTTTTAATTACAGGTTCAGCACGTCTGGATCATTTCCGAAAAGGCGGTGATTCTCTTTTAGGCAGGTATCATTATTACCGGCTCCATCCTTATACACTTGCCGAAGTAGGAAATACGAAGGCAAACTTGAAACGGCTTTTTCAGTTTGGAGGATTCCCTGAGGCCTTTCACAGACAGGATGAAAAATTTTTGAGACGCTGGCATTTGGAGAGAATTAATAAACTTGTCAGGACGGATCTGCGCGATCTTGAAAATATACAGGATCTGGACAAGATGCAGCTTCTGGCAGAGGAACTTCCCCGCAGAATAGGTTCTCCGCTTTCTCATAAGTCTCTTGCGGAAGATCTGCAGATTGACTTTAAAACCTGCAAAAGATGGATCGGAATATTGGATTCTTTATACTATGCATTCACTATTTCTCCTTTCGGCGCTCCCAAAATCAGAGCAGTGAAAAAAGAACAGAAACTTTACCTCTGGGATTTCAGTCAGGTGGAAGATCCAGGTGCCCGTTTCGAAAATATGACTGCCTGTCAGCTTCTGAAATTCTGTCATTTCCACGAAGATGCCGAAGGTCAAAAAATGGAATTGAGATATATCAGAGATACAGACAAGAGAGAAGTCGACTTTGTTGTACTAAAAAATAAAAAGCCCCTGTTTGCAGTCGAATGCAAACTCAGTGAAAAAAACATTTCCAGCCACATCAATTACTTTTCAGAAAGAGTTCCAATTCCTAAATTTTATCAGGTGCATCTCGAAAACTTTGAAAAGCAGATTTCCGACAGAATATCCATTCTCCCTTTCGATCAGTTTCTGCCTTAGAGAAAAGATGGTGTAAACTTAAAAAAATACCCAATTTAGGGTATTTTCTCCCGCCTCCTGTTTTCCGAAATAAACAAAAAGGATACAGAATATGAACGATGGAAAATTTTCAGATAAGGAAGAATATGAACTTCTGGGTATCGGTTCCGCAGAAAAAAGCAGTCTGCAGAAAAGAGAAGAGAGCAGTGATATGGATCCATTTTCTGACAGTGAATATGAGGAAATTGAAGAAGAACTTTTTGCTCTCGCAGATGCTCACGACACTTATGAACTCTCAGAAGAAGGAATTGAAAGCCTGCTGAAGGGAAGCTCTTTTCTTGAGGATTGACTGCAGGATCATCTTAATCCTTATTATTTAAATATTTCATAATGATCTCTGCAGCATTTTCTGCTCCGTTGGTGCCTCTGAAAACGGTACTCATTTTTTGAGCGTTTTCAGTGTAGGAAGGGTTTTTTAGAATATGCCTGATTTCATGCAGAAGACGTTCACCGGTATACTCATGCATTTTTATCTTGATTCCTATGCCGGCTCTGACCATCATATCCAGATTCATCTGCTGCTCGAACTGAAACGGAACGCCGACCATAGGTTTTCCTGCCCAGACTGAATTCTGCAGTGTGCCCTGACCTCCGTGAGTCACTGCAATATCCGCAAGTTCGTTTACCTGCACTGCAGGCAGATACCGAGTCACATAAAATCTGTCATTGAACGGAGCAAATTCTTCCGGATCCATAATGGAAGTGACCGCTCCGACTACTCTGTAATTCGTCTTTTTCAGAGCATTCAGTGAGATTCTCAGAATCTCAGCAGAACCGGAACTGCCCATTGCACAGAAAATTTTCGGTTCATTTCCGCTGAATACTTTTTTCACCTCAGTGGGGACTTCCATTGGCAGATTGGCAAATAAAGGTCCTATATAATAATGATCCTTAGGAAGAACTGAAGAAGGCATTCCTGTAATGTGTTCCAGGTCGGAAAGAAGCATCAGATCCCCAGTCAGAATTTCAAAAGCATTCTCCAGTCTTTTAACCTGGAGACTGTCTGCGGCTTTATTGATATTGTCAATTGGAAGATAATTAATGTTAGACATAAAATAATTAAATATTCCATCTTTCCATTTCTGTGGTAGAATCCGTGTAACGGCATTTTCCATAAATTCAGGGAATGATCCCAGTTTCTGCTCATAATACGTCCTTATTGCCTGAGCAGGTACAAGAAAAATCAATGGGCATTTGACAGCTCTTGTTGAAAGCACTGAGGAAAGATTGAATCCGGCATATACTGCATCCGGTCGGAAATTTTTCAGTATCTCTATTTCGGAACCTGCAAAGGATATCCATTCTTCAGGAGAATAGAGCTCTCCTCTTGCTCTTCCTTGGTCAAGGTCCAGAAACCTTTCATGCTGTTTCTCTGTGACCTGAGGAAGCATCAACGTATTCTTAAATCCTGCTTCGTCAGGACGTCTGCTGTGAGGTCCTCCGTGACTGAAAAATTCTATCTCAATCCCTTTCTTTCTCAGTGCAGAGGCAACTTCAATTGCCCTCGTAGTCTCTGCCAGATTGTATCCGTAAAAAAAGAATGCTATTCTCTTAATATTAAACTCTTTCATAATTCCTCCCCGACAGATTCTTCTGATTCTCTTTCAGAATCTGCTATTCCCTGCATTTTTTTGTCACACTGAAGAATATAAATCATAGATGCTGTATCCTCAGGAAAATTCTTCATAACAGCTTTGAATCCTCTGGATGCTTCCTGATATTCCTGATTCTCGTACAGATTCACTGCATTTTCAAACTGTTTTTTTGTTTTCAATTTCTCTGCTGCATACAGATCCAGAGAGTCTTCTATAATTTCTATAAGCTGCACTGCTTCTTTTTTTCCCTTGACTCTGAACTTGCCGAGATACCTGTGCGGGTATTTATCGGAGGATTCAAGTTTTGAATAAGCGGAATAACTTATAATGATAGGTGCATGAAGCTTTTTAGTCAGTCCTTCAATTCGGGAAGCAAGGTTTACCGAATCAGATATGACTGTTGTATCCATTCTGTTTTCCTCCCCGACAGTCCCAAGCATCAGCTTGCCCGTATGAATTCCAATCCCGATAAAAACGCGAGGCAGTCCTCTTTCATGTCTATGCACATTAAATTCGCTGACAGCTCTGTGAATGTCAACCGCCGTCTTTATTGCCGATTCAACATGATCCGGAAACAGTGCCATAATTGCATCACCGATATACTTGTCAATAAAGCCCCCATGATTTCTGATGAGCGGACCTACTCGGCTGAGATATTCATTGATAAAATGAAAATTGTCGTCCGGTGTCATTTTTTCTGAAAGATCTGTAAATGATCTGATATCACAGAAAAGAATTGTCATCGTCTTCTGAATATTGTCTCCAAGCTGAACTGAGGCAATATTTTCTTTTTCCAGAAATTCCAGAAACTGCTTCGGAACAAACCTCTCAAAGGCACGGCTGAGAGAAGCTACCTTTTCCGACTCTGAAAGTTTTTCAAGAAGTGCAGCCTCTCTTTCTTTTTTCAGATAATTGATTCTGTCAGCAAGTGCGAATGAAAAAAGCAGAACCTGGAAAGTAGAACCGATCTGCACTGCATAGTTGGTAAATAAATTGTCCGGCAGAATATTCACTCTGCTCAATGCAAATATGATGCCGGCAGCCATGATTGCACACCATGCAAGAAGGTAGAATCTTGCTGCATGAACACCCTTCTGATAACTTTTCATTCCGATAAAGAAGAATATCGGTATCGTAGAGAGATAAAGTGCGATGTTTGTCTTTATGGAAAGAGTTATATGTCCAGCGAAGGGCATAAAAAGTATGACAATATCTGCAGCTATTAAATATTTGAGGGACTTATGAACTCCGGGCAGATTCATTTTTGTCTGAAGAAAGTTCATAGTAAACAGAATCGCTGTAATATTTCCCCCGATAATGCACCAGTGATGAATCAGTTCTCCGAACCAGGGCGAGTTCTGCCAGAGATACTGCCCATCGAGACCGGCAAAAACAGCTGCTGCCAGGAGCTCCAGAAATACAAGGAGCACATAATATAAGTATGATATATCCCTCATGCTGAAAAATAGAAAAATATTGTAGACAAGCATTACGGTCATCATTCCGAAAAATGCTCCGAATCCGCTCATAACAAGTGACGCATATGAGAAAAAACTTTCCGGTTCCCAAAGGTACAGAGGAATTGATGTTGGTCCGTTCATTACAAGCCTGAGGTAAAAAGTATTCTCGGATTTTGAAGGCAGATTCAGCTTAAAAACATAATTATAATATTCAATGTCTCTGCTCGAAAAAGGATACTGATCTCCTGTAGTCCGTTCGACAAATTCTTCCTTTGCAGAATTGTGTGTATAAAGTTTTATCTCATCAAACTGAGGCTGATCAACTTCCAGCAGAAGAAGCTTGTCCGTCAAAGCATTATTTTGAATATTAATTTTCACCCAGAATGCTGATTCAGTTACACCGTAACCTGGTACATCATCACTGCTTTGCAGAAACTTTGACTGCCATTCTGGAGAAAGGATATCTGAAATTTTCAGCTGTTTATCCGTATCCTCTAATATGGATATCTTTTTACCGAGAGAAATTTTCTTTTCACCCTCATTCCAGACAGCAGCATCGCTTCTAAGACCGGAATGGAAAGTAAAGACAGAAATAAACAGAAGCAGACTGAGCGGTATAGTTTTTTTCAAGCATCTCTCCTGTAAGATATGCAGGAGAGATTATTTGAGACGCAAAATCAGTCAAGAAACAAATTGAACTGCAATTCTCAATTCGATCTCAATTTCTATTAAAAGCTTATTGTTTCCCAGTTAATCCCGTCAGAAGATCGGTAGGGCTGATATTCTGCCAGGAAATCCCGTCTGCAGATTTATAAAGTGTGATACTCGCACCTTCAGAAGAAGAGTTTACGGCTCTCATTAAAAAAATGCCGGTCGAGTTTTTGATCATACCGAAACTGCTGATATGGCCGGAAAAACTGAAATCAGGGTTTGATGAAAAAGTCAATCCTGTTTCCAACGTACCGGAAACAGAGCGTCTGATCTCGCCTGTGTCTGCAGAAGGATTGTAATTTGCTGTATAATAAACATTATTTAAAAACAGTTCTGGATTTGAATTATAGCTGTTTGTCACCGTTGGCGCATCCAGCCAGGAGGTTCCATTGTAAAATGTTAACATACTATAAGGAGCCCCTCGCACAGAGAAATGTAACTTCCTTCATTCCAGGAAACAGCAGACAGATAAGAGATTCCTGCATCAGCTGCCAATAAAAGCCCTAATGCTGCCGCAGCATAATTTTTTTCTATATAAAAACTGTTCTCTGTTCCGAATCTCAGGATTCCACTTCTCGTGACACCTCCTGAATAATTATGAACTTTAGTGCCCTGCAAAAA
Source organism: Spirochaetota bacterium (assembly GCA_052033835.1). Classification (GTDB taxonomy): domain Bacteria; phylum Spirochaetota; class Leptospiria; order Leptospirales; family Leptospiraceae; genus DAORDI01. The sequence continues at coordinate 7,070 of JBPOJG010000196.1, forward strand.
ATATACCATTGCACGTGAACTGAAGAAACTTTGAGCAGGTGAAGCAAGTCCAGAATAAATGTAAGCGAAGTTCATATTGACAGCCAGATAATCCGAAGAACCCAAATACTGCATATAACTTGTAGGAGCCTTTTGGGCATTATATACGTCCATAAAATTCACCAGAGCTGCCGTTTCCAAAACAGTAAACAGTCCCCCGCCCAGATAAGAACCTGTTCTGTAAAGTCCGCTGTATCCTGGAATCAGTCCGAGAAGAGCATTCTTCCTCTCTCTTCTTCTGCTCCTCCAAAGTTTCCGGTTTATTATCACCCATTAAGGCCTTTCGAACTTTCCAGACTACCGGCATAAACTTTACTGTTCTAATCTGCCGGAACAGCATCAGACTGAAGAATAAGTTGAGGCTGATTTTCTCATATCTTTTATTTTTCTATCTGCCTAGTGATTGTCTCATCCTTTATCTTGTCGTCTTCGGCGAGAAGAAATGCCTTGCTGATAAGAACGGAGAGTCCCGAGTCACCTTCAAAGGAAAGAAATATTTTATCATTTATTTCCTTCTTTCTGTCAGGAACAATGCAGAGATACTCGTCATTCGGCTCCATCAGAATGTTCGTGCTTCCGATATGAATCTTGTAAGTCCTCTTCTTTCCTTTCACCACAAGAAACCTGTCCTTTATTTCAGAGACTGAGGCTATTTTCAGACGGGGAAGAAGTTTTTCGAGAATGGACTTTCTCATCTTCGCCATCTCGTTCAGATCTCCGAAAGAATACCCCTCCCAGTATGTCCTCTGTGCACTGTTCAGATCGCCTCTGTCTCTCCATTCAGGATCGTTTCCTACACTGGCAACTCCGACAAAAAGATCCGCATCTCTCATCACTTCCGAAAAAATCAGCACAGGAATCTGAGTCAGTTCCAGCGCCTGTCCTGCAGCGTTCACGAATCTGACCTGATCCGTGCCCACAAAGTCCCAGATCCCGGAATCAT
>JBPOJG010000212.1:0-8405 GCA_052033835.1 Spirochaetota bacterium
ACGGACGGTACAAATCTGTTTGTCGGAGACAAAGATAATAATGTAATTCGAAAAATAGTTATTTCAACTGGTGAGACGACAACGCTTGCGGGAAGCGGAGAAAGGGGAATCTTGGATGGTACTGGAACTGCGGCAAAGCTGGATACTCCTGTCGATTTGACATGCGACGGCGTATATGTGTATTTTTCCGACACTACAAATGATGCTGTCAGAAAAGTGGAGATTTCCACAGGAAAAGTGACTACAATCATTTCCAAAAACAGCAAGCTGCTTGCCCCAAGAGGTCTGATTGTTTATAATAATAAACTCTATATTTCAGACGATACAGCCAATTCAATTATGGAACTGGATCTATATTCTTTGACAGTCAAAACTGTTCTGACTTCCGGGATTACAAATCCGCAGAGTATGACTCTTGTTGGAAGCACAATGTACATCAGCGACAAAAGCTCGCATACAATCAGAAAAACGGTCATTGGAACTTGGACTGCATCGGTTTTTGCTGGGAAATCCTATAATTCAGGGCATATAGATGCAACCGGAACATCTGCTGAGTTCAATAATCCGGAGGGGATTACAAATGATGGGACCTATCTCTATGTGACTGAATCGAATAATGATATCAGGAAAATTGAACTGTCTACAGGAATTGTCACTACTTTGGCAGGTCCTGCAACAGGGAACAGCAGTGGTTATGTGAATTCATCCGTCCATTTAGATGCACGTTTCAATACCCCGCGTGCAATTACAAGTGACGGATCAGCTCTGTTCCTTGCTGAAAGATCAAATTCTGCCATCCGTAAAATCAATTGATTTAATTTCGACCTCAAAATAATCAGAAATTGAGCGGTGGAAAAAAAATGAGGAGATGGTTATGAAAGGAAATTCTGAGATCATTGAAATTTTAGGAGAAGTCCTGAGCGCAGAGCTGACTGCAATCAATCAGTATTTTATTCATGCAAAAATGAATCAGAACAGTGGGTACAAAAAACTGGCTGATTATATGAAGACAGAATCTATTGAAGAGATGAAACATGCAGATATGGTCATTGAAAGAATACTGTTTCTCGACGGAATCCCTGATTTGCAGAGATATATGAAGATTAAGGTTGGGAAAAACATTACTGAAATGCTTCAGGCTGACCTCGAAGTTGAATTTGCGGCAGTGGAAAGACTCAATCGCGGAATCGAGTTATGTGTTAAACTCAAAGACAACGGATCAAGGGAACTTCTCGAAAAAATTCTGGTTTCTGAAGAAGAGCATATTGACTGGATTGAAGCGCAGCAGCAGATTATAGCTGATATCGGCGCTGCAAATTATCTGGCTCAGCAGCTCTGAAGACTGCTGAAGCGGTGCAGTTCAAAGATGTCTGTTGTGAGATCTGTACCGCTTCTGCCTGAGACAGTAAATACTCAGGTATGGATTCAAAATTGTCTAGGGTGTCAGAATAATTCGGTAACTGTCTTTGAAAATTGCAGGCTGACACTCTATCGATTGCATATTTATACTTTATTTCTATGGCAATTTTTCATTTTTAAAAAATCCGTCATATTCAGTTTTTTTCAGTCTCAAATATATGATGAATTCATATTATTCCGGTGAATTTTTCCTTGTAAATTCCTAATGCTTTTTTTGTACTCAATTCAGAAGAGACGGAATTGTCTGGGAGATTTAAAACGCCCCATTTTTCCGAAACGAGGTAGAAATGAAGATCAGAGACAGAAGAAAAGAAATCACCATTTATGTTAAGAACGATGAGATTGTAGACGGAAAACTTTTCCATAAAATTCTTCTGGATAAACTGGTGGAACTTCATGTGACCGGATGCACAATTGTGAAATCCAATGCGGGTTTTGGAATGGATATGAAGCTGAAATACACTGACAGTTATTTCACTGAATTTTGGTCAAGAGAATCTACAGTCATTATTACAGTCATTGAAACAGAGTCCAAAACAGAAGAAATTGTAGCTCTTCTCGATTCGTTTATGCCTCAGGGAATCGTAAGCATAAAAGATGTGGAAGTAATACGTTATACCAAAACTGTGGTAACTGACGAAGATATTAAACTGGCGGAAAATGCCTAAATGAAACACGAAATCAGTAGAATCCGAAATTTCTCGATTATTGCACATATCGACCACGGGAAATCCACACTTGCAGACAGACTTCTCGAACTGACCTTGGTGACAGACCAAAGAACAAAAAAGGATCAGATCCTCGATACAATGGATATCGAAAGAGAAAGAGGGATTACGATTAAGGCAAACAATGCGTCCTTTGATTTCAAATCCAAGGATGGAAATACATATCTGTTCAATCTGATTGATACGCCCGGACATGTGGATTTTACTTATGAAGTTTCCAGATCTCTGATGGCATGCGAGGGAGTGCTTCTGATTGTAGATGCATCTCAGGGTGTAGAAGCTCAGACCCTGGCCAATCTGTACCTTGCCATGGAAAATGATCTGAAGATTATCCCGGTGATCAACAAGATTGATCTGCCTAGTGCAGATATCCCAAAATGTATGGAACTGATTGAGGATACTCTTGGACTTGATTCGGAAGAGGCGATCCCCATTTCCGCAAAGACCGGTCAGAATGTCACTGAGGTTCTCGAATCCATTGCAAGGCTGATTCCTCCGCCTCAAGGTGATAAAAATGCTCCTTTGAAAGCACTCATCTATGATTCCTATTTTGACAACTATATGGGAGTTGTAGTCAAGGTGAGAGTATTTGAAGGTTCTGTCAAAAAAGGAGACAGAATTTTCCTGATGGGAAGCGGCAAAGACTACGTAGTGACTGATGTAGGAATCAACAGACTTCAGCTGCTTTCCCAGGAATCACTGAGTGCAGGTGAAGTGGGATATATTATATCCGGTATCAAGAAAGTTGCCGATGCGAGAACCGGGGATACTGTCACTCTGATGGAAAGACAGACAGAAGAACCTGTTCAGGGATACAAGGAAGCAAAACCTATGGTATTCTCCGGACTGTTCCCTATCAACGGGGAACAGTTTGACGAGCTTGTGGAAGCTATGGAAAAACTGAAACTGAGCGATGCTGCACTTGTATATGAAAAGGAAAATTCACTTGCACTGGGTTTCGGTTTCAGGGTCGGCTACCTGGGTCTCCTTCATATGGAAATTGTTCAGGAAAGACTCGAAAGAGAATTTCATATCGATCTGATTTCCACTGCTCCTTCCGTAAAGTACAGAATTACAAGAACAGACGGAGAGATCTATGAAGTAGACAATCCTTCCAAGTTTCCTGAGCCGAATCTGATTGAGAGTATGGAAGAACCGTATGTAAAGGCTACTATCATTACTCCAAATGAATTTGTAGGAAATCTGATGTCACTTGTCATTGACAAGCGCGGTGTACATCAGGATACAATATATCTCAGCAAGGACAAGGTTCAGATGATTTATGAGATTCCTCTGTCTGAACTGATTTTTGAATTTTATGACAAGCTGAAGTCTTACACAAAAGGTTATGCTTCTCTCGATTACGAACCGATCGGTTACAGACAGGCAAATCTTGTAAAGATGGATATTCTTGTAAATCAGGAGCCGGTGGATGCGCTTTCAGTCATTGTTCACAGATCCAGGGCAGAGCAGAGAGGAAGAGCAGTTCTTGAGAAACTGAAGGAAATCATTCCAAGACATCAGTTTATGGTGGCACTTCAGGCAGCAGTCGGTGCAAAAGTTGTAGCCAGAGAGAATATTTCTGCAGTGCGTAAAAATGTGACTGCAAAATGTTACGGGGGCGATATTTCGAGAAAAAGAAAACTTCTCGAAAAGCAGAAAGAAGGAAAGAAAAGAATGAAACAGTTCGGCAATGTGGAAATTCCTCAGGAAGCATTTCTGGCTGTGCTTAAAACAGGAGACTGATTTTCATTTTTTAATTCCACTCGGAGCGGCAATGCAGTGGGGTGTCAAGCCCGAAAAAAGCCGCCGGCAGGCTCACTGCGTCTTTAACTCACCTTACACACGAAGTGTGTAAAGTAAGTTAATAATTTCTAAACAGTTTAAAGACAGGATGAGATAAAGCCGATTAGATTTTCAGGAGAATCATCTAATAATGATAAACTATAACAATATGCATCAAAAAAAGCCAATTCTGACTGCATTGCCTGTCCTTCTGTTTTTATTTTTACTGTCCGACTGCAGAGTTTCTTCTGTGAATGTGAAGGAAGAAACCAAGGGCATTCCTGCAAAAATCAGCATAAAGTCAGTTTCTGAAAAAAAAGGGACCATTAAATTCGAAAAATATGTTCATGCGGACTGGGAAGTAGACAGATCGGGCCTTATTTATCTGGATGATCCTGTTTCAGTCAGCAAGGCTCTCAAAGACGGAAAGGAACCGATACAGATTTATATGTATTCTGTGACTCATCCTGTTTTTGGAACATTTCTTGTCGATACAGGAATGTCTGATGAGTTCAGGAAACCTCAGGACGAATGGCCTGTTTCCTCAATCATAAGAAAACTGATGAATGCAGATGCACTGAAAGTAAAGAATACGACAGGTGAATGGATCAAAAGTTCAAAGTCTGAAATAAAAGGTGTTTTTATGACTCACCTGCATATGGATCATATAATGGGAGCAAAGGATATTCCTGCCACTGTTCCCTTTTATACAGGACCTAGGGAAATTCAGCATAGAGCCTTTCAAAATATGTTTGTTCAGTCCGCTACAGACCGTTTGATTGGGGAAGGAAAGACAGTCACTGAACTTCAGTTTTCCGGAATTGAAGAAACTCTCGGTATGCCTGCACTGGATTTTTTCGGTGACGGTTCTTTCATTATATTGTATTCTCCGGGACATACAGCAGGAAGTCTTGCTTTCATTGTGAACAGCAGTTCCGGACAGCATCTGCTTCTTGGGGATTCCTGTCACACTGTATTCGGATGGGAGAACAGTGTTCCTCCAGGGGATTTCACTGCGGACAGGGAATTAAACAGAAAAAGTCTCGGCAGTCTGAAGAAAATTGCTTCACTTTTTCCAAAGATAAAGATTCATCCGGGTCATCAGAGCATTAAAGAATAAGGATAATGTTGTGCAGGTACAAAATCAGCCTGCTCAATTAACCCATATCTCAGAAATCGGATACAACATTCTCGGAAATATTTTTTTCAAAGCTCGTGAATTTCAGGTCCAGGATTTCCTTCATTCTTTTCTTTTCCTTGTTTTCAAGAAAACTGTACTGAATGCTGTTGTAGATAAATCCTTTGATGTCCTTGTAGGAAATTCCTCTGTATCTTTTTGCAAGGACAGCAAACTGATCCGTGAAACTTGTTCGAAGAACTCCCATATCATCGCTGGTGATGATGATAGGAACACCTGCTTTATGATAAAGCATAAAAGGATGATAATCATCAAGCACTTCAAGTATAAATTCATTGCTGATCAGATTGATCTCGACAGGAATTTTGTTTTTCTTCATATGATTCAGAATGCCGTAACAGTCTTTTTCATAATAGATATCGAGTCCGTGTCCTATTCTGAATGCACCTGCATCGTACACTGCGGATCGGATATGCCAGGACAGATCCTCTGGAGGAAGAACCCCAATTGTCAGCTCTCCTGCATGAAGAGAATACTTTAATTTAGGAAATCTCCTGTGAAAATAATTAAACATCTGCATATGGAGCCAATAGTCCCTTACTGCAATCGGATGATCCTCGGGACCTACAATGTTTGTTCCGACGATCAGATCAGATATCTGATCTGAATAAAAACAGAGGAAAATCTGAGCAAAAACATCTGAAGGATTATCAGTTCTCATTACAAAATTCTGGTAACGGATCAGAAGCTGTTTCTCTTCTTCATCAGGCAGTTTTGCCAATTTGTGATTTTTCTCAATGAACTTACTGTGTTTTTCTGCAAAAACTGAAAACGCGAGATCAGTTTTCAGATGTGAATACATTTCATCGAGAATCTGATTCAATTCATTAATATCTTTTTTCTCCTGAATATCATGCAGAATCGGTGTATATTTGTCAGTGTATTTCTGAAAATTTGAATCATTTTTATTATAATCCGGACGTAGAAACATTGTTTCCAGATACTGAACATTTTCGAGGATTGCCCGTCTTTTTATTTCTTTCAGAAATACATCTTCGTTTCCTTTGATGATCGGACCGAATTTTCGAAATGCCTCAAAAAAATGTTTGTCAGGGGTCTTTTGGGAACGTTTGAAATCTTTTACTGACCAAAGTGTTATGAGTTTCAGCTTTACCGGCAGATATCCGATTTCGTCAATGAATGCTTTCAGATGTTTGATGTTAGGGTCATTTGCCAGATGCGCAGGAATGTCCTGATAGGTATCTCCAGTCTCTATGTTCAGATAGAAGTTTTTAGCTACTGCGACATCAAAATAGGATTCTGCGTAAATGGAACCGCTGAAATGATGATGGATATCTCCGCCTTTGGGCATACCGTTGAAAAAAGCAGTCAGCATTCCCTCATTTTTCCTGATTTTCTGGAAATACTTTGCTGTTCTTTCGGCGTCATCAGAATAAAGCGGAATCTGGAGAATAAACATTAAAAACAAAACTCTGAAAACAGACCTGAAACGGTTCATCCGAAAACACCTCGTACTGCAGATAACTCAAATTTACTTCGTCAAATTATGCACTTGTCTCTTAAAGTTCAATTAAAATCTCTACGACGCACCTGTTCGAAGAAAAATTAGAAAAGGCCTCTAAATGATTTTCCTGACAGAATTTCATTCTATAGGCATTTCAGATGGAGTCGACTTTTACGCAATAGGGGATTTCACATAAATAGCAGAAACCGGTTGATTGAAGCTGCGCTGCACTGTGCGGCTGACGGAGTCTGTACAAAAAAAAGCCTCTCTGGGGGGAAACCAAAGAGGCAAGAATGGTTAGTCTTTAACGGAGACCTATTTGTTGTAGAAGAGTATGACACTGTCTGTGTCACACGCTTTGAAGAAGCTGTCGTATGCAGCTTTTGGTGATGTCGCCCTGTTCTGCGGAAAATTGCAGTAAGAAGTGTTTACCGCAGCAGATACGCATTTGATGAGTGCTTCGTATGTTGCAGCAGTAGGTGCTGTAGCCATACCTGCCCATACATTTGTTGTGCACATCTCTGCATTTCCGAAACCGTTGTTTGAAGAAACACACTGATTCATTATAGTCACAGCAGCAGTGCAGGGTGAATATCTTGCGTCAGTTTTGTGCTTGGATGCATCCAGAAGAGTCACAAGAATCTGACTTTTCGCAGAATCATCTCCTTTGGAATTGCAGGCTGCAGTAAGTGCAGCAAGCATTATAATGAAAGTTAATTTAATTGTTTTCATACCTGTCTCCTTAGAATTTTGCAACTGCACCGACAATAATTCCGTTCTGTCCGGCAACGAGTCTTCCATTATGATCTATGAAAGTCTTATCCAGAGCCCAGTCTCTTCTCAGATCTATTTTCAAAATCAGATTCTCGCTGATTGTGAAAGTTGGAGTGAGTGTAAACGTCTGAACCATACCTCTTGAAGAAGCAGCTCTCAGTCCAAGCGCATCCTGTGCCTGAAGATCATATCTGTATCTTGGAGTCTGAGCAAACATTGGAGGGTTCACTGCAAGAGCACCGCCGTATCTGCTGTCGTCGATTTTTTCGTATCTCATGGCAAGAGCGAATGTAGGAGAAAACTCATACTTTGCCCAAATACCGTAAGTGTTATAGATTTTAATTAAGTCTCTCTTGTTTCCTCTGAGATAATAATCATTGACTCCGTCACTGTTTGTATCAATTCCGATCTTGTTGTCCGGCTGAAGATATCCGAATGCTGTCTCAACTGCCTGTCCTCTTTTCTGGCTGAAAGTCCAGTCAAGGAGAACAGTAAGGTTTTTAATGGGTGTGAATATGAAAGACATATGGTTGATGAACCAGTAGTCCTGTTGAAATGTACTCGGTCGATTCGGAGCTGTATACGATGTAGTCAGCTGCTGACCGTAAAAGTCCTTGTCGGAAGATCTTCCCTTCAGGTTGTCATCACCGTATAATGTATTCCATACAATTTTAAATTTGTTAGGAACTGCATCAAACTTCACCTGAGAACCGTAAGCCTTCATAGGGTTTGGACCGTCCACATAAGCATGTCTGGAAGTATCGAAAAGAGTTGTATTTCCCGCACCGCCTGCACCATAAGGAGTAATTCCGTTTGCACCGAACTGCTGTCCTACGTTTCCATTACCGCCAGTATAACCGGTACCCATTGCACTGTTGTAAATATAAAGACCAGTGCTTAGACGATCTGTCCAAGTAACTGTTGCTCTCATACCTGTATGAATGAAAGGGATTTTATTGAAGAATATATAACCAATGGTGTATTTCATATTGTATTTAGAGTAAAATAACTCGTTAAAGATATGGGTTGCCATCTT